>CAYQWK010000080.1:0-18169 GCA_964420805.1 uncultured Bifidobacteriaceae bacterium | reverse complement strand
GTTGAAGGCACCTGACTCGAAATCAGGCGTTGTCGTAAGGCAACCGTGGGTTCAAATCCCACCCCTTCCGCCAGTTCTTCAACCTTGTGAGCCAGCAAACACCGCCAGCCGAATCCGCCGCCACCGTCAAGCTGCGGCTGACCATTGCCTACGACGGCAGTCGGTATCAGGGCTGGCAGGTGCAGAAAATCGGATTGGGAGTGCAGCAACTCGTGGAGGAGGCGCTGGCGAAGTTGTTTCCCGAGGTGGGACGAATCCACGGTTCGAGCCGCACCGATACCGGTGTTCACGCCCTGGGCATGGTCGCGCATTTCGAGATTCCCCGCGCTCGGTTCCGCATGACACCCCGCAAGCTTCTGCTCGCTCTCAACGCGTTCCTTCCCGAGGACATACGTGTGCTCCGCGTGGACCGCGCGCCCAAGGATTTTCATGCGCGCTTCAGTGCCACCGGCAAGGAATACCGCTACCTAGTATGGAACCACGCGGCCATGAATCCGCTGTTGCGCACCACGGCGTGGCATGTGCCGTTGCCGCTGGATCTCGCAGCGATGCGGGCTGCGGCGCGGGTGTTCGTCGGGAAACACGACTTCCAGTCCTTCGCCGCGAACCCTGGCTACGCGCGGGAAACAACGGTTCGGACCGTTTCCCGATGTTGCGTCCGGCGCAGTGGCGCGCTGGTCACATTCACCATCGTTGGCGATGGCTTTCTCTACAAAATGTGCCGGGGCATCGTAGGCACGCTTGTTCAAACCGGTTTGGGAAAATTCTCGGCGCGCGACATCGAGTCCATGCTCGCGGCGCGCGACCGGCGCGCGGCAGGAATGTCTGCGCCGGCCTGCGGACTGGTCCTTTGGAAGGTGTTCTACGCGCGCGGGCGCAAGGCTGAAGGCATGGCGGAGCTTTCCGGAGGAGAGGATTGAGATGAACATCGTTCTGGTTGAACCCGAGATTCCGCCGAACACCGGCAATGTGGCGCGGCTGTGTGCCGCCACTCGCACGACTTTGCATTTAATCGAACCATTCGGGTTCAAACTCGACGACGCGCAACTCAAGCGCGCGGGCATGGACTATTGGCGGCAGGTTGAATGGCTGCGATGGAAGAGTTGGACCGAGTTCATGGCGGCGTTGCCCGGCGACGCGCGACTGTGGTTCATTGAATCCAGCGGGCCACGGCATTACGCGGAGGTGACTTATGGGGCCGGGGATTACCTGGTCTTTGGCCGTGAGACGGCGGGCCTTCCGAATGCGTTGCTGGAGGGACACCGGGATCAGTGGCTGCGGGTTCCGATGTTTAATGCGGAGTCACGCTCGCTGAACCTCTCGAACTGCGCGGCGTTGGTGCTTTATGAGGCGCTCCGGCAGCAGGGATTTGCAGGCGAAGTGTGATGCCATCCTTGGCAACGGTTGCTTTCCATCGCGGTGGTTATCTGGCATGGTGTTTCGGTTTCATGAATCCACGCACCCATGTCCTGCGATTACTTTGCGCCTGCGCGTTCGGGCTGCCGATCTTCGCGCGGGCGCAGGAGGAGTTCCGCGCTTTGTGGGCGGACACCTTTCACGCCGGGATGCGGACCAGTAACGAGGTCTCGCAACTTGTCGCCACGGCGCGGTCGGCGAATTGCAACGCCATCATCGTCGAGGTTCGCAAGCGCTGTGATGCCTACTACAACAGCACTTTCGAGCCGAAGGCCAGCGACGTGTCGCCGCAGAGCTTCGATCCGCTGGCGGACCTGGTGGCAAAGGCGCATTCCGGTGGGCCGCGGATCGAGGTTCATGCTTGGATCACCACCTTCTTGGTATGGAACAACGCCTCCACCGGGCCGTCGCAGACGAATCATCCGTTTTACACCCGGCCGGAGTGGTTGAGCCGCAACAACGCCGGCACCAACTGGGACGGCGCCAATTACCAATTCGACCAGTCTCTGCCCGAGGTTCAGCAGCACATCCACAACGTGGCGATGGACATCATCTCGCGCTACGACATCGACGGGTTCCAGCTCGATTACATCCGCTACTCAGGAAACACCTGGGGCTATCACTCGAATGCAGTGGCGCGCTTTCAGCGGCGCTTCAACACCGCCGGCACGCCGGCCGCCACCGACCCGCAATGGCTGCAATTTCGCCGTGACCAGGTATCGTCGCTAGTCCGCAAGATTTACCTCAACGCCATCGCGCTGAAGCCGCAGATCAAGATTTCCGCCGCCACGATCTGCTTCGCACCCGGCATCACCACCACGGCGCAATGGCCGACCTCCGCCGCATGGAGCAGCGTGTTGCAGGACTGGCGCGGCTGGATGCAGGAGGGAATTCTCGATCTGAACATCCCGATGATGTACTTCGATCAACGGCGCTACTCGAATGCTTGGGCGGATTGGAGCATCTTCGCCAAGAACCACGCCTACTCGCGGCAGGTCGTATTGGGCGAGGGCGCGTACCTGAACATCCTCTCCAATGTCATTCACCAGACCCGCACGTCGCGCGCCTTGACCTCCGCGTCGAATGCGGCCGCGGGCGTGGCGTTCTATTCCTACGCTGTGCCGGAAACGAACCTCCCTCCGTCCACGGTCTTCGCCGCCTTGACGAGTCCTTCGGGCTACGATCCGAATCCGGTACCCGTGTTTGCAAGCGCGGTGTCCGTTCCAACCATGCCGTGGAAGACCGCGCCAACGGCCGGGCATTTGAAAGGAACCATCACGTCCGCCGTCACGGGTCTGGAACTGGATGGCGCGTTGGTGTCCATCACGGTTCCGGTCAACGCGGCGCGCACCAACGACGCCACCGGCTTCTATGGCTTTGCCAATTTGCCGCCCGGCAACTACTCCGTGACCGCGAGCTTCAGCAACCTCGCCTCGCGCACCCTTGCCGTCGCCATCACCACCGGCGCGGTAGCGACGCTTGATTTCGTGCTTAACCCGCCTGGGGTTCTCGATGCCGTGAAGGTGTTCCCCGGCCGCTCGGAGGCGGTTTTCGTCTGGGCGACTCCGGCGCCGATGGACGCGCAAATCGAATTTGGTCCCACGCCTGGCCTGGGGGCGGCGAGTTGGCGCGATGCGATGTTGCTGACCAACCACGCCATCCATCTCACTGGTCTTGCACCCGGCACGAATTGTTTCTTCCGCGCTGTCTCGCGCGCCGGATCGAACACTCTCGCATCGGCGGTTGCTGCGTTTCGCACGGCTGGAGAGACGATCCTCGACAACATGGACGCCGCGTTCACCGGTGGCTGGACAACCGCTTCCAGCGCGGCCGACAAATTCGGCACGAACTACGCCTTTGCCTCGACTACGGGCGGCGCATCCACGGCCCGCTACGTGCCAGATTTGCCGGTGACCGGCCTTTACGATGTGCAGGTCTGGTATTCTCAGGGCGGCAACCGCAGCGCGGTCGCGCCGTTTCTGATTCAGGCGGACGCCGCCGTGGTTGCGGGCTTGGTGAACCAGACTTCCGGCGGCGGCGCGTGGCGGACGGTGGCTACGAACCTGCACTTTCAAAGCGGCACCGGCGGCTTCTTCCAGTGGAGCAACAACACGGCGGAAAGCGGCAAGGTCGTCATCGCCGATGCGGTGCGGTTTCTTTACGCAACAAACCAGGAACCGCCCGCTCCGGGCACGGTTCCCGCGTGGTGGGCGGAGGCCCATTTCGGCGGGCCGGTGAACGCCCAGCTCGATCACGACGGCGACGGCATCGACACCGCGTCGGAATACCTCGCCGGGACGAACCCGCGCCGCGCCGATTCGCGGCTGGCCTTCCGGATGGACTCGGCGGCAAGCAACGCGGTGAGTTTGAGCTTTGCGCCGCTGCTGCCGGGCCGGGCTTACGAGCTGGAGGGAACGACCAATTTGACCGGTAGCAATGGCTGGCACGGGATCGCTTCCGGCGCCTTTGCCGCCACGAACGACAGCGGAGTTTTCGTCCGGACCAACACGCCGCCGGCCCGGGAATTTTATCGACTTCGCATCCGCGCCGAACCGTAATTGTACCTCAATCCAAACGCCTTGAACCGTTGCATTGTTGCGTTCAAAAAGAAGGAATAGAACTATGCTGAACCTTAAGAAACTCGTCATTGCCGCCTTGTTGGCCACGACCCTTCCGCAAGGATTGCGCGCGGCCGGATATTCTTTCGTCGAGGGCTACAATGTCATCGACACCAACAACCTCGCGGCCGTCGGCGTGAACTTCGCCGGCACGGCGGGGTTCGAGCGCGACATCGCGGTGGATCAGGCGCGCGGGATTATCTACATCGCGCGCGGACTTAGCGCCGCGCAGGACGGGCGCACGGCCGTCGGCATCGCCGCGATAGTGATTACCAACGGCGGCGGCTACAACGGATCGAATTTCCGCGACACGGGCCTGCTTGTGGGCGGCGCGGGGCAGGGGTCGTTGAGTTGGTGTCAGAGCTTGGCCTACGACCCGGTGAGCGACCGGCTGTGGGTGCTGGGAGGGCCGCTCAATTCCGCGCCGGTGATTTTCTCTGCGCCGGGCGGCACGCTGGGCGGCGCTCCTGCCGGCGGTGATCCCGCCGCGCAGAACGCCGTGCTCACCAAGGCGTTTCAAGTGGACACCAATCTTCTCGATGGCGGCGTGTACGTCAGTCCCACTGTCAGCACCAACGGCTCGCCGGCTCGCGGTGGAACGCCGCGCGGCTTCGCCGTGCGCACCACCGGGACGACCAACACCACCGTGTATCTGGGCATGGGCAATCGCGTCGAAGCCTGGAGCAATGACCAGCCCACGGATTCGACGAACTCCATTTGGCGGCGCGCCTGGGCTACCTTGCGCGCTCCCGCGCAGAACGTCACGACGACGCGCCTGATCAACACCAGCTCCAGCGTTAACGGCGTGGCGGTGGATGACACGGGTGTCTGCTATTTCAACGTGCAGGGCACGTCGCCGGCTCGCATTTGGTGTGTGCGACCTGACCTCATCGCGGGTGCATCTGACCCTCTTTCGCTCGATTTCGACGATACATCGCTGGGAGGCGTAAAGGAGTCGCTGGTGATTCCGATGATCATCACCACGTCCGCGTCCGTCGCGAACATGACTTCTCCGCAAGCGCTCACTTTCTGCCGGTTCGGTCCGCAAAAGAGCCTCTTCGTAAGCTTCATTCCAGGCACAACGCAGCGTGCGGTGGCGCGTATCGACGTGAACGACGGTTATTCCATCTCTACTGGTCCGTATGTCGGTGCGACTGCGATTGACGCCTTTGGTTCCGGACAGCCGGCGGGCGGGCAGGACACTATTTTGTCAGGAACTCGGTTGAAACAAGCCGCTGCCGGGCAGCCGCAGGGCACCTCGAATGGCCTCCTGTACCACGACGTGAACACCGTCACCAACCCCACGCACATTTATTTCAACGCCTTCGTCATCGACACCAACAAGGGGCAGGCGACACCCACCGCCGCGATTGGCAAGGTGTTGCTTCCCGCAAACACGAATCCGCCAGTCATCATCACGCAGCCGTCCGCCCAAACCTTGCTCGAAGGCGGCACCATCAGCGTGGCGGTGGGCGCGGACGGGTTGCGTCCGTTGCATTACGAATGGCAGTTCCAGTCGAACACGCTTGGCGCGGCGGATTCGCCGTCACTCACGATCAACAACGCGCAGACCAACCAGTCCGGGTTCTATCGCGTCGTGGTGACCAATGCGGTCGGCTCGGCTACCAGCCAGAACGCTTTGGTCACCGTCCGCCCGCTGGTGCGGTCCGCCGCCATGTCGAATCTCTGGTCCCTTGCACCGGGTTCGCGGCCGTATCTTTCCCAGGACAACAATCAGCGCAGCATTGCCTTCAATTCCTCCGAAGGTCATCTGCTCATCGCCTCCCGCACGCCAAGCAACATGATTGCGGTGCTTGACGGCGCCACGGGAACGCACCTCCACCAACTGGATGTCAACCCGGCCACTGTAACAGGCGGGAACTTCGCGTTGAACTGCATCGGCGTCTCGGATGACGGCCAGGTTTTCGCGGCCAATCTCACGCTCAACGGCACGACCGATCCCTTCAAGATCTACCGCTGGCTGCTCGACACGCCGGAGGACACCCCGGCCGTGGCTTATTCCGGCGACCCAGGCTTCGGCAACGCCCAGCGCTGGGGCGACACCTTCGAGATTCGCGGCAGCGGGAACGACATCCAGATCATCGCCGGCAGCCGCGCCGGAAACGTTCTGGCGGTCTTCACCACCACCGACGGCGGGAACTCGTTCACGGCCCATCCGCTCACCAATGCTGCCGCTGGCGCCGGCAGTTTTGGCCTCGGGCTTTCCTTTGGAACCGGAAACACGTTCTGGGGCAAAGGCGATGGGTCGAATCCGTTGCGGCAGGTGTCCTTCGACATCAACACGGGCGTGGCCACCACCTTGCACACCTATTTGAACGCGGTCTTTCCAGCGTCGGTATTTGTCATTGGCGTCGAGAACACACGCCAGATCCTTGGCGGCGTGTCCGTCGAGAACCCCGACAACTTGCGCCTTTACAACTTCTCCGATCTCAACCAACCGCCGGTCCTGATCGACCAGGAGTTGTTCCCGACCGACGTGCAGAACATCAACTCGACCGGCGGCGTCGAGTTCGGCAACAACATGGTGTTCGCCCTCGACAGCAACAACGGCCTGATGGCGCTGGTGCTTGGCAACACCGACGGCCCGCCGGGACGCATCGGGTTTGCATTCGAGACGAACTCCGTGCGGCTGACCTGGGCGGGAACGGCCTACACGTTGCAATCCAGCACCAATGTGACCGGTCCCTACCTCGACATCCCTGGCGCTACCAATGGCCACGCCGAGCCGGCCTTGAGCGCGCCGCAGAAATTCTTCCGCCTGCGCCAATAGTTGGAACCCGCCCGGCTCCGAAAGGACATTGGCTTGCCGCGCAGTTTTCCAATGGTGCAGCGGGTGCGAGTAGAAGCGGCGGTTAACGACGGAGCCAGCGCAGGTGGGGCGCGTCGCGAAGCGGAGGTATGCCCAAGGCGTGCGGATGCTGTAAACGGTCAGGCTGGGCCGCAGCTTTCGGTCACGCCACGCCTCACCAGCGTGTGCGGAGCGACGCGCCCCACACGGTTTGGTCCGTTCTTGATCGGCATCTTCCCTTGCACCTCGCTGGAGCAAACCACTTTCCCTCACGCTTTGCCGTCGCTACGCTGTAGCGCATGAAATCCTCACACGATGCCGGACGACGCGAATTCCTTGCCCGGACGGCGGTTTTGGCTGCCGCGGTTGCGCTGGCGCCGCGTCGCGCTCTGGCTGGTGAGGCGCCGGCGGCCCGGCAAAAGGTCATCGCGTTCTCGAAGCCATTTCGCAGTCTCAGTGCGCGGGCGACGGCTGATCTGGTGGCTGAGGTCGGCTGGGACGGAATCGAGTTGCCCGTGCGCGCGCGCGACGCGCAGTTTACACCGGACAAGGTTGATGAGGAGTTGCCGAAGTTCGTCGAAGCGCTGCGCGCGGTTGGGCGCGAGGTGAGTATCATCACCAGCGACATCACGGCGGTGACACCCCAGGCGGAGAAGACCTTGCGCGCGATGCAGAAGCTCGGGATCAAGCGGTATCGGCTCGGATTTTACACCTACGCCAAGGACAAACCGCTGCCGGAGCAGTTGAAGGAGATCGCACCCAAACTTCGTGACATCGCCGCGTTGAACAAAGAACTCGGGCTTCAGGCGGGCTTTCAGAATCATTCTGGAGCCGGATACGTGGGCGCGCCGTTGTGGGACGTGTGGACGATGATCCGCGATCTCGATCCGGCGCAGATTGGCTACTGCTACGACATTGGCCACGCCACGGTGGAGGGCGGACTTTCGTGGCCAACGAATTTCCGGCTGGTTGAACCGTGGCTCACCGCGGTGTTTGTGAAGGACTTCCGCTGGGAGAAGACTGCCAAAGGCTGGCGCACCGTCTGGTGCCCGCTGGGCGAAGGAATGGTGGACAGGAAGTTTTTCGGGATGCTCAAAGCCACGGCTTATCGCGGACCAATCTCGCAACATCACGAATACGACATCGGTGACGAAAAGTCCGCGATGGCGTTCTACAAACGCGACCTCGCCACCTTGCGCGAATGGCTGGTTGCCTGATCGGGGCGCATCCCGTTCGGCTGCAACCCACCCGGGTTGGGGAGCGTGCGCTCGCCGCGGCAGGAAAGCTGTGATGCGCCCACCCGATCGGCGGCTGGATTTTGGGATTTTCATTTTGACCGGCGCTGATTTTTACTCCGCCGATGCTTGATATCCGGTTGATCCGAGAAAACCCCGATCTCGTCCGTGAACGCCTCGCCTCGCGTCACGGCGGCGACGAGGCGCGCATTGCCGAAGTCCTGGCTCTCGACGAGGAACGGCGCAAAGCGCTCGCCGAGGTGGAGCAACTCAAGGCGACACGCAACCGCGTCTCGAAGGAGATCGGCGCGTTGATGGGCCAGAAGAAGCTCCCCGAGGCCGAGGCGAAGAAGGCCGAAACCAAACAGATCGGCGACCGCATCACGGGCCTGGACGCGCAGGTGAAAAAGACGGAAGAGGCCTTGGATGTGATTCTCCTTCGCCTGCCGAACCTTCCGCATGCCAGCGTGGCCCTGGGGAAGACGGCGGAGGAAAATCCTGAAATCCGCCGCTGGGGCGCGAAGCCCGCGTTCGCGTTTCAACCCAAGTCGCACGTCGAATTGTGTGAAAAGCTCAAGCTGGTCGATTTTCAGCGCGGTGCGAAATTGTCCGGCAGCGGTTTCCTGCTTTACACGAATTGGGGCGCGCGGTTGGAACGGGCGCTGATTTCGATGCTCCTCGATTTGCACACGCGCGAGCATGGCTACACCGAAGTGTCGCCGCCGTACATCATCGGCCGCGATTGCATGACCGGCGTGGGCCAATTTCCAAAGTTCGAGGACCAGGCCTACGCGGTGCGCGAGGGGAACGACGCGGCGACGTTGGGGAAACTCTATTTGCTTCCCACTGCCGAGGCCCCGGTGGCGAATATCCACCGCGAGGAAATCCTGGCGGAGAAACAACTGCCGGTGCGTTACGTGGCCTACAGCCCGTGTTTTCGTGCTGAAGCGGGCGCGGCGGGCGTGGGCACGCGCGGCATGATTCGTGTGCATCAGTTCGACAAGGTCGAGTTGATCAAGATCGTGAAGCCCGAGGAGGGTTACGAGGAGTTGGAGAAGATGGTCGCGAACGCGGAAAAGGTTTTGCAGTTGCTCGGCCTGCACTATCGCGTGATCAATCTCTGCACCGGCGACATGGGCTTCGCGAGCGCGAAGACGTACGACATCGAGGTGTGGGCGCCGGGGCAGGGGACTTATCTCGAAGTCTCAAGCTGCTCGAACTGCGAGGATTTCCAGGCGCGTCGGATGAGCCTGCGCTTCAAGACCGAAGAAGGGCAAAACAGGCTGCCGCACATTCTTAACGGCTCCGGCACGGCGCTGGCACGGTTGTTCGTCGCGCTCATCGAGACGCATCAGCAGGCCGACGGCAGCGTGGCGGTTCCCGAGCCTCTCCGGCCTTATCTTGGGACGGACCGCATCACGGCATGATTTTTTCCGCGGGATCAAGTGGCGGTGTTCAGGTTCCGACATGAGTGACATGAAGATGAAGTTCACTTGCGGGTTGCGGGCGCCGGCAGAATTCCTGTCCCACGGAAGCGCTTTCCAATGAAGCTTCTTCTCGCCAGTAGCGAAGTGCATCCGTACTCGAAGAGCGGCGGGCTGGCCGACATGGTCGGCGCGCTGGCGAAGGCACTGGCCGCGGCCGGGCACCAGGTCGGCGTGGTCACGCCGCTTTACGCCGGCATCCGCGAGAAATTTCCGGACCTGCGCCCGTTCGACTGGCGGCTGGCTTTGCCGCTGGGAGGGCAGCAAGTGCAGGGTGGGGTTTGCGTGCGCGAGGTGAACGAGCGTCTCACGATCTATTTCATCGACCAGCCGGGTTTCTTCAACCGTCGCGCGTTGTACCAGGAAAACGGCGCAGACTATCCGGACAACGCCGAGCGGTTCGTGTTCTTCGCCAAGGCGGTGGCGAACCTCGCCCTTTACCTTCCTTGGCGGCCGGAATTGTTGCACGTCCACGACTGGCAGGCGGCGTTGGCGCCGTTGTTTGTGCATGACGAGCAACGGCGCGAGGGCTGGAGCGGCACGCTGCGTTCGTGCCTGACCATCCACAATCTTGCCTACCAGGGCCTTTTCCCCGGCGCGACTTACGCGCTCACGAATCTGCCCATGCTCTATTTCAACGCCGAGGGCGCGGAGTTTTACGGTGGGTTCAACTGCCTCAAGACCGGCCTTGAATTCTCGGATACGCTGACGACCGTCAGCCCGCGTTACGCGCGCGAGATCACCACTGAGCAATATGGTTGCGGCCTCGACGGTGTCCTGCGCCGCCGCCAGCACGTGCTGACGGGGATTCTCAACGGCGTGGATTACGAAGAATGGAACACGGAACGAAACTCCGCCCTGCCGCATCCGTATTCCGTCGAAGACCTGGCCGGGAAGGCGGAGAACAAAGCCGCCCTTCAGCGCGAGGTGGGACTGCCGGAGAATCCCGACGTGCCGTTGTTCGGGAACATCACCCGGCTGGCGGACCAGAAGGGCGTGGACATCCAGCTCGGCGCCTTGCAGGAGATGCTCTCCGCACCGATGCAGTTTGTGCTGCTGGGGAGCGGCGCACCGCATTTCGAGCGCGCCTATGCCGAGTTACAGCGACGGCATCCGGAGAAGGTCGCGGTGCGTCTCGGCTTCAATCAGCCGCTTTCGCACCGCATCGAGGCCGGCTCGGACTTCTTCCTCATGCCGTCCCGGTTCGAGCCGTGCGGTCTGAACCAGATGTACTCCAAGCGCTACGGCACCATCCCGATCGTCCGTCGCACGGGCGGGCTGGACGACTCGGTGACGGATGTGACGGACAATCCCGAGATGGCCGACGGCATCAAGTTTGGCGAATACACGTCGCGCGCCCTGGCCAAGGCGATGCGCAAGGCTCTGGTGCTGTACTCGACCCCGCGGCTGGATCGGCATTTCCGCCGCAACGGGATGCAGGCAGATTATTCCTGGGAACGGACAACCGGCGACTACGTGCGGGTGTTCGAGCAGGCGGTGTTTGGAGAGCTGTCGGGGACGCGGTAACGGCGCATGAGGCCGGCGGTTCGTCCCCACGTTCCGGGAGCCGGTCTGCAGCCGCTTGTCGGCATTCCGCGCCTAATTTCCACCCGGCTTTTCCAACGCCTTCTGGTATCGCTCCACTTCGTTGGTCTTCCCAAGTGATTTGCCCAGCGCGACCAGGCGGGTTTGGATTTGCGCCAGATCGGGATAGTCCGGGCAATCCGCGATGAGCCTTTCGTACGCCGCGAAGGCGTCCGCGTCGCGGTTCAGCAGGCTCTGCATCTGGGCGATGGTCAGGAGAAGTCGCACCTTCTGCTGCGGCGAGGCGCGCTGTTCAAGGGCCTGTTTGTAGGACTCGACGGCCAGAGCCTGCCGGCCTTGGGCGCGCAGGATGTCGCCGTGCTTCTCCAGCAGGATGGCGCTGGCCTTGGTGAGCGGTACGTCCTCGACATACTTCAGCAGTTCGTCCGGGGCGCTCGCGTTGCGAGCCAGGTTCAGGTTGACGACCCGTAGGTGCGACCACTCGACGCACGAGTTGGTGGCCGCTTCGAGGCGGAAATGCAGCACCTCGGGTGGTTCGGAGATGGGCCGGAACAATGGGTCGCCAATGACCGTGGTCTGCCACGAGAGCACGGATTGCGCGGCGTAGGCGGCCTCGCCAAAGGTGAAGCGATTCCAAAGCAGCCGTTCGAGAAAGACGGCGACGTTGGGCGTGCCGGACAAATACGGCTCGTCCACTGAGCCGAAGGTCAGGCTGGCGCCGCGCGCGAGCAGCGGGCCGGCCCAGTGGCGGTTGGTCGAGCGGAGTGTGGCGGCGTTGAAGGAATGCAGATGGTACGCGAAGGCGCCGGGCATGAACTCGACCTGCGGCCGGGCGAACGGCCCGCAAACATTCCCCTCGTACCAGCCCGCGTAAATCGCGACGTGGCTCATCGGGAACGCGGCGGGAAATGTTGCGGGCATCGCGTCGATCATGGTCTCGAATCCGGTGCCGCGCGCCACGAGCGCGCCGCCGCGAATCCAGTCGTCGCCGGTTTTGTATTCGCCGTTGGTGATTCCCCGAAGGTCGAAGTAGGCGCGGCCCCAAAAGCCGTTCGACTCGGCCTGCATCACCTTGTCCACGAGCCGCAGCGCGATTTCCGGCGTTGGACCGTCGAGGCGCGAGACGAGGATGATGCCGTTGGTGACGTTAAACACGGCGGAATTGGTCGCGCCGTAGAACGGATTGGGCAGCGGCCCGGAGAGCAGCGTCTTTTCGCGCGAGATGGGGAGCAGGGCCAGTTCGTTGTCCACCGCGGCGCCGTTGCGGCGGAGTTCCGGTTGCCTGGCCGCGACCTCGGGTTCGGTCAGCGTCGGGTCCTCGGAGATTTTCAACGGCACTCCGTGGCAGAGGACGAGGTATCGCACTTTTCCGGATAGAATGGGCCGGAAGTTCGGTGGCAACGGCTTGGGCCGGCGCGCGGTGTTGAGGACGATCCATTTGTTGTCAAGGAACCGCTCGAACAAAGGCGTGTGCAGGCGTTTCTTGAACTCAGCGCGCGTAATCTCCTCGGTGGTCGGAAGGTCGAGGCCGATGACGTTCCTTGCCGGTACATTGCGCGCGGCGGCGTAGTGGTCGGCGATCTTCTTCGACTCGGGCAGTGCTTTATTGAAGACCACCACGACGAGATCGCCGGGCTCAGCGGCGCGGGCTGCAGGCCGGCTTGCTGCACCAATGAGAAGTCCGACAAGCAGCGTCAGACAGCGGGCCGCTGCAGTCACGCTGCCGGCAAAATGCAAGAGAGGGACGGGCTTCATGTCAGCTCGCGAATTCCACACGCAGCCCGTCGTAGGCCAGAGTGACGCCTGCGGGCAATTCCTCCTGTGCGATATCGTGGTCGTAGTCGTGCGTGAGGTGGGTGAAAAAAGTCCGCTCCGCGCCGATGCGCCGCGCCGCAGTGAGGGCTTCGTCGAGGCACATGTGCGTGGGATGCCATTCGCGGCGCAGGGCGTCGAGCACGGCGACCTCCACGCCGCGCGCGGCCCGCAAGGCGTCGTCGGTGACCTCCTTGCAGTCGCTGAAATAGGCGAGCCGTTTGCGGCCGGCCTGCTCGAAGACGAACCCGTTTGCCTTCACGGAGCCATGGGGCAATGGAAACGCCTGCAACCGCAGGTCGCCAATCTCGAAGGGGCCGTTGATCAAGCGCGGGTCGGGCGCGAAATACCCTTTCGGGACTGGGCCGTCGTGGAAGGCGTATTGGAAGACACGGCGCAACGCGTCCATCGTCGGTCCGTCAGCATAAATCGGAAGCTTCCCGCCGCGCAGGTCGCAAAACCGGCGGCAATCGTCCAAGCCCATGATGTGGTCAGCATGCGGATGGGTGAACACCACGGCATCGAGCCAGCGGATTTTCTCGCGCAGGCACTGAAGGCGGAACTCTGGCGTGGTATCGACGACGAGCTTCGCGCCCGCGCTCTCGACGTAAATCGAAGGGCGTGTGCGATGGTTCTTCGGATTGGCGAGAAACGAGGGCGGGTATTCCTTGCCGATGATGGGAACGCCCTGCGAAGTGCCGGAGCCGAGGAAGGTGAAGGAGAAGGACATGAATTTAGGCTCCAATGTCCGGAGGCCAGGTTCCAAGGAAGCTCCAGGAGCCGGACCTTGAATCGTTGCCGGCCAAAACCGGTCGGAGCTTGGAACTTGAAGATTCCTTGCGGCTTGGACCTTGGTCTTTGGAGCATCGCCCTCCGTTTACGGCCGACTGTTCCGTTCGTTCAATCTGTCTTTGCATCGTGCGGCGAAATTTCTTTTGCCGAACGCTAGCACGGTGCGCAAATTCAGCGCCAACAATTTGCCATGCTCACCACGTTGCGGATCAGGAACCTCGCCCTCGTGGCCGACCTCACGCTCGATCTCCATCCCGGCTGCAATGTCATCACCGGCGAGACCGGTGCGGGCAAATCCATCATCATTGGCGCCTTGACGCTCGTGCTGGGCGAACGCGCGGACCGCACGTTGATCCGCGCGGGCGCGGACAGTTGCTCGGTTGAGGCGGTATTCGACGTGCGGCGGTTGCGCGCGCCGCTTGGGGTGTTCCTCGACGGGAACGGGCTGGAACCGTGCGAAGACGGGCAGCTTGTTCTCAAGCGCACCTTCACCGCCGCCGGCGCGAATCGGCAGTTCATCAATGGCTCGCCAACCACGCTCAACATCCTCGCCGCTGTGGGAGAATGGCTCGTTGACATGCACGGGCCGCACGAACACCAGTCGCTGCTCCAACCCGCGCGGCAACTGGCCATCCTCGACGCGTTTGGAAAGCTTGATGCCAAACGCGAGGCGTTTGCGGCGTTGGGGGCCGCGCGCGCCGGCCTTGAGGCGGAGAAGGCGGCGCTGGTCGTGGATGAGCGGACGTACGCGCAGCAATTGGATTTGTTGCGTTTCCAGGTCCGCGAAATCGCCGGCGCGAAGCTGCGCGCGGGCGAGGACGAGGAGATTGAGGCGGAGCACAGGCGGGCCGCCAACGGCGCGCGTTTGCTGGAGTTGGGCCGCTCGGCGCTCGGGGTTTTGGCCGAGGAAGATGCCGCGTTGCTCACCCAGGCCGGTGCGTTGGGCCGCGTGTTGCAGGAGTTGCAGCGGCTGGATGCGAGCGCGGGGGTGTTGTCCGAATTGCACGGGCAAGGCGTGGCCGTCTGGCGCGAGTTGCAGGCGGAGTTGTCCCGGTACTGCGATCGGGCTGAGGTTGATCCCGCGCGACTGGCGGAATTGGAGGAACGCCTGAACCTGCTACACGGCCTCAAGCGCAAGTACGGCGCGTCCGTGGCCGAGGTCATCGAATTCGGCGACGAGGCGAAACGAAAGCTGGAGTCGCTGGAGCAACGGGATGCCGAGTTGGCGAGGCTGAATGCGGCGTTGGAGAAGAACACCCGCGAACTATTGCGCGCCGGCCGCGAGCTTTCCGCCGAGCGCAGGAAGCTGGTACCAAAGTTGAGCAGGGCGGTGGTAAAGGAATTGTCGGCCCTCGGTTTTCAGCAGTGCCGCTTCGATGTCGCCATCGAGACGCAGGCGGTGATCGAACCGGGAACGCCGGTGCGGACCGCGGGACTGGATGTGGTGGAATTCCAATTCGCGCCGAATACCGGTGAGCCACCGCGCCCGTTGCGGGCCATCGCTTCATCCGGCGAGATGGCGCGCGTGATGTTGGGACTCAAGACGGTGTTGGCCGCCGAGGATGACGTGCCGGTGCTGGTCTTTGACGAGGTGGATGCCAACGTGGGAGGCGAAACCGCGAATGCCGTGGGCGAGAAGATGCGGCAGATTGCGCGCAATCATCAGGTGCTCTGCATCACGCATTTGGCTCCGGTCGCCGCCCAAGGTCGTGCACATTTCATGGTGAGCAAGCAGGTTAAGGACGGGCGGACGATTTCCGAAATCTCATTGCTGGAGGCCGATGCGCGGGTGGGAGAACTGGCGAGGATGCTGGGCGGTCAAAGCGCGGCGGCACGCAAACACGCGGAGAGCCTCCTCGGCGCGCGGTGAACTGGGGCGTTGCCCTTAATCTCCGCACGGTCGCCGCCCATGATGGTCATCTTGAAGCCAGATGACAGGTCTTGCCTTAGAAAGGTGGGTTGCCTAAAGTCCCAGCCTTAATGAGACTACTCAACATCTTGTTGTTTACGGCAGTCCTGAGCACAACCACTTGGGCTGCTGAGACGGCGAAGATCATTCCGCAAGCCGCTGACGGCACGGTGACCTTGCTGGCCAAGGACGCCACCACGCACGGCAAGACCATCCGCTACGAGCCGCAGTCGCACAAGAACACCATTGGTTTCTGGACTAAGGCGGACGATTGGGTGAGCTGGGATTTCGAGATCAAGTCGGCCGGCAAGTTTTCGGTGGTACTCACGCAGTCTTGCGGCAAAGGCAGTGGCGGTAGCGAATACACCGTGACGGTTGGCGAGCAGATGATTCGCGACGTGGTGCCGGATACCGGTTCATTTACCAACTGGGTGGAGCGCACCATCGGAGGCTTCACGTTTGGCGCCGCCGGCAATTACACGGTCGCGGTAAAGCCTGTGAAGAAGCCTGGACTCGCCGTGATGGACTTGAGGGCGATCACGTTGAAGCCGGAGGTGAAGCCGAAATGATACCTGCTTTCGACATGAGGTCGGCGGTGGCAACAATCGGCTCAACTTCGAGGAATGGAGGGCCGATACGCTAATGGCTGTGTGTGTTGAGAGAGCTTTGCGTGTGTGCGTGTTGGCGGGTCTGCTGGTTTCCCCCGTCTTTGCAGCGCGTCCGCCCGAGCCTCCCCAAACTGCCACATTCAGGGTCATCAACCGGTCGCTGGCCATGACCGCCGCCACCAATTCTGCCAAGTCACTTCTGATGGTCTTTCGCACCACGGGATCCCGCCCTAATTTTTCTTATAATGGCGAGTTTCGACCAAGCGCCACACGGGAGGGAATGCACGAGGCCAGTTACGACTTGTTCGATGGGGATCATTCTTCAACGCCGCTGGAGTCTGGGACCATCTACGTTCGCACCCCGGTTCCCGACTTGGATGAAGATGCGGTTCCCGACTTTTTGGAGATTGAACGATCGGTCGATTTGCTCGCGCCGGTAGAAGTGATTCCCACGCGCATTCGTCGCGGTGCGCAAAGGCTGACCATACCGGAGGGTGCCGTGCAAATCACCCGCGCACGCAACAAGGAATCAGGCAAAGCGGTTTTCGAAATCATCCCAGGTGCGCGGCTCACGGCAACTCAGAGCGTCGTGCGTATGTCCGGCGAATTGCGTTATCGCCGGACGGAATCGGGCAGTTTGTTCATCGTGTCGTTTAACAACGGTGCGACTAACGGGTCAGGTTCGACCCGGGTGACCGACATGAACACCGTCAGGTTGTCAGCTCGACAATTGCGTGTTGCTCCGCACAAGGCGATTCGAATGTTGCCAACGGTATTGGAGCGGGTGGGCAGGAGCTACATCGGGACCACTGTGCTTTCCGACGGATTTCCCGGCACACCCGTGGCGGATTTCCGTTCCGCGCTGGTGGTAGTGAGTGATCCGAACGATTTGAACGCCAACGGCGTGGCGAATTTCTCCGACGCGCTGCCTCCCTTCATTGTTACCCAGCCGCAGAGGCAATATGTTTCCGTCGGCGATACCGTGACCTTGTCGGTGGTTGTGGAGGGCGTTGGGCCGTTCAAGTTCAAATGGCAGCAGAACGGCCATGAGGTGAGTAATTCCGGCGCGGACGAGAACGCACGCGTGCTGATACTGACCGGCGTTTCCAACGCGGATCGCGGCAGTTACAGGGTCATGATCACTGGGCCGGGTGGATCAGTGTGGAGCGAGTCCACCTCGGTCAGCTTCAAGTGACCCCGGGGCAGCCCGCCGCAATCAGGGCAGGCTTTTGTGTGAACCATCGCACCATGCGCCTGACTTCGAGTGCTTGCACGCGCACCATGCGACAGTCTTTCGCTCGGTGATTTCCACCTTGGACGGCGCCATTCCGGTGCCCTTGTGCGTGCCGTCGCAGAAGGGTTGTGATTTCGAGAGACCGCAGGAACACCAGAAATAGACGCCGGGTTTCATGGTTTGAACGAGCGGAGTTTTTTGAAAAACCTTCGGTTCCATAAATCAGCGAGGGTTTTGGCGGCAGGGCAGGGACATGCCCGAGCCTTATCGCCGCCCGGTCGGATCCTCGAAACGCACCACGACTTCGCCGGGGCGCGCGTAACCGAGGTTGGCGCGGGCAAGCCGCTCAATGGTGCGGACATCGTTCTTAGTCGCTTCGAGCGAGGCCCGCAGGGAACGTCCGCGTTCTTCTTCCTGTTTGATCTTTAGGTCCAGTTGCAACAATTGCTGGCGCATCTTCTCGTTGGAGCGGATGAGCGGGAGATACCAGACGCAAACGGCCACAACTCCGGCCACAAACAACAAGAACACCACCAGCTTTGTTAGCTTCTGCCAGAGGTTGAGGTGGTCTTGCACGCGCGCAGTGAATCACAGCGCCGCGCCGGTTGGGAAGAGGTAATTGCAAACACGCGGAATCACGGGCGCTTGCGGGACTTTTCCGGGCAAAGCCATCCTTGCCCCGTCGCCGCCCGCGGACTACAACCACG
>CAYQWK010000079.1:0-18173 GCA_964420805.1 uncultured Bifidobacteriaceae bacterium | reverse complement strand
CGTTGGCTGCGGCGCCGAATTTGACGCTGGTGCGGTAGCCGGTGAGCTGGTTGCTGGCGGCCGTCGAGAGGACGATCTCGTCGCCGGTCGAGCCGAGGGCAAAGGGGATCGCGGCCTCGGTGCCGTTGGTGAAGTGGGTCTCGTAGATCACGGTGAAGCCGTTGGCCGGGATCACGGTGCCCAGCGGGATCTGGTATTTCTGGAGTGTCCCGTTGTCGTCGCTGAGCCACCAGCCGCTCACGTCGATGGGGGAGGCGGTGAGGTTGCGCAGTTCGATGGCGTCTTCGAGCGGCAGGTCGGTGTGGGTCAATGCCTCGTTGATCACCACGGTGGTGAGCTGGCGGTAGTTGGCCGCGCCGGGGGAGTCGGTGCCGGGGAAGCTCACGATGTTGGTCGTGCCGTCGAGGAAGCGGCCCTGGCTCACGCCGGTGACTTGCGCGCCGAAGGTCACGCCGTCGATCAGGGTGCCGTTGGTGGTCGAGATGCCCACGGCCTCGCCGCCGGCGGCCAGCGAGAAGTTGACGTGGTCGGCCCCGGCGCCGGTGTTGCCGTCGGCCACGAACTTGAGGTAGCCGTTGGTGCCGCTGCCGATGAATGAAAGCGCGGCGATCTGGTGTTTCTGGCGGGTGGCCAGGTTGTCGGTCAGCCACAGGCCGCCAAGGGCAATGGGCAGGTTGGTCGGGTTGTAGATTTCAAACCAGTCGTTGCCGGAGCTGGGGTCGGCCATCCATTCGTTGACTTTGAGCACGGAGGCGTCGCCGAGGAAGGTGACGGCAAGGTTCGCCGCCGAGGGCGTGGGGTTGCAGAGCACCCAGTTGGTCGAGCCGTCGGGCACGCGGCCGATGGAGAGGTTGTCGGCCTGGATGCCGTAGGCGCGGGAGTTGAGGAGGGAGCCGCCGTTGGCCGGGCTGTCGAAGAGGTAGACGGCGCCGCCGCTGGCTTTGAGGCCGAAGCCGGCGGTGTTGGTGCCCCATGGCAGCTTGCTGTCGAGCAGGACGCGGAAGTATCCGGCCGGCGCGATGGTGCTGCCGTTGGTGAAGACGAAGCGGCGCGGTTGCAGGGTGTCGTCGGTGAGGCTCAGGCCGGTGAGGGTGATGTTGGTCGCGGTGCCGTTGTAGAGCTCGACCCAGTCGGGGGTGAGCACGTTGGTGCCCACGGTCTCGGTGAGCGCGGGGTTGGCGGCGAGGATTTCGTTGATGACGAGCGCGCCGCCGAAGGGCAGCGGGCCGGAGACGACGGGGTTGGGCGCGCCGGGCGTGGGCGTGTCGAAGAAGGCCAGGGTGCTGGTGCCGTTGGGAGTCCTGCCCTGCGAGACGTTCAGGCGTTGCGGGCCGTAGACGATCAGATCAATCGCCGCGAGGCCGGAGGTGAAGAGGCCGATCTCGCCACGGTCGGCGGCGAGGCTGAAGTTCAAATGTTCGGCGCCCTGGCCGGTGTTGCCGTCGGCCAGGAAGCGGTAGTAGCCGCTGCCGGCGATGTAGGTGAGCGCGGCGATCTGGTGGCGGTTGGGGATGCCGACGATTTCGTCGGTCATGTAGAGGCCGCCCAGCGCCACGGGCAATGGATCGAGGTTGTAGAGTTCGATGAAGTCGGTGTCGTAGGGCGTGACGCCGGTGGCCAGCCATTCGTTGATGCGCAGGTTGGTGACCGCGCCGGTGGCCGCCGCGCGGTTGAGGCCGCCGAAGGTCGGCAGGCAGAGCGCCCAGGTGCCGTCGCTGAGGCGGCCGACCGAGTAGTCGGTCAGCTGCGTGCCGAAGGTCACGGTGTCGATGAGCGCGCCGCCACCGGCGGTGGAGTCGTAGAGGTAGAGCGAGCCGCCGCCCTGCGGGAGGTTGAACCCGATGTGGATGCCGGGGTTGGCGTCGGGGTTGTTGGCGTAGAGGACGAGATACGCGCCGGCGGCGAGGGTGGTGCCGTTGGTGAAGATGAACTTGTAGGGCTGCGATGGATTATCGGTCAGGCCCAGGCCGCTCAGGTCCACGCTGAACCCGGTGTCGTTGTAGAGTTCGACCAGGTCGGGCGTGGTCGCGCCGACGGGGACGCTGCCGCCGTTGCTGGCCAGCACTTCGTTGAGGCGCAGCGCGGGCACGGCCGTGTTCACGGTCCAGGTGCGCGAGACGGTGACGAGGGCGTCGCTGCCGTTGTCGGCGTGGTCCTGGTACATGCCGGAGTCGCGTTTGCCGGTGACCTCGACGTAATGCGGGCCGTTGGCGAGGCCGACGAGGTTGATGGGCGTGTTGATGGGCGTCTCGGCGCTCCAACTGCCGCCATCGAGCCGCCACTTGTAGCTCCAGTAACCGCAGCCGTTGGTCCAACTGGCGGGGTTCATGCCGCTGCCGGAGCGGTTGAAGCCGACGTTGAGGGTGGCGAAATCGCGGCTGGTGGTCCCCTGCGGTTCGCCGCTGATCGAGGCGCCGATGGGAACGACGCCGCCCTTGTCGCGCCCGTTCGGGCCGGTGCCGCGCGCGATCGAATCAGCGCGCAGGGCGAACCACTGTTTCATGATCTGCGCCGAGGCCCAGGTGGTGAAGTTCGAGGTCTGCGTCACCGCAGGGACGAAGTTGAAGAGCGGGTCGTTGGTCGTGTTGTTGCCGCCGGGGCCGCTCCAGGCCGGGCCTTGCAGCGCGTGGATGAGGTTGTTGGTGTAGGTGACGATGGCGTTGGTGCGCCCATAAACGAGCAGTTCGGCGTCGTGGATGATGTTGCCCTCGAAATACATGCCCGCGCCCTCGGCCGTGCCCACGTCGGCCAGCAGCGCCACCGAACTGGTGTCGTTGGTGCCACCCGTCTTGGTGATGCGCACGATGGTGTTGTTCAGGAAGGTGTAGAAGTTCCCCTCCTTCGCGTTGGCCGCCATGTCGCAGTCGTAGATGATGTTCCCGACGAGGGTGATCTCGGAACGGTCGGCGCCGGTGAGGCCGCCGCTGATCGCGCTCGCGGAGTCGGGCGAGCCGTTGCGGTGCGCGTGCATGAAGATGTTCCCCTCGATCCACGCGTCGGTGCCGTCGAGGTCGAGGATGTCGTCGCTCGCTCCGGTGAAGACGTTGTTGAGGAACTGCACGATGGGCTGGCCGGGGCGGTTGCCGCCGGTGAAGTCGATCACGTCGTTGAACCCGTTGGCCGGCCCAAACCAGTTGCGCGAGAAGATGCCGCGCCCGCCGCTCTTCACCCCCGCCGTGCCGTGAACGCCCTCGAACGAGGCCGTCGGCGCCGGGAACACGCAGTTCTGGATCACGAACGACGCGCCATCCACGTGGATGAACGGCGCCGCCGTGTTGCCGAAGGTAAGATGATCGAGGAACACCGTGCCCGCCGCCACAGTGATGGCCGGCACCGTGGTGCTGGTCACGTTGGCCTCGATATCGACGTAGCTCATCGTGGACTCGACGTTCCCGTTGAAGGTGATGCTCCCCCAGTTCGCGCCCGAGCCCTGCGGACGCGTGAAGCGGATGTGCGCCGTGTCCGTGCCGTTGGCCACGATGCGCCCGCCCGAGGCCACCGTCACGTTCACGCCCGAGGCGAGATAAACGGTCGTGCCCGGCTGGATGGTCAGCGTCGCGCCGCTGTTCACCGTCACGTTCCCCGTCACGAGATACGGGCCGTTGGCCGCCGTCCATGTCGTGTCCGCCGCAATGGCTCCCGACACGCTGGTCAGCGAGCCGTCGTCATACCAGATGTCCACCGACGCGCGCGCGAACTCGACGTTGTTCGAGTCCAGCGACTGCACGAGCACGCGGTTGATGCCCGGCTGGAGCGTCACCGTGTTCGTCCAGCGCGCCTCCCACGCCGACCAGGTCGAGGCCACGCCGTTGGCGAGCACGCGTCGCGTGTCAATGGCGTGCGAGGTGCCGAAGAGCGTCACGTTCGGCGTGGCGGTGTAGAGGAAGTTGCTCTGTGTGCCGAGGGTGTTGCTGACGGTGAGCGTGAGCGGGATCTGCGCCAGCACGTTCTGCCGCCGCGCCTCCGCCCAGTCCTTCATCGTCGTCACCACGCCCGCGCTCGGGCCCGCGCCCCACACGTTGGCACCGATGTGCTGGTCCATGAGCGGACGCAGCGTGTTCGGATGGAACGTCGTGTCGCACATGCGCTTCAACTCGTCGAAGAACACCGGCGCGTTGTTCGAGTGCGTCATGAACCGACGCAGCGCCGTCTGCAACGAGGCCGGTGCGCCGTTGGCGTTCGGCGGGTTGAGCATGATGTAGATCGAGGAGTTCGTGTTGATCGGGTAGTAGCTCGCCCCGGTGTCGCCCTGCCCGAAGATGGTGTCGAAGTCGTGCGGCAGCAGCAGGAAGCGCTTGTCCACCAGCCCGCGATACAGCGCGAAGTCGTCGCCGATCCCGTTGAACATCGCCGTCTCGCCGTAGTTGAGCATCGACCCCAGCGCGAAGTAGCGCATCCACTCCCGGATGTGGATGTTCGTGCTGATCGCCGAGTAGTAGGCCGGGTCGGTCGTGAACTGGCTGAACGCGATGGTCAGGTTGATGAAATCGCTCCAGTCGTTCTCCGTCTTGTTCGAGGTCTTGTAGAAGCCACGGTTCAGATAGGTGTTCGGGTCCGTCCCGTAATAGTTGATGTCCGCGTTGTGATTGCCCGTCGAGGCGCGATACACGTTCCCGCCCGCGTCATCCGGGAACACGTCCCCGAGCAGGTCGCCGTCCGTCGGCTTGCACAGGATGTGCACGCCCCAGGCGTCGCCCACGCTCGACCCGCTGCCCGGCGCGCCGTAGGTCGCCGGGTTCACCCCGTTGATGAAGTAGTTCACCGCGAACCCGTGCTCGCTCGGCGCGCCCACCCGCTCGGCGATCACGTGCCCGATCAACTGCGCGTGCGGGAACTGCGTGTTCAGGTTGATCGAACTGCGCCCATCCCAACGGTCGTCGTTCGGGATCGAAAGCCGGTTGTTCGTCGGCGTGCGCGTGCGCGAGCCCGCCCCGCGAATGCGCGCGTCGCACCGGTAACGCACGTCCGTCTGCCCCGCGAGCTGGATGATGTAGGTCAGGTTGAACGAGGCGTCGCTCTGCCGGCTCGAGGGCGGGAACAACGCCCGCTCCGTCGCCGTCATCACCGCCCGCACCACCGGCAGCGCGTTGGTCGCCGACGCCGCGTTGTCCACCTGATACAGCGCGTTGGCGATCTGCGCCGTCGTCCCGAATGTCCCGCCCACCCCGTTGGTCTCCAACCCCGCCGCCGGCCACGTCCGCACCAGCCCCACCGTGTCCGCCGCCCGCACATAAAACTCGATGATCGTCCCGTTGGCCGCCGCCGGCAGCACCGCGCCATAAATCCCGTCGCCCGCGTTGCCGTCGCTGTGCGCGCCGTCATCAAACATGTTCGTGCTCACAAACGCGCCCGGGGAGGTGGTGGTGTGATTGCGATAGAAAAGCTGCACGCTCGCCACCCCGTTGCTCAACTCATCCCGCACCCGCGCGCTGACCGCCACATTGTCCGTGGACTTCGGCACCACCGGGAAATGCGCCAGCCCCTCGATCACCGGCGCAATGTTGTTCGTCGCCACCGAGTTCGCACGCCCAGGCGTCCCGCCCACGTTCGTGCTCGCCAGCCAGTTCTGCCCGTTGTCGTTGTCAAACGCCGCGTTCATCAACTCCACGCTGCTCCCACCGCCCGACGCCGCCGTGAACCACGCCAGCCCCGTGAACGTGTCATCCACCACCCAGTGCGACACCACCGCCCCGCTCGCCGCCACCCCCGGCGCGCTCCCCATCGTGTAAGTGAACGTGCTCGCCGTCACCGACGACACTGTGAAGCGCCCGTTGTATGCCGCCGGACTGGCCCCCGAGATGATCACCACGTCGTTCGCCGTGTAAGTGTGCTGAAACGCCGTGGCCGTGGCCGTCGTCCCCACACTCGTCAGGGCCGACAACGTCGTCCCGCCATTGCCGCGCTCGCGCCGCGCCCAGTCGCCCTCGCTGGCATAATGCACCTTGTCCACCGTCTCCCCCAGCGCCGTCTCCAGCTGGATCGTCTCGTCCGAGTTCGCCAGCGACCCCGTCCACCCACCGATCACATTCGTCACCCCCGGATAGTTCGACTGGAACGTCGCCACATTCGCCGCCACCACCAGATAACCATTGCCCGGCAGCGTCACCGTCGGAAACGTGAAGTTCACACCCTTGGTGAACTTCCACGCCGTCAGATTGACCGGATTGCCCGTCAGGTTCACCAACTCGATCCACTCCTCCGTCGTCCGCCCCGACAACGAATCATACATGATCTCGTTCACCACCACCTGCCCAGCATAACTCGCATTCGGATCAATCGTGTAGGTCCAGGCGTCAGGGGCGAACGGGTTTGCTGGCGTGGCAAGGTCTCGGATGTTGTGGTTGGTGGCGAACTGGACCGTGATCACGCCATTCGAGGTTTGCGCAAAAGTAAAGAGATACGGTCCCGCGCCCGCGCCGGCGACGTTCAGAGCAGCAACACCATTGAGGCGCAAGTCGGCTGGATCCACGCCGAGGACAGGTTCGGTGAAGGTGATCGAGATTTGCGTCAACGTGCGCACGGTGGCGAAGGCAGCCGGGTCGAGTGCCGCAATGGCGGGCGCGACGTTGTCGGGCGTCGAGTAGCTCCACGTTGCGCCAGGGCCGGTGGCGTTGAAGGAATTGGGCACGGCGGCGAGATCGCGAATGCCGTGGCCGGCGGCCCAGGTGATGTTGATGACCGTGGCGTTGGGCTGCGCGAAGGTGAAGGTGTAATTTGCTCCGCCGCCGGAGACCGCGGAAGCAGGCACGCCGTTAACGAGCAGATCGCCGGCATCCACACCGCTGACGGACTCGCTGAAGGTGACGGAAAGCTGGGTGAGATTGGTGACCTGTAAACCGGCGGAGGGGGTCTGCGCGGAAATCACCGGTGGGATTTGATCCACGAGCGTGTAGCTCCATGTCGAGCCAGCGCGCGTGGCGTCGAACGGATTCGCCGGCACTTCGACGTCCGTGATGCCGTGCGCGGCAGACCAAGTGACGGAGACGCTGCCGTAAGCGGGTTGGGGGAAGAGGAGGGTGTAATTCGCGCCCGCACCGCTGACCGATGAGGCGGGCAGGCCGTTGATGAGCAGGGCACCGGTATTCACGTTCGTCACCGGCTCGGAGAAAGTGACTTGGATTTGCGTGAGCGATGTGACGGTGGCGCTGGAGACCGGAGTTTGCGCGGCGATGGTCGGCGCGCTTGGGTTTAATAGGGAGTATTGCCATGTCGCGCCGGGGGCGGCCGCGTCGAAGGATTTCGGAATGGAATCGAAGTCCTCGATGCCGTGGTTGGTGATCCAGGTGATGACGACGGGGCCGTAAGGCGGTTGCGCGAAGGAGAAGGTGTGGAGGGCATTGCTCGAACCGCCGCTCACGCTGTCGGCAGGAACTCCATTGACCAGCAAGTCCGCTGCGTTCACGCCGCCCACGGCCTCGGAGAAGGTGACGGTGAGATTGGAAAGCGCGAAGACGGGGCCGGCAACTGGATTGACCGACTGCACGCGCGGGGCGCTCGCGGTAGCGTCGGGCAGGTAAGCGTAAAGCTGCGCGTTGATACCGAAGTCGCTGCTGGTGAGCGGTTGATTGTTGAAGGCGTGGATGGCGAGCGTGTTGGTGCCGGTGACGAGGTAGTTCTGCGAGTTGATGAGTGTGTAAAGGATGTAGGCCGCTCCATTGTTGTTCGGTTCTCCAACCGAGGATGGAGCGGAGCCGTTGAAGGCGACCTCGCCGACGCCCATGTTGTAGCGGACCACCTCGACACCGTTGATCCAGGCGATGAAGCCGTCGTCGCTCTGGGCGTTGAGGTAGAGATTTGTCACGGCGTTGGCGTCGGTGAGCACGAACTTCCGGCGCATGAAGATGGAACTGTAAGCGCCGCCTTGCATGTCAGTGATGGCGGTGCCGGGGTTCTGGGCGTTGGTGTAGCCGGTGTCACCGTAGAAGAACGGTGCGAGGGCGTTGGACCAGGAGGAATCGTTGAAGTCGTTGGTGCGCCACAATGAAATGGGCGATGACGCCTCGCTGAAAGCCTTAAGGAACGCCCAGGCGGCGTTCGATTGGATGAGGATGGTGCGGGCGTCGAGCGTGTAGCTCCACGTAGCGGCGGCTCCGTTGAAGGCGTTGCCGAAAACGTCGGTGATGCCGTGGACGCCGGACCACGAGATGTTCACTGTGCCGGACGCAGGCTGGGAAACGGCGAACGTATAATTCGATCCGGAGCCGGTCATGCCGAGCGCGGGCGAGCCGTTCACAAGCAGGTCGGCGGCGCCCACATTCAGCACCGCCTCGCTGAAGGTGACGGCGATTTGCGTGAGGTTGGTGAGCGTGGCGCCGGCGGCTGGATTCCGCGAGGCGATGACCGGCGGTACGGTGTCCACGAGGTTGTAGGTCCAACTCGCGTTCGTCGCGGTCTCGTCGAAGGGCAGGGGAGGATTGCCCCGGTCAAGGATGCCATGGCCGGCCGCCCACGAGATGGACACGAGGCCCAGCGCCGGTTGCGGGAAGGTGAACGTGTAATTTGAGCCGCTGCCCGAGAAGCCAGTCGCGGCCACTCCGTTCACGAGGAAATCAGCGGCGTTCACGTTCGAGACGCTTTCGCTGAAAGTGATTTGCACGGATGTCAGGTTGCTGAGGGTCGCGCCGCGCGCGGGGGTGACGTTGGCAATGGCGGGCGGTGTCGTGTTCGTGACTGGCGGCGAGATGGTCACGCTAGCCACCGCGGAAGTGGCGGTGGCGCCGGCGCTGTCCATGGCCACGGCGGTGAAGGCGAAACTACCGGCGGAGGCGTTGCTCCACACGAAACTGAACGGACTGCTGGCGTCGGAAGCGAGCGCCACGCCGTTGGTTCGGAAGGTGACATTCGTGACCGTGGCCGGACCGGACGCGCTGGCGGTCAAGGTGAGATCAATGGGCTGCTCGAAGGACGCGCCATTGACCGGACTGGTGAGCGAGCAGATGAGCGCGGGAACGACGTAGCTCGTGATGGCCAGCGAGAAGTTGTCGATCTGGCAAAGCATGTCCGTGGAACTGAAGTTCGCGTCGGCCCACAGCACGTAAAGGCGGCTTCCGTAGGGCCAAGGCGCGGCGAGTGCGATGGTGACATCCAGCGTGCCGCCGTCCCGGCCGGATAGACCGGGAATGGCCACCCAACTGCCTGGCGTGCCGGTGAGGCTGTAGAAAACACGATGTGAGGGTACGACCTCGACGACCGTGTTGGTGGTGAACAAGTAGCGAATGCGGATGGCGTTGGCGTCGGCCCGCGCGTTGTTCACAAAAGTGCCAAGGAGATAGGTCGCGGCAATCGAGGCCGGGCTGGTCTGGATGTAACCGCCGGTGCTGCTCCAAGTGGCGCTGGCGTTTTGGCCGGGCGGGTTGGCGGCTTGGGACACGAGTGCGGCAGTGATGATGGCCACATTATTTGTGTTGGCAGCGGCATCCATCGCGGCGGGGGTGGTGATGCTTCCTGCCGCACCGCCACTGGCTAACGTAGACCAGGTCGATGCCTCGGGCAGCGCGGAGAAGGCGTTGGTGTAGCCGTTGGTTGTGACGAGATTGCCCGGTGGCAGAACCACGAAGCGCACCGGCGCGGACGTTCCGCGAAGCCCGCTGTCGTCCATGGCCACGGCAGTCAGCGAATAGACGCCCGCCGGAATGCTGCTCCAAGAGAAGGCATACGGATTCGTTGCGTCCTCACCGAGCTTGGTTGCGCCCTGGTAGAACTCGACGTTCGTGACGTTACCGAATCCGTGCGCGACTGCGCCGATGGTTGTGCTGCCCGGCGCGCTCGCGCTGGCTAGATCGGCCGGGTTGGTGATGGCCACGGCGGGCGCGACGTTTGACTGCACCACGGCAATGGCGAGTGGTCCCACGCCGCCGAATTGTGAGTCCGCGGCGATTTGATATTGCGTGCCCGCGACTGCGTTCCAAAGGGCGGTGGCGGTATTGCCCGCGTTCTCCGTGACGAGTGTGAGGGAATCCACGGCGTTGCCGGTGAACACGCTGAGCGTGGGAAGAATGGTTCCGCTGCTTACGGTGACGCGCGCGGGTCCGTTCGCTGGTGCCGCCCATGAGTACCAGACGGAATGGAAGCTGTTGCTCTCTCCAATTTGCGCGGGTTCGCCCGGCTCCTTCGTTGCCCCGACAGTCGTGCCAAGGGCGATGGCCGATGCGCCGGGCAATGCGATGCGGTTGGTGAAATCGTCGTTCGGCGGGCGCGGAACCACGATCACAATGGTGGTGGCCGAGATTGTAAAGGCGCCCCCGTTGTCCACTGCCACCACGTTGAGACGGTTTGTGCCAAGTTGCGTTGGTGACCAGTTCACGCTGTAGGGCGCGGTGGCGTCGGTCGCGAAAATCGCGTTGTTTGTGTAGAAAGCAACGTAGGCGATTGAACCATCCGGGTCTGAGGCCGTCGCGCTGAAGATTACGTTTGATGTGACGTTGACCGTGAGGTTGTTGGCCGGGCTGCTGATGGTGACGGCAGGCGCGAGGTTGCCGGAAATGGTGACGATGTTGGTGGCCGAGTACGCGATGAGGCCGAGGTTGTTCGTCACGACCGCGTAGAACCCATAAGTGTTTGTGGTGGAAACCGTGACTCGATTTGTGAATGGCGCAGCCAGCGAATTGGTGAGCCAGCCCGAGTTGGTGGTGAAGAAACCCACACCAACCACGTTCGCGCCGGTGCCGCCTGAGTTCGTCGTTTGCAGCGCGACGCTTGCTGGCAAGTTGGTGAAGACCTGTCCATTCGTCGGCGCGGTCAAGGTCACGGAAGGAAGAGCCAACACGCCCCAGGCTGACGCGCTGTTGGTCGCGGTGCCGAGGGAATTACTGACGATGACGGTGCAAAGGAAATTGCTGCCGGTGGACAATGGCGAACTGGTAAATGATCCCGTGCTGTTGGTCTGCACGAATACGGCGTTGGTGAACCAATGGTACACAAGCGGTGCGGAGCCGGCGGCGGTGATGGTGAAGGTGACCGGAAGTCCGGCCGCGTTTGTTTGATGTCGCAATGCCGTGGAGATGACCGGCGGACCGGTCGCGGTGATCTCTTCCAATCGCACCGCGGCGAGCGAGTAGCCGTAAGCATCGCCCGCCGTGCCGCCCGGAATCGCCCCGAGCCATTGCCGCATGTCCACGGCAAACTGCCGGTCCGCGCCGGGATCAATTTGCAACCATTGAATGACATCGCCGGAGACGCTGTTGCTGCCCGAGTTGAACGCCACCTGACCGTTCGTCACTGTGCCGCCCGGCACGCGCGGGTCGCCGTTGGTCACGCAACCAGAAGTGTGCGCTTCAACGAACGAGTCTGCCCCGAGGATCGTGCATGCGGTCCAGCGAATCGGATACAGCGCGCCGCGCACGGACGTGGCGGCGAGGTTGTAGCGTTTTGACGGATCGAGATTGGTGAAAGTGAGAGTATAGACGGTGTTCGACGGCAGGAGTTGGGCGTTCACGCCCGAGGCGCTGGCGGCGAAATCGATGAACCCGCCGAACACCTGGGCGGCTGGCGTGCCCGGGTCGGGTTCGCTCATGTTGCCCGCGGTGGAGACCGTGCCCGCGCGGGTGATCGTAAAGCCTGCGGCGGTTGCGGCGCCGGTGAGGACGTTCGTCAGCACGGAGCCGTTGTCGGTTGAAAAGTCAGCAACGGTCACCCTGTTGCTTGTGCCCGGGCCGCGGATGTTGTCGATATACGACAACCAATCGGCACGGACAACGGCGGGGAGCAGCAAGGCGGAGAGGACCAGACAGTTCAGGCACTTCATTGAAAACGGGGTTTAATCAGGTTCCGTGTAGATTCGGCATATTTCGCCCCGGCCTGCAATGCGCAATCATGGGTGGTTGGATTCGTCGCGCTGCAACGTGTGGCGCCGCGTCCCGTGGCGCAACGGACGGCTTCACGCCTTCCTTTCGGTTCGCTTTGCGTGCAGCCCGTCCTGCGTAGCAAGTAATGTGAACGGTGGACAGCAAGGCAACTACTACATGCAATCAAGTTCTTGCTGGCGGCACATTCTCGAGCAACGTCAACAACATCAGCACCGGCGTCATCGCGTACACGGTGGCGACCAACGCGCCCGCCACCCTCAACCCGGGCTACCGCTGTTCTGTCCACGGGTTCTCTGGGATCATCCAGACCATCGCTCCGTCTACGCCGCACACGCCGAAGATCGTCGGCTGCCAGTTTGGCAGCGACAACTTGGTGTTGCGCTCGACGGGCACGGACAGCTTCACGGTTACACCCGAGTTCAAGACCAACCTGAACAACACGAACTGGTTCGCGCTGATCGTGCAAAGTAATCGCTTCGCGGGCGGGACGAACGAAACCTTCTGCGGCCGTCCGCCGGGCACGAACGTGTTCATCCGCTTGAAGGTACAGTGAAGGACGGCGTTGGCCCGCTCATCGCGCGTTCACATGCTGTTCGACCAGAGCGCGAAGTTCTGCTGTTTCCGGCGTGCCGGTGAGGATGTTGGTGGAAATGATGAACTGGGGCATCGCCCCCTTGCCATATTGCCGCCCGCCGATGGAGTAGATCGCGATGCTGGAGGTGAGGAGTTGCTCGACCACGGGATCGCGCACGGCGGCCTCAAACGCGGCGGCTCCGACGAGTTCGACGGCCTTGTTCGTGGCTGTCACCAGGGCGGGCGGGCGGTTCGACAGATGGAATTGCTCGAACATCCAGTCGTCGAACGGTTCCAAGGCCGTCCGCTTTGCGTGCCAGACCGCGAGACCGATGCGCGCGTAGTTGCAGGCCCCTTGGTGTGCGCGCGGCGTGCGTTGGATGATGCTGTTGCACTGGCCGTCCAGTGGCATGGGCAGGCTGATCACGGCGAGACGATTGCTGAAAGCGCGAAACACCTCCACGACCCGGGAGTGCATCTGAGCGCAATGGTGGCAGGTGTAATCGTAGAGGCTCACCATCTTGTGCGGCGCGAGCGGATCGCCCCACAACGGTGTCCGGGCCAGGTCAAGTTTCACCGCGCCTCCATAAACATCGAGCACGGGTGACGCCGTGGCCGGCGCGGGAGCAGGTTTCAAAGGTGCAGGAGCCGGCTTCACGGCGGACGCGGTGGCCGCAGTGTTGGGCGCCGGTGCGTTGGTGAGGAGGATGGGCGAGTTGGTGACGCGGGCATTGCCGGTGCTGGCCGCTACCGTGGATACGGAAAAGGTCTTTGGAGCCACGGCGACTTGCGCCACGGCAAATATCGCGAACACGGCGGCGGCCAGCGCTGCGATCTTCACGGCGCGATCGCGCGAAATTCCCTGCTCCTTCTTTGCCGCCGGATCACGGAGCGGTAACCGCATCAACAACAGCACAGCGGCGACGCCGCCGCAGGCGTGCGCCGTCATGCACCAGGGACAGAAACGTTTGATAACCGCGGCCTGCAATCCGGTGAACCACAGCGCCGCTCCGAGAACCAGCACGGCGCAGGGGAGGAGGATTTCCCATGCCTTGGCGCGCTGCTCCGGCCTCGCGCGGGTGCCGCAGGAAAACGTGGTGAGCAACAAGGCCAGGTCAACGATCAAAGCCAGGGCGCTGACCGGAAGGCCAAGCACGTAAGCCCAGCGCGATTGCAGCACGACGTCGCAATCCGAGCCGGGGCCGCATCCGGCCACGCCTCCGCCACCCAACGAGACGGTGAGCAGGTAGGCCGAGATGCCGGCGGCGACGAGGATCAACACGCGGATCAGCGCGGCGGTTCCACCGCGCAGCGCGCCGTCACGAGAGGAAATGTTTGGAGCAGCCATGATGAAATTTTGCCGCGCAGCTTAAACACGGTCTGGAAAAAGGAAAGCGCCGGGCTGGATTTGATTCCGCCCGGCGCACCTTTTTCACCCACAGGCGTCCTTTGGCCCCTGCCTGTCCCATGTCGTCGTGCCTGATTGCTCCTTGGGAGCCTTTCCCCCTTCGGCTCCTTCTTCTCCATCGACGACGGTTCTGTTGTAATGGGTGGCCGAATTTTCCGCCATCGGGCGGATTGCGGAACCGGGCACCGGGAAAAGCCCGGTAGCGCTTCAGGCGGATGCAGACCGACGCGGCACGTCGCAGTGAATCAAATGCGGATCAGAGCACTCATCCAACCTTCGGCGTCTATTTCAGTTTCATGCACGATGCACACTTCCGTGTGGTGGAACTCGTCGCGCTGCGACGAGCGTCGCCGCGTCCAGTGGCGCAACTGGGGGCCGCACACCCACCGTTCCGCCCGCTCTTCGCGGATGGGATCGCCACGGTGCGACGACCACCAACGGCATGAATGTGAAAAGCATCCCGGCGCACGTGCCACAGAGAGTTTGGTTTCCAATGGTGTTTGCCCACGGGTAGCTTTCGCCGCGATGTCGGACTCGCTGGTCATCAACGAAATCTATTTGAGTCTCCAGGGTGAAAGCACCCTGGCCGGGCTGCCGTGCGTGTTCGTGCGTCTCACGGGCTGCAACCTGCGCTGCTCGTATTGCGACACAGCATACGCGTTCACGGAGGGCCGGCGACGCAGTCTGGGCGAGATCATTGCAGAGATCGGGCGCCTCGCAGCGGGGTATTCCGGTGTTGGAGTCCAGCGGTTGCCGTTGGTGGAGTTGACCGGCGGGGAACCGCTTTTGCAGTCCGGGTCGCTGGATCTGATGCGGCGGTTGTGCGACGACGGTTTCACTGTCCTCGTCGAGACCAGCGGCGCGCTCGACATCTCGGCGGTAGATCCGCGGGTGCGGCGGATCATGGACCTGAAGTGCCCGAGCAGCGGGGAATCGGACCGCAATCGTCTGGCGAACCTTGCGCATTTGCGATCGAACGATGAGGTGAAGTTCGTCATCGGCACGCGTGAGGATTACGAATGGGCACGGCGCATGATCTCGGCACACGGACTGGCGTCTGTCTGTCCGGTCCTTTTCTCCTGGGTGCAGCCGCTTGCGCCAGAGCAGCAGCATCCGGCCTTGAAGCGGGTTCCGTTGGGGCAGACTCCGATGATGCGCCGTGAACTGGCGGAGCAAATCGTGACGGACCGTCTGCCGGTGCGGTTCCAACTTCAAATGCACAAATTCATCTGGTCCGCGGAGGCGCGCGGCGTGTGACCAAGCGGACGGACAAGGGCCGCGCGCTGGAGAGGTTGCGCGAATTCGAATCGCGCAACATCACGTTGATCGAGCCGGATGGCTCGTGGCCGGTCGTGTGGCGGCGCGCGCGTGGCATGCATGTGTGGGACACGGAGGGACGTCGTTACCTGGATCTCACCGCCGCCTTCGGCGTGGCCGCGGCCGGTCACGCGAACCTGCGCGTGGTGCGCGCCGGTCAGCGGCAGATGGCGGAGTTGTTGCACGCCATGGGCGATGTGCATCCGCATGAACTCAAGGCGCGGCTTGCGCGCGAACTGAGCGCCATGACATTCGAACGCTGGAGCGGGCGGCGTAACGGGAGCAAAGACCGCGGGAAGGTGATCTTCTGCAACTCCGGTTCTGAGGCGGTCGAGGCGGCATTGAAGACCGCCCTGCTCGCCACGGGGCGGCGCGGTGTGGTCGCGTTTGAGGGCGCGTATCACGGTCTGGGCTACGGCGCGTTGAACGCGACCCATCGCGACCATTTCCGCGCACGGTTCGCAAGCCAGCTCGGCGGATTCGTCGAGTTCGCGCCATTCGATTGCGCAGAAGCGACGTTGCGCCGGGCCATCTCCCGGATGAAACCGGGCGTCGGCGCGGTGTTGGTGGAGCCGGTGCAAGGCCGCGGCGGAATCCGCATTCCCTCGGCGACGTTTCTCCCGATGTTGCGCCATGTCTGTCAGGAGCATGGCGCGCTTTTAATCCTCGATGAAATCTTCACCGGGTTTGGACGCACGGGGAAATGGTTCGCGTGCGAGCACAGCGGGGTAACGCCGGATTTGCTCTGCGTCGGCAAGGCGCTGGCCGGCGGGTTCCCTCTCTCGGCGTGCGTGGGCCGCGCCTCGGTGATGGATTCGTGGCCACCGGCCGATGGCGAAGCCATCCACACCAGCACATTCCTCGGCCACCCGGTTGGCTGCGCGATGGCGCTGGCGAACATCTCCGAGCTTCGCGCACGCGGCCTGGTGGGGCGGGCGGCGGAATTGGGCGGGTACCTCGAACGCGAACTGCATTCCCGGCTCGGGAACAGTCTGGCGGGAATCCGTGCTCTCGGCTTGATGGCGGGCGTCGAGCTTGTAAGTGCGGACGGTTTGCCGGCCACGAATCGTGGGGTGCGGGTCATGAAGGAGATGCTTCGGCGCGGATTCATCGTATTGCCGGAGGGCGCGTACTCCAATGTGATAAGCCTGACGCCGCCGCTCGTGGTCACGCGGGCGCAATTGAGTGCGGCGGTGCGTGCGTTGCGCGAGGTGCTGGAGGCCGCATGACGCTTTCGGAGATGCGCGAAATCCTGGTCACGCGGGCGATTCAACTCACGAAATCGCTCGGGCAAAATTTTTTGCACGACCAGAACCAGCTTCGCCGGATCGTGGAAGCGGGTGAGCTGTCGCCTTCGGACCGCGTGCTGGAAATCGGGCCGGGCCTGGGGCCGCTCACGGAAGTCTTGCTGGCACGCGCGGGCGAGGTGCTGGCCATCGAAAAGGACGCACGCCTCGTCGCGGTGTTGACGGAGCGATTCGCCGGCCGGACCGGTCTCGTGCTGCAACACACGGACGCGCTCGAAGTGGTTCGCGACCATGCGCGTGACTGGAGCGGATGGAAACTCGTGGCGAACCTGCCCTACTCGGTTGCCTCGCCGATTCTCGTCGAACTCGCGCAGAACCTGCGGCGTCCGCGACGCATGGTGGCGACTTTGCAACTCGAGGTGGCGCGCCGCCTCATGGCGAGGGCGGGGGAGGATGACTACGGATTGCTAACCCTGCTCGTGCAGTTGCGTTACGAGCCGCTGGGGTTTTTCAAGGTGCCGCGCGGCTGTTTCTTTCCCGAGCCGGACGTGGACTCGGCGTGCATCACGCTGCGACGGCGTGAGACGCCGCTGCTGCCAGAAGAACTGCATTCCGTTTTTGATCGGGTGGTGAAGTGCGCCCTGTCCCAGCGCCGGAAGAAAATGACGAAGCTGCTCAAGGCGCAATGGCCGGAAGGCCGCCTGCTGGCCGCGTTGGAAAGACTGGGCCTGCCCGCCGACGTGCGCGGCGAGAAGTTGACGCTTGAGCAGTTCGCGGCGCTGGCCAGTATTTTGATCGGACATGAATGAGGAAATTTTCGACGTGGTGAACGAGCGCGACGAGGTCATTGGCCGCGAACGCCGCAGCGAGGTGCATCGGTTGGGGCTGCGTCATCGAGCGGTGCATGTGCTCGTGTTCAATGCGCGCGGGCAGGTATTTCTCCAGAAGCGGTCGATGACCAAGGACACGTTCCCCGGCGCGTGGGACTCGTCGGCCTCCGGGCATCTCGACAGCGGCGAGGATTACGACGCCTGCGCGGTGCGCGAATTGCGCGAGGAGATCGGGTTGCACATCGACCGTCCGCCGGGGCGAATCCTGCGCCTTGAGGCGTGCGCGGACACCGGCCAGGAGTTCGTGTGGGTTTATCAGTGCGAAAGCGAGGGGCCGTTCACGCTGCATCCGGAGGAGATTGAACGTGGCGACTGGTTCGATCCGGGCCATGTGGCCCGATGGCTGGAGGAGCGTCCGGCGGATTTCGCCCGCGCGTTCACGCTGCTCTGGAACCGGCTATCGTGCGGCCAGCGGTGAATCGTCCGGGCGCTCGACAAGGTGCAGGAGATTTCCCTCAGGGTCCTTGAAGAACAACACGCGGCCACCACCGCCGGCGGGTTTCACCGGTTCGTCGAAGACAACTCCCCGTGATTCGAGCTTGCTCCGGGCGGATTCAATGGAGGCGACACGCAGGGCGAGGTGACGCCAGCCACATGTGCTGTTGACCGCGGTTTCCGCAGTTGCGGTCGAGCCAGGGTAAATCTCAAGCCAATTTCCAACGGGCCATTCGATGAAGAATGCCGGAGGAGTTTTATCATCCGTGAAGACCACGCGGGCGCCGAAGATGCGGACGTACCAGTCCTTGAGCGCGACCGTGTCGCGGGCCGCGAGGCCGATGTGTTCAAGAGTAAGGGAAGTGGGCATGCAGCGGCAGAATGGCAGCAGGACGGGCGGGCGGCAAGATTCGGGAAAAGCCTTGCCGACATGGGGGGGCTCCACTAGGTTGCGCGGCGCTTTTCGGTGGGTTGGTAGCTCAGTTGGTAGAGCAGTGCC
>CAYQWK010000078.1:0-18194 GCA_964420805.1 uncultured Bifidobacteriaceae bacterium | reverse complement strand
TTCTCGAAGCCGATGTCCACGAAGGCGGCCTTGAGGCCGTCTTCGAGGTTGCGCACGCGGCCCTTGTAGATGCTGCCGACCAGGCGGTCCTCGGTCTTGCGCTCGATGGTGAACTCCTCGAGCCGGCCTTCTTCGATGATGGCGACGCGGGTCTCGAGGGCCTCGGCGTTGATGATGACCTCCTTGTGGACCTTCTTCACCGGTTTGATCAGGCGCTGAACCTTCTGGACCATCTTCGCGGCCACGTGCTTGATGGACTCGATGATGCCCTTGGGCTGCTCCTTGATCTCGACCGGCTTGAACTCGTCCTCCTTGACCTCGGCGGGAGTGTCGAGGTGCGGCTCGCGGAAATCGCGGCGGGCAGAAACCTCCGCGTCGGCCATCGCTTGCTCGGTGGGCGGCGCGCCGTCCGGCGGGAGACCGGCGGCGACGTTCTCGGCGCGTTCGATCTCCTTCTGGCGCGACTTGTCGAACAGCTTGTCCGGCCCGCCGGTGATCTGCCCGACGACTTCGCCGCGGGCCTCGGCGGCCTGACGGCGTTTGGCGTCGCCACTGGGGCGGAAGCGCATCCCGCCGCGACGGCGACGGGAAAAGTTTTTACCTTCACTCATAGTTTTTTGTTTCTAGTACGACCTGCGATACAGGTTCACGTTTTGCAGGATGCCAATCGCGATCAACGAGCAGAGGACCGATGAGCCGCCATAACTAAGCAGCGGCAACGGAACGCCCGTCACAGGCATCAAGCGAATGTTCATGCCGATATTGATGAACACGTGGCTGAAGAGGAGCGTGACCACGCCCACAGCCAGGAGTTTGCCCAGGCGATCGCGCGCCTGACCGGCAATACGGATGCCGGTGAACAGCACCATGGAATAGAGCACGATCACAACCATGCTCCCCATGAATCCTTTCTCCTCGGCAATGACGGAGAAAATGAAATCGTTGTGCGCCACGGCCCGCGGCAGGAAGCCGAGCGCGTTCTGGGTGCCTGCACACCAACCCTTGCCAAACATGCCACCGCTGCCCACGGAGATGAGCGCCTGCTCGACGTTGTAGGAGTCGTTGCGCTGCTGCTCCCGCGCGGACTGGCGCCCGGTGTCGGTCTTCTGTTCCGCCGCGTAATCACGACCAAAGTAAACCAGCAGGCGCCGCCGCTGGTAATCCTGCAACTTGATCTGCCATTGCGGTGGCGCGAACAGCACGTCCACCAGGAACAGGCCGATCAGCACGCCGGCCACCGCCAGCAATTTGACGAGGAACCGCCGCGGCACCCCGGCGACGAACATCATCACCAGCCCCATGGGGAGAAAGATCAGGGCCGAGCCCAGGTCCGGCTCCTTCATGATGAGCAGGAACGGCAGCACGATCATGCCGAGCGCCTTGAGAAAGTTCGCTGGAATGCGCAATTCGTCAGCCGGCCGGCTGAGAAAGTTTGCGAACGCCAGGATGAACGCGAGTTTGGCGAACTCGGATGGCTGCAACTGGAAGAACCCGAGATCGAACCAGCGCCGCGCGCCGAAGCGCATCGAGCCGATGCCGGCCACCAGCACCAGCGCCAGCGCCAGCACCGCGCCCCAATAGAACACCAAAGAGAACCGCGCCAGGCTCCGGTAATCGATCAGGCAAACCAGGCCCGCCGCGAAAATCCCCAGCCCGTACCACACGATCTGCATGAAAAACCGTTCGCGGTACACCGGGATGTCGTTCGCCTCGTGCGCCAGCGTCGCGCTGTAAATGAACAGCACGCCCACGACCATCAAGCCGAGCAGGCCGGCGAGCTGGAGCCATTCCACGCGGGACTGACGTTCGGTTTGCGGGAAGGCAATCATGTCAGTTGGAGGCGAGCACATCGCGGCCGGACTTGCCGGCACGCTGCTCGCGCAATTTGAGCGCCTTGTAAATCTTGCCGGCCACCGGAGCGCAGGTGCTCCCGCCGGACGAACCGTGATCAACCATCACCACGACCGCATAGCGCGGGTTCTCAAACGGGGCGTAGGAGGCAAACCAGACAACGTAGTGATCTTTGCGGTTGCCCTTCCAGACCTCGGCCGTGCCCGTCTTGCCACACACCCGGAATCCATCGACGCGCGCCCGCGTTCCTGTTCCCTCCGGATCCTCGACGTCCGCCAGCATGGCAGCGCGCACGATTTCCAAGGCGCGACGGCTCACGGGAAGTTCATCCCGCACCCGCGGCGTGGCGATGCCGGCGTCAGGCCGGACCAGTTCGTCGTGCCCGGCCACATGTTTGACCAGGCGCGGCCAGAGCACTTTGCCGCCGTTGGCCACCGCGGCAATGGCGACCGCAGCCTGGAGCGGCGTCACCAGCAAATCCCCCTGCCCGATCGAGAGATTCGCCGTGTCGCCCGGTGACCAACCGCTGCGGTTCTGTGCCTGCCACTCGCGGGTGGGGAGCAACGCCTTGCTGTCCTGGCCGAGCGGAATGCCAGTGCGCTCGCCAAAGTGAAACCGTTGCGCCAGCGCCAGGATGCGATCCGAACCGGCCCGCAATCCATGGTCGGCGAAATAGCTATTGCTCGATTTGATAAAGGCGCGCTTGAAGTCGTAATCGCCGGCGTCGGCGGTGTCTTTGAGTTTCCGCGCGCCGATATGGTAGCAACCCTTGGGCGGATTCTGCGGGTCCACCTCGACGCGGAATAGATTTGTCGGGTTCAAGACACCCGCGTCGTACGCCGCCAACGCCACCACGATCTTGAAGATCGAGCCGGGCGGATAGCCGCCGTAGATCGCCTTGTTCAACATGGGGGTGTAATCCTCGTCGTTGTAGCGTGCCCAATCGTTCGATCCAACCCGCGGGATGAAGTGGTTCGGATCGAAAGCCGGTGCCGAGGCCAGGGCGAGAATGTCGCCGGTGCGGCAATCCAGCACCACAGCCGCGCCGCGCGTGTCCTTGCCCTGGGCGCTGCCAAGGGCCAACTCAGTCTCGCGCTGGATTTCCCAATCGATGGTGAGGGTCACGTTGTCGCCCGCCTCGACCGGCGACCAGATCGTCTCGCTCTGGCGGTAACCCAGGTTGTTCACCAGCACGGACTTCGCCCCGGCGCGGCCGCGCAAGCCGGATTCAAGTGCGGCTTCAATGCCAGACATGCCGCGGTATGCCGGCAGCCGGTAGTTGTAGAAAGAGATTTCATCCTCGGCCGAATCTTCGCTGCGGATCAGGTAACCAAGGACGTGCGACGCGACTGTGCCTTGCGGGTAAATGCGCATGGGTTGGACCTCCATATCCACGCCGGGCAGGTTGAACGCCCTTTCCTGGAACCGCGCAATTTCCGCCGCGCCCAATCCGGCTGCGACTGGCATCGGCAACGCCAGCCGTTGCTCGTAATGCTGGTGGAACCGTTTTTCGTTGAGCGCGTAAGACTGTTCCAGATTGGCGCCCAGTTGGGCGACAACGTTGCTCACCACGTGAAAGCGCGCCGCCCGCCCGATAACCCGTTGCTGTTCGTTCGTCAACCGCTTCTGACCTGGAGCGGCAGCCAGGGCCGCGGTCCGCCGCTGGCGGTATTCGGCCTGAATGGCCTGCCGCAACGTGCGATCCTCCAGATACAAGCTGACATTGTAGGACGGCCGGTTCTCCGCCAGCGGAACGCCGTTGCGATCAAAGATGTTTCCACGAGGGGCGGGAACCCGCACAGACCGGTAGGATTGGTTATGCTGCGAGTCCGCGTAATGCCCCGCCCGCACCACCTGCACCCACCAGGCTCCGGCCAGCAGAACCAACAACCCAGCCGCGATCGCCCACGCCAGCAAACGCAGGTGTCGGTCCGCCTTGTTCAGTTGGTCGAGAATCAACATGGGATGTAATTGGAATGACGAGTGGCCAATGAAAAATGACGAATGACGAATGACGAATGGCAGATCACGCGTGCCGCATTTTGCGTCACGAACAGCGATACCACCATGCGCGGCTGGAAAGCACGGAGCGCGCTCGCCATTCGACATTCGTCATTCGTCATTCTCATTGTCTCCCCCGCGCAATTTCCCGGTCCGACCGGAAACTCGTCTCAGCCACGCGCTCGTAACCGAGCCAGCGCGAAACCTTGTCGAACAGGATGAAGTAAAGCGGCACGACCAGACCGCCCAGAACCGTCATCACAAACCATTGCCACCAGGTTCCCAAGCCGAGCAGCGGGTCCGCGCCAGTAGTCATGACGATAAGCAAAGTCAACGCGGGCGCCGCGGCGCTGGCTCCAAACCCGAGCACGAACTGAGCAAAGGTCTCGCTGCGCAAAATCAAATGCCGATAGCGCTGCACCACCGCGCCAATAACAAACAACGGTGCGACACTTGATCCCAGCGGGTTCGCCGAAAGCGCGTCGAACCACAACCCGCCCAACACCGCCAGCAGCACGACCGTCACGGTGCCGCCGCTCAAGCTCGCGTAAATCATCAGCCCCGGCAGCAAATCCACCTGCACGTTCAGGAACCGCCGGAGCCCGCCGAACGATGCCTCCGCGAACACCGCGACGAACGCGATGACCAGAATGAAGATGGTGTTCAGCGCGCCCATTAGAATGTGAATGGCAGAACACGGAGCGCGGAACGCCCGCCGTTTGTGCCGCTCGAAAATCGAGAATCGAAAATCGAAAATCCACTCATGGCATCATCACCCACACTTCCTCCAGCACGTTGAGTTTCGCGGAAAGGCGCACCCGCGCCACGGTGTATAGGCCGAACTCGACCGGTCGCGTGTCGATCACATGGCCGATGGCGATGCCTTTGGGAAATGTGCCGCCCAGTCCGCTGGTTTCAACCATCTGCCCGGCCTTGATGCCGCTGCCACGGGAAAGGAATCCAAGTTCCACCACGCTTTCATCCAACACACCGGTGCCGGCGGTGATGATGCCGTTGTCCACGGCCTGCCGGGTCTGGGCATGGCGCACCACCGCGGACACGCGACAATTCGGGTCGCCGAGCAAGACAACGCGCGAGCGGGTCTCGCTCACTTCGCTGACTTTGCCAACCAATCCATCCGCCACCAGGACCGGCAAATCCGGGCGCAGTCCGTCGCGTTTGCCGAGATCGATCTGGATGTTGCGCCACCAATTCGCGGGATCGCGGGCAATGACGTGGGCCGGGCGGATTTTCCATGGCGCGGTGCGCTGGAAGCCCATCAGCGCGCGCAACCGCTCGTTCTCGCGTTCGAGCTCGGCGGTGCGCTGGAGTTGGACGTGCAGCTCGGAGTTTTCACGCCGCAACTGGTCGTTGAGCTTGAGCAACTCCCCGCGCGGCATGACCGTGTTGCCGGCTTTTTCTGCGAGGTTGTGGGTCGAGCTGGAAAGACCGAACAGCGGCAGGAAGAGGCTGCCAATGGCGAGCTTGAACTGCGTGGCAGTGCGCGTCGGGAGCTTCAAGACCACAATGGTCAAGACGAGCACGACGGCCAGGGCAATGTAATGCGCCTTTTTCAGTTCCAGTTCACCGTTTCCGGCGAACGCGGAATCAACCCTTCCCGGAATTGGTGACGCGTCTCAAGAATTGGAGCTCCTGCAACACCCGGCCGGTGCCATTTGCCACCGCAGTCAGCGGATCGTCGGCGATATGCACGGGCAGACCCGTCTCCTCCGCCACCAACCGGTCGATGCCGCGCAACAAAGCGCCACCTCCGGCCATGACAATACCCCGGTCCACCAGGTCCGCCGAAAGCTCCGGCGGGCAGCGTTCCAAGGTGATGCGTACGGACTCCAAAATACTTGAAAGCGGCTCCTGCAAGGCCTCGCGAATTTCCTCCGAACGAATGGTCAGCGTTTTCGGCAGACCCGCGCTCAGATCGCGGCCTTTCACTTCCATGGTCAATTCCTGTTCCAGCGGGAAGGCCGATCCAATCCGGATCTTGATTTCCTCCGCTGTGCGTTCGCCAATCATCAAGTTGTAGGCCCGCTTCATGTGCGCAACGATCGTCTCGTCGAACTCGTCTCCGCCCACCCTCAGGCTGCGGCTGAAAACGATGCCGGCAAGCGAGATAATTGCGATTTCGCAAGTCCCGCCGCCGATGTCCACGATCATGTTGCCTGCCGGTTCATGGACCGGCAGGCCCACCCCGATGGCCGAGGCCATGGGTTGTTCGATCAAATAGACCTCCCGCGCACCCGCATGGGTGGCGGAGTCCTTGACCGCCCGTTTCTCCACTTCCGTGATTCCCGAAGGAACGGCCACCACGACGCGTGGCGCGATGAGTTTCCGGTTATGAACTTTTTGAATGAAGTGGCGGAGCATCGCCTCGGTGATCTCAAAATCAGCGATGACGCCGTCTTTCATGGGCCTGATGGCCACGATATTGCCCGGAGTGCGCCCCAACATCCTCTTTGCTTCTTCACCGACTGCGAGGACGTTGGTGGTGCCGGCCTGAATGGCAACCACGGAAGGTTCACGCAAGACAATGCCGTGATCCCGGACGTAAACCAACGAATTGGCGGTGCCGAGATCGATTCCAATGTCATTGGAAAAGAGGCTTTTAAGTTGCGCAAACATGATGTGCCTACTGCGCGGTGATTAGGGGCGTGCCGTTCCAGAGGGTCAAGTAGTAACTCCGCTCCGGCGCAATTCGCCCGGAAGCTTCCCGAAATCCACTCGAAATTTCGCGCGGTTTGGTGCTGTCCCCACGCCCCGCCGCCGCTACCGTCCCGCGCCGTGAGTGATTCTGACTTTCGTTTCGGCGGCATTGCCCTGCTGTTTGGCATCGCCGGATTGCAGCGCCTCCGTAACTCCCATGTTTGCGTGATCGGCATCGGCGGCGTCGGCTCGTGGTCCGTCGAGGCCCTGGCCCGTTCCGGCGTCGGCGCCCTCACGCTCGTGGACCTCGACGACATCTGCGTGAGCAACGTTAACCGACAGTTGCACGCCCTCGACTCCTCCATCGGCCTTCCCAAGGTCGCCGCGATGGCTGAACGCGTCCGCGGCATCAGCCCCGATTGCAAGGTCACCGCCGTCACCGAGTTCTTCACCGAGGCGAACGCCGGCACGCTGCTCGGCACTCCCTTCGATTGCGTGCTCGACGCCATCGACAACGTGACCGGCAAGTGCCAGATCATCGCCGGATGTCACGCGCGCGGGATTCCTGTCGTAACCTGCGGCGGTGCCGGCGGACGCCGCGACCCGGCCCAGATTCGCGTCGCCGATCTCGCGCAAACCTCGCACGACCGCCTGCTGCAAAAAGTCCGCGAACAATTGCGCAAGGAGTTCAGCTTCCCGCGCGACGGAAAGAAATTCGGCATCGACTGCGTGTTCTCCGCCGAACCGCAGGTCTTTCCCCAATGCGACGGTTCCATCGGCACCACGCGCGAGGAAGGAACGGACCTGCGATTGAACTGCGCGTCCGGGTTTGGAAGCGCCACCTTTGTGACCGGCGCGTTCGGTTTCGCAGCCGCAGGCGTGGCAGTGAGCCGGATTGCGGACGGGAGCTTCGCTGCACCCGGCAGGTCTTTGTGAACATGGAGAGCAGGAAGCTCCGCAACCGCTTCCTCAACCGGCAACCGGACCAGGGCACGCCCGCTTGACATCGCCACTCTGCAATGCAAAGTGATGCTCATGGACACCAACTGGGCATCCGAACACTTGCAAATCATCCGCACGCTGATGGAGCGCACCGCGCTCTACCGGCGCGCGCTCGCGCCGATCATGTTGCTGGCCGGCGCAGCGGGCCTTGTGGCATCAGCGTCCGCGCTTTTCTTCGCCCGCGTGGAATCGAACCGCGCCTTTGCCGGCTTGTGGCTTGGTGCCGCGGCGATCACCCTGGTGCTGTCCTACCTCATCGCGCGACGGCAGGCCCTGAAAGACGACGAGCCGTTCTGGTCCCCGCCCACGCGCCGGGTCACACAGGCGCTGGCGCCGGGCTTCCTTGCGGGCAGTGCCGCCGGGGCGCTCGCGCTAGTGGCGGACGGCGGGCTTGCAAACGCCGCCTGGCTCCTCGCGCCGGGATGGGTCATCGCCTACGGGTGCGCCCTCCACGCCGCCGGGTTCTTCATGGAACGCGGCATCAAGCTCTTCGGAATGGCTTTGGTGGCCCTGGGCGCACTGGCCCTCATCGCTTTCGGAATCGTTCCATCGCTCCGAACCGCCCAGGCCGCTCATGCACTGATGGGCCTTGTCTTCGGTGCCGGCCACATGGGTTATGGCGCCTATTTGCATCTCACGGAAAAGAAGTCGCCCGCGTGAACCCGGAACCTTTCCTCCAGCTTGACCGCGTCATCCACGAGAAGGGACGGCTCGCCATCATGTCCCTGCTCGCGGCTTCAAGCGATCTCTCGTTCACCGAGATACGCGACACGCTCAAAATGACGGACGGCAACGTCACCGCGCACCTGCGCACGTTGCACGAGAATGGCTACGTCGCGTTCACCAAGAGCATGGAGGGCGCGCGCCCCGTCACCACCTATTCGCTCACCACCACCGGCCGCAAATCCTTCGGCGCGTACCTCGACCTGTTGGAGGACATTCTCGGCCAGACGAAGAAAAGGTAATTTCTTTTGAACGTCCCAAACCTGCTCCGGTCTTTTACTTTGTAATGCAAAGCCCAACCAAACCCACAGCCATGAAAATTCTCCGCGCCCAACATCTCGGCATGTGCTTCGGCGTCCGCGACGCCATCGCCCTTGCCAAACACGAGTCCCGCTCCCGCCCCGTCACCGTCCTCGGTGAACTGGTCCACAACGAATCCGTCCTCCGCGACCTCGCCTCGCACGGTGTGCGGTTCACCCACGGCATCAACGGCGTGACCACGCCCACCGTCATGATCACCGCCCACGGTGCCTCGTCGCGCGCCATCGAGGGTGTGCGGCAGCGCGGCTTCAATGTGGTCGAGGCCACCTGCCCGCTCGTCCATGTCGCGCACCGCGCCTTGCACGAACTAGTCGCGAACGGCTTCCACCCGGTCGTCATTGGCCGACGCGACCACGTGGAGGTGCGCGGTCTGACTGGCGATCTCGACGAATTCGACGTGGTGCTTGACGAGGAGGAAGTGGCCCGGCTGCGCGAGCGTCCGCGCTTTGGCGTGGTCGCGCAAACCACGCAGCCCATCGAGCGCGTGCGCGGCCTGCTGGCACTGCTTCGCGCCACGTTTCCACATTCCGAGGTCCGCTTCCGCGACACCGTCTGCCAGCCCACCAAGCAGCGCCAGGCCTCAGCCGCGGAGCTGGCGCGCCGCTGCGACATCGTGGTGGTCATCGGCGGCGCAAACAGCAACAACACGCGCGAGCTGGTAGCGACCAGCTCGCGCCACGGCGCGCGCGTGCATCACGTCCAGACCGCCGCCGACCTGCGCGGCGAGTGGTTCGCCGGCGCGGAAACCGTCGGCATCACCGCTGGAACCTCGACGCCGGATGAGGTGATCGATGAAGTCGAGACGTGGCTCAGGCATTTTGCCGGCGAAACCGCGAGCCAGAACCCCGGCACAACGTTGCCCACCCACGGTTCCGTGGTCCCGGCCAGCGTCTGAAATAGTGCCTGCAAAAAAATCCATGCAACGATCTGCCCTCCGCGTTGTCTTACCTCCGTGACCGCGCCGCCCCAAATCACCGCCAGCCTCGCCCCCGGCGAGATCCCAACGCTCCTGCGCGGCGAGGCGGCGCCCATCCGCGCCTGGTTCGAGGAGCGCAATGCGGCGCGCATCCTCCTGTGCGTCCTCGCAGTCATTGTGGGCGCGGCGGCGTTTGGCGCGGCCGTGGGGGCATGGCGTGCCCCGCTCCAGGCTTTCTACACGGCGGTGAAATTTCCGCTCATCATCCTGCTGACCGCGCTCGGCAACGGCCTGCTCAACGGAATGCTGGCCCCGCTGCTCGGCACAAACATCAGCTTCCGCCAGTCGCTGCTCGCCGTGTTGATGAGCTTCACCATCGCCAGCGTTGTGCTCGGCGCTTGCGCGCCCCTGGCGTGGTTCGTGATCTGGAATTCGCCGCCTTACTCGCCCGACTCGGACCCGGCGTCGATGAATACGCATAGCTTCATCTTCGTGCTGCTGGCCGCGTGGATGGCGGCCGCAGGCGTCGCCGGGAACATCCGCCTCTTCCAACTGCTGCGGCAACTGGCCGGGAACGCGACGAGCGCGCGCCGCACGATGCTCGCGTGGCTGGCGGGGAACCTCCTGCTCGGCAGCCAGCTGGCGTGGATGCTGCGCCCCTTTGTCGGCGCGCCGCACCTGCCGGTCGAGTTCCTGCGCCAGACCGCGTTCGAGGGGAATTTCTTCGAGATGCTTTTCCGCCACGTAAAACACCTTCTTTCGTAAGAACCACACCGCAACAACCGACTCCATCATCATGAACGAACAAACCCCTGCCCCATCTGTTCCGCCCCTGATCCCGCCAGGTTCACAACCGGCCAAGCCGTCGCCCCCGGCGCCTATCGCGCCGCCTTCCGACACGCCGCCCATCGGCTCGAACCCGGATGATTGCGTGCCAATCCAAGGACCGTTCGCGGCCATTGAGGCGATGCTACGGCACCCGCGGCGCATGTTCTGGAACCTGCGCGGGCCGAACGCGGGCCGGATCATCGGCGGGCTGTTCGGCGTCGCGGCGGGGTGCGCGCTGGTCTATGGCTTCGTGGTCGGAACCTTCTCTGGCGGCGTGCAGCTTTGGGCCGCGCCGGCCAAGGTTGCCGGCGGCATGATCGTGGCGGCGTTGATCTGCCTGCCGAGCCTTTACATCTTCTCGTGCCTCAGCGGTTCGCGGGCGCGGCTTGTCGAGGTGATTGGCTTGGTGGCCGGCATGCTTGGCCTCACGACAATCCTGCTCATCGGCTTCGCTCCGGTCGCCTGGCTGTTCTCGCAATCCACGTCCTCGGTCGTGGCGATGGGCGTGTTGCATCTCTTGTTCTGGGGCGTGGCCACGTTTTTTGGATGGAACTTCCTGCGCCAGGGGTTCGCCAACCTGAGCGCTCAAACGAGCGGCGGCCTGCTCGTGTGGATGGGCATCTTCATGCTCGTGTGCCTGCAAATGACCACCGCACTGCGCCCGATTATCGGCACCAGCGACACGCTGCTGCCCACCGAGAAGAGGTTCTTCCTCGCCCATTGGTTCGAGGTGATGGACCACAGCGAACGCGGCGTGCGGAAATGAACCGTGGAGGGTGAAGCGAATAGCCGGACGAGGCATCGCCGCAGCGTTTCCCAATCTGCCCGCTGGGCGCGTCTCCCTTTCCTGTTGGTGGTGCTTGTAGCGCTGCGACAAGACCGTCCGCGTAGAGCGGACGGACCGGAAGGACGTGCGGCCACGCGTGGCGCCGGTGAACGCGGCGCTACTCGGCGCAGCGCGACGAGTTCCACCACTCGGAAGTGCGCATCCTGCAAGAATGTGATTTGCGCCCATGCCCGCACCGTTCTCGGTTGCACCATTGTCACCGCAGGCTGGTTCAAGTTACATCACGTCCATGCCTGAACGCCCCGACACCGAACTGCTCGTCCGCCGCCGCTTCAATCCGCGCGCCCGTCAGATGCAACTGCGCCGGCGCATTCAAACCTTCGCCTGGGTGATGGTGCTCGGCCTGTTCCTCAACGGCATCGCCGCGATTCCGTTGCAAACCCAGGTGGACGCTGCTGCGCGCGTGATGAAGGTCGAACACCTCAACCCGGACCAGGCCGCCTCGAGCTTCACAAAGTGGCTGCTCGTCGTCCGCGACGCCTTGCACTACAACAACACCAAATTTCCCTTCGTGGCCTACGGCACGGACTGGCTTGGCTTCGCCTTGATCGTCATGGCAGTGGCCTTCTTCGGCTGCGTGCAGCATCCGCTGCGCAACGCCTGGCTCTTCCGCGTCGGCATGATCGCCTCGGTGATGCTAATCCCTTGGGCGCTCATTGTTGGCGAGGTGCGCGGCGTTCCGCTGGGTTGGCGGCTGATCGACTGCGCGTTTGGTGTCGTTGGATTTGTTCCCTGCTTGCTCGCGTGGCGGGCCAGCCGCGACCTGGAGGAACTGCTGCGCGCGGAAAACGCGGACGGTTGAGCGGACGGCGAAGGCCCTGGCCATCCGCGGCCGACGTGTGTCCGGCCGTCCCCGACTTCCGATCCCAACGGCGGCTCGTCCAGCCGTTCACGACCAATATCCCAGCGGGCCTTCGCACCGGATGGGTTGACAGCCAATTCTGTTTCCTCAATCTCGGCCTCCAGCAATCTCTCAATTTATGACCACTCGCACCCACCGTCTCGCCGTCCTGGCACTGGCCATGTGCTTCCACCTGGCCGTCCGCGCCGCGGAACCGCCACCTCAACTGACGAAGCCCAAATCGATGTTCGACGGAAAGACCCTGGCCGGCTGGGAGGGCAACGCAAAGCTCTGGCGCGTCGAAGACGGTTGCATCACGGGCGGTTCACTCACCGAAACGGTCAAACATAACGACTTTCTCGCCACCACGCGCGACTACACGAACTTCATCGTTCGTTTTCAAATCCGTCTGCTCGGCAGCAACGGTTTCATCAACTCGGGCTTTCAGATTCGCAGCCAGCGCGTGCCCAACAACTCCGAGATGGCCGGCTACCAGTGCGACTACGGCGAACCCTCCTGGTACGGCGCGATCTACGACGAATCCCGGCGCAACCGCCTGGTGGCCCCTTCCGACATGAAGGCCCTGCGCAAGGCGCTCTCCCCAAACAAGGAGGGTTGGAACGACTACGTCATCCGTGCCGACGGCCCGCGCATCACCACCTGGATCAACGGCGTGATGGGAGTGGATTACGTCGAGCCGGAAACCCACATCCCCAATTTCGATTGGGGCAAAATGGGAATCCAGGTTCACGGCGGCGGCAAGGCCGTCGTCCAGGTGAAGCACATTGAAATCGAGGAACTGCCGCCCACGCCGCCTGGCAAAATCTTCCGTGGCGCGCCCGAGCCGAAGAAATCCGCGCAGCACAACGAGGCGAACCGCGCCGCCGCCCAGACCGCGGGCAAGTCCGACCCGGTCCCGCCCGACGAGGAAAAGGCGCGCTTCTCGCTCGCGCCGGGATTCGCCATCGACCTCATCGCGGCCGAGGACATGGCGGCCGGTTTTGGCAAATTTGTGGCCGTGGACTGGGACCAGAAGGGAAATCTCTGGACCATGACCGCGCTCGAATACCCCGTGGACGGAAATGAAAACGCCACGGTCGCGAAGGAGCTTTACGCGAGCAAGGCGAAGGACAAGGTGCTGGTCTATGACCGCGATCCAAAGTCGCCGACGGGATACGCCAGCAAGCCGCGGGTCTTCGCCGAGGGCCTGGCGATTCCGCTCGGCATTCTGCCCTACAATAACGGTGTCTATGTCCAGCACGGCACCGAAATTGTTTTCCTAAGCGACACGGACGGAGACGGAAAGGCGGACAAGCGCGAGGTAATCCTGAGCGGGTTCGGCGTGCAGGATTCGCATCTCTTCCCGCACCAGTTCACGCGGGCGCCGGGCAACTGGATTTGGTTCGCCCAGGGCGCGTTCAACTATGGGAAAGTGAAAACAACGCGCGGCACGGAGATCCAGTTCGACCAGACCCGCATGGCGAAGTTCCGCCCGGACGGCAGTGACTTCGACATCACCTCCCAAGGCCCGTGCAACATCTGGGGCCTCCACATGACCATGGAGGGCGAAACCTGGATTCAAGAAGCCAACGACTACGGCTATCCCGCCATGCCTTTCCACGAATACGCCAACTACCCCGGCTGCTCGCAGGCTCAGTGGAAGAGCTACGCCCCGGAATTTCCGGGCACCGCGCCGCATTTCGCGATGGGCGGGACGGGATTGAGCGGGCTGGCCATTACGGATGAGGCAGTAACCAGTGAATCAGTGATCAATGATCAGTCGGCCCGCTATTGGCCCCCGGCCTACCAGGGCGTCATCTACATCGCCAATCCCATCACGCGGAAGATTCAGGCGATCAAGCCGCACCGCGATGGCCCGCGCTGGCGCTTGCAATTGCTCGGGGACTTCGTGCAATCCAGCGATGAGATGTTCCGCCCGGTGGCGTTGCGCCTCGGGCCGGATGGCTGCCTCTATTTCGTGGATTGGTACAACAAGATCATCTCCCACAACGAAGTTCCGCGGAACCATCCCGAGCGCGACAAGAAGCGCGGCCGCGTCTGGCGCGTGCGTCCCTCGGATTTCAAACCGCTCGACGTGCCCGACTTCACAAAGGCGTCCGGGGATGAACTCATCGCCAAACTCGGCGGCGAGAACACGACCCTAAGTCATCTCGCCTGGCAGGCCATTGGCGACCGCCAGATGAAGGAACTCGCGCCGAGATTGAAGGCCATCGTCAGCGAAAAATCAGCCACGCCAGCCAAGCGCATCGCGGCGTTGTGGGCGTTGGAAGTCGTCGGACAAATGGAGGAATCTTTGTTGAAACCGCTGCTCACCGAACCCAATCGCAACCTCCGGCGTGAAGCCGTGCGATCAATCGGGAATCTCAGTGCGTTCCATCCCCCGAACCTCGGCTTATTGCAGGGTTTCGTGGACGATCCTGATCCGGAAGTGCGGGCCGCGGTCATCACAGTGGCCGGCCATGCAATCCGCAAGGCGATGAACCTCACGGACTCGGCGATCCCGTCAGGCGCGGTCGCTGCCGTGGAATTGTGCGCCAGATTCGCCCGCGCGCCATTGGACAGCCCCACGATGAAGAGCACGCAAAACGGCAGGACCATCAAGGCCGGCGAGGCTTACGAGCGTGAGTTCGAGCGTTATTTAGTCCGGTTCCTTCTCGAAAGAGAACCCGTCGTCACAGAGGCATTCCTTAAGTCGGACTCAGCCAGGAATCTTCCGGTTGAGAATCGCCTCCTTGCGTCACTTGCCCTGGAACCGAAAGTCGGCGCCGCGCGCGTGGCGGAGTTGCTGCCCTCGCTCACGCGCCCTCCTGGACAGGAAGAATTACTCCGCCTCGCGCAGTTCCCGGACGAACCGGGCGTGGGCGAAGCGTTGAAGAAGATTCTGCAGAATCCCGCGACCAGCACCGGCGCGATCGAGTCGCTGTTGAAAGTTCGCACCAAACTTGACGCCGCGAAGATCACGCCGTTACTCAACGACGCCGCAAAGCAGTTGCTCGGTCAGAACAACCCGGCGTCCCTTGAACTCGGCACGCGGCTGGCGAGTTCCTTTCAACTGGCCGCGCTTGAACCGGAACTTGTCCGCGTAATGGAGCAAGGCTGGGGCGGCTATCCGAAGCTCGACGCAAAAGAATACCTGCTGCGTCCCGAATCGCTGGCCGCGTTGCAGACATTGCGCGATTTGAAATCCGGACGCGTGGACCTGTTCGCCAAGCTCGCCGAAAGGGGCGGCTCCGCCGAGCAGCAGGCCGCCGTGGCCGCGCTCGCCGCGTCGCGGGATCCGCAAGGACCGGCGCAACTCGCCAGCCTTTACCCTTCGCTCTCCGCCCAGTCCCGCCGCACCGCGCTGGCATCGCTTTCCACCACCAGGCCTGGCGCGACCGCGCTCGTAAGATCCGTCCGTTCCGGCGCTATTGCCAGGGACGAACTCGACGCCGCCACGCTCGACAAGCTCCAGGCCGTGCTCGGCAACAACGCGGACCTGGCCGCGCTCATGAACGACATGGCCTCGTTTTTCCGCCCCGCCCTGCGCCTGAACGGAGAGGACAATGCGTGGAGCGACACGGACATCACGCTCGAAGGCCCGTTCACCGTCGAGACGTGGGTGAAACTCGATCCCGGCATCGACAACAACGACGGAATCCTCGGCGCGCCCGGCGAACTGGACATCAATTTCTTTGCCGCGCAACTCCGCGTCTGGATTGGCGGCGGCATCAACGACGCCATCGTAGCGAAGAAGAAGATCACGGCGGAGGTCTGGACGCATTGCGCGGTGACGCGTGATGACAAGGGCAGGTTCCGCGTTTATCTCAACGGCGAACTCGACACCGACCAGGGCAAAGCGGCGCCGCGAAAGTTCGAGCATCTGCGCGTTGGTTGGACCGCGCCGGCGCGCGGCACCGCCGGCTGGTTGAGCGAGTTCAGGGTGTGGAATGTGACGCGCGACGCAGCACAGATTCGCGCGGATTTTGACCGAAGCTTCGCCGGAGTACCGTTATCCAAATCGGCAAATCCCGATGGCTCGAAACGTGCGGGGCTGGAGGATAGCGCCCGGCCGGCGGGTCTGACACACGTGTTCACCGGCACGAACTGGGGCAAGCTCCACGGCGGAGCGAAAGTATTGAAAACCTCTGAGTTCCCGCCGCTGCTCACGGCCGAGGAATCAAAGGTTCTTGCGGCCAAGTTCCAGAAGTTCCACGCGCTGGCAGACAAGGCGGGTGACACAGCCAAGGGAAAAGCACTCTTTACAACCGTTTGCGCCGGCTGCCACAGCGTCGGCGGCACTGGCGGTCAGATTGGCCCAGTGCTCAACGGTGCAGGCGCGCTCGGCGTCGAGGCTCTGCTCCGCAACCTCCTCACGCCAAATGCCGCCATGGAACCGGGCTACCGTATTTTCCGCGTCGAGTTGAAGGACGGCGACGTGCTCGACGGCATCCGTGTGAGCGAGGACAAGGATGCCATCGTGTTGCGCCGCCAGAACATGGAGGACACACGCATCCCGCAAAACACCGTGCGCAGGGCAGCCTTCACCCGCAACAGCATGATGCCCGAGGGTCTGCTTGATGCGCTGCCACCCGAACAAGTCAGCGACTTGTTCGCCTATTTGAAGACGCTGAAATGAACCGAACCGCCGCGGCAGCCTGGCCGTTTCAAGTAACAAGTTAGTTGTAACCTCCCACGACCGCCCTAGTCTTCAATGGCGCTGCGTCATCCGACGCTGCGACCGGATTGAAAGCCAGCCAAACGAAGCAACACCGCGACAACAAAGGCCGCCTCAGGGCGGACCTTCTCAGGGCAAACGTAATCTTCTTTGTCGCAGGCGCCTGTTTGATGTTCGCCGCGCGACATGTTTGGGAAGTTTATGGAGCAAGGAAGCCGGCGAAGAGCGCGAAATCCGCGGTCGCTTATGAGCAATTGCCCGCCTGGGGCAGGATCGAAGCAACGCCCCTGCTCCTGGAAAAGCCCCAGCCACTCGTCCCACCCGCAGGCCAGATTCTGCCCACCCGCTGGAACTTCGCGGGTTGGAAGAGCGGCCCTTTGGGCGACTTCCTGACGTCTTGCGGGACCACGCCCGATCAACGGTCCGCGCTGACCTCCACCGCGGTGCTCACCGAGGACGCGGCGGGATGCACCATCATGCCACTCCCGGAAACGGTGCTATCCCTGGCCTCCGAAACCCGCGCCAGAATCTACCGCGAACTGGAGAAGCATGCCGAGAACATCGTGCAACAGCATCCGTTTCGCATCCGGACGGCCGACGCGGACCTTTGGTTCTCGCGTGTGGGGTTGCCAGCGGACAAGGCGGCGTTGGCGACGAAGCTCACCTACCAGCGCGGTGGCGCCACCTGTTTCAGCGACCTGAATGTAGCCCGCCATTTCCTCACCTCGGGCGAACTCGCCGCCCTGATGCGCGCTCTGTACAGCAGCGACACTTTCCTCTTGAGCCTGCGCATCCGGCCCGGCGACCCCGTCGAGACTATTGCCAATTATTGGGGCCGGAACGGACGCGAAATGACGCTTCTGGCCTTGCTCAGGTCGGTGGAGAGCATTCCGGGCGGTGGAGAAATCGACGTGGCGCAACTGCTGCCGCCCCTTCCCCGCTCCTGGGTCAACACCTACCCGGCGCTCGTGCCTGGCGTGAACGAAAACTCGGATTGCTATTGGACGGCTTTGAATTTCTTCCGCTCGCGCGCAGACGACTCATTCACCACCGAGGCGGCACGCAACGCCGAATTCCGCCGGAATTACACCGTCGTCCCAAAGGCCGCCCAACTCGGCGATATCATCATCTTTGTTGACGATAAGCAGGTGACGCAGCACGCCTGCGTGCATGTGGCGGATGACATCGTATTCACCAAGAACGGCGCGCGGCCAAACCTCCCGTGGGTGTTCATGCGCCTCGACGAAGTCCGCGCCCTCTATGAAAACGGAAGACCACTTTCCGTGATGGTGTTCCGTCTCAACTCGACCTGACGCCGTCCTTACCATGCACGGACGTGGCGCACGTCCCACCGCCCACCGAGCGGGTGCGATTGGAAGTGGCGGGCAGGGGGGGCTTTTCGCGCTGAGACCGAAAACAAACCCGCGCTCCACGTGCGATCCGCGAGGGTTGTCAATCGGGCGTCTCCCCAAACTCGTTGCGCCGCTGAACGCGGCGCTACTGGTCGCAGCGCGACCAGTTCCACCTC
>CAYQWK010000077.1:11060-18217 GCA_964420805.1 uncultured Bifidobacteriaceae bacterium | reverse complement strand
AGCGTGGACCGGTTGCACGGTTGGTATGTCTTCCGCAACGGCTGGAGTGGCGCGGACGACGTGGTGGTAAGCGCGTGGCTTGGCAGCGGACCGAAAGGCAACATCAGTCTCGGCGGGCCCGACCTGATGGTGTGGGGCATGGGCGAGCGCATCCGCTTGGCTGCGCTGCCGCCGTGCCAGACGAGTTTCTACAAGGCGGAGAAGGACGGCAGCGGTGTGGTCAGTGGTGGCGGCGTGAGCATCGCCGTGGATTTCAGCGGCAAGAGCGGCGCACCAGTGCTGGTCGCGGTGGCGAGCCAGAAGGACATGGGCAGATTCGGCGACAAGTCAGCCAGCAAAGTGGCCACGGTTCGCGAACTCCGGTCTGGGCCAGCAAATTTCCGCGTGTTGACGATGAACCTTGGCGACGCGCCTGAAGTAAAGGAAGACGGTGGGAAAGTCCGCGTCGGCGCCCGCAAGCTGCGCTTCGACGGACAGAACATGGTGATGGAATGATTCACACCCATCGATGACAGGAAAATGGAGGACACGAAAATGAAGCCCCAGTCTTCTCATCCGGGTTTTCCTGTCCTCGCTGGGGTCTGTGTCGCGTTGTTTTTTGCACTCGAGCGGTGCCATGCCGGAGACTTTCTCTACTCGAACAAGTTCGACAACGTGGTAGCGGAGGTGTTCGTGCCCGGGGACACGTCGGTGGTGCGCGGGTTGATTGTTCACGCGGCGAACTACGCGCTGAAACCGGGCGACCGCTGGGCAGAGTTCGGGCGCTCCATTGGGTTCGGCCACGTGGCGTTGAACATGGACAACGTGCGTTCGTCGGGAAATCGCGGGCCGCGCCTGCGCGCCGCGCTCGACAAGGCGCTGAAGGAATGTGCCGAGCGCACCGGCCACAAAGAATTGCTCAACGTGCCCTTCGCCGGCACCGGTCATTCGGCGGGCGGATTGGTGACGCCCACGTTGCTCGCCACGCCGGAGCGCACGTTGACGCTCACGATTGATTGCGGCTGGGTGAGTGACGTGAAGAAGCTCAAGCCGGCGGACAAATCCGTGCCGCAGCTTTTCACGCTCGGCGCGATTCCGGATGACTTCAAAATGCTCCCCGGCATCGAGAGCAACTTCGTGCCCGCCCGCGCCGAGAACTGGCCGTGGGCGCTGGGTGTCCAGCACGGCTGCGCGCACGACTTCGGCAACGCAGCCACGCTTCAGATCGCCTGGATGTCCGGCATCATCGCGGCGCGCTTGCCCGCGGACGCTGACACTCGCACCGGCGTTCCCAAACTCTGCGACGTCAAGCTGGAGGAAGGCTGGCTCGGCGACATTGATTCGATTTCCAATCAGTGGGCCGGCATCGTGCCGTGGAGCGAATTCAAGGGCGACAAATCGCGCGCCGCGTGGTTCCCGAACCGCGCCTTCGCCTTTGTCTGGCGCGCGTGGGAAACGAAGGACTCGCCTGTGACCCTCGAAGCCTCCGCCGCTGACGGCTCCTCCGCGCTCGCTCTGTGGAATCCAAAATCCTCGCGCGACTTGATGGTCGCTCCCGGCGTGGACGTCCACCTCGGAGTGAAAACCAGTACTGGCGTCACTGTGATGAGAGTGCAGTTCTTCGATGGCGACACCATGATCGGCGAAGCCACCTCGGCTCCGTGGCAAGTCGCTTGGAGGAAACCGCCAACCGGCGCTCACCCCGTTCACGCGATTTGGGAAGATGGCGCTACCCGCCAGGGTGCGGTGAATCCTGCGTTGATCGTGGTTCGATCCAAGGAGAGCAAATGATCACGCGACTCCTGCTCATCGCACTGGCCTCGCTCGCGCCGGCGCTCCACGCCGCAGTTTTTCAATACTCTGTTTCCGTCGCCACGGTGAAAAAACCAAGCGAGGCATTCCTGTGGATTCCGCCGGAAGCGAAACAGGTGCGCGGCGTGGTGATGGCAGGAATGACACTGATGGAGCGGGAGTTTGTGAAAGATTCCGTCATCCGCCGAGCCTGTGCCGACGAGCAGCTTGCCTTGGTGTTTCTGAAATGTGGTTTGAGTGCCGCCGACCCGCAGAAGGTGCTGGACGACTTCGCCGCTGTCTCGGGCTACGGCGAGCTATCCGTCGCGCCATTGCTGTTCGTAGGTCACTCGGCGGGCGGACCGCAGGCGAAGGAATGCGCGGTCAAGTTTGCCGGGCGTTGCTTCGGCGTCGTGCAGTATCGCGGCGGCGGGCCCGGCGGCAGCAATGCGGTGCCGCCGGGAATTCCAGCGCTGATGATGCTCGGCCAGTTCGATGAGTTCGGCGGCGTGATGCGCGACGAAAACGGCCGCGAGTCGTGGGAAAGCGGGCGGGATCAACTTGCGGCCTTCCGTGCGGCCGACGAGCGCAACCAGGGGAGCGTGGTCATCGAACCGGGCGCGGGCCACTTCGCGTGGTCGGAGCGCAACGCGGCGTATCTTGCGCTGTTCATCCGCAAAGCAGCACAGGCGCGCATCACAGCCTACGGTTCTTTGCGCGAAATCGATTCCAGCTCGGGTTGGCTCACCGAACCGCCGGGCCGCGGAGGAGGCAAGTTCAGCCCGGCCAGCGTTGCGACATTCGCCGGGGTGAGAAGCAATGCGGCGTGGCACTTTGACCGAGAAATGGCCGAGGCGACAGTGGCGTATTATGCCGGCATCGCAGGCAAGCGCGACCAGTTCATCAAGTGGAGCGACCCCTTCTCAGTCGATGCCGGCGCGCGGTTCTTCTTCAGCAAGATTCAGTGGGTGGACGACGGGCAGACCTTTGAGGTGCATCCAGTGTATGCGGACAAGGTGCCGGGACAATACGATGGCAAAGGCCCGCGCTGGCCGGACGCTGGAAAGCCCGCCGGCCATTCCACAACACCGATTCGCGTGAAACCCGTGGGCGGCCCTGTCGTCGCCGTGAGCACCAACCGGTTCAGGATTCAATTCGACGGCCTCGCGCCCGCGAGCGAGGGCGGGCGCGTGACCTTCATGGCCTACAGCGCAGGTGACGCCGAGTATCGCTACACGGAGCATGTCGGAATGCTGCCGCGCGGGTTCAATGGCTTCAAAAACGGCAAGCCGCAGACCATCACCTTCGCGCCGCTGCCCAAGCTCACGACCCGGAACGCGCCGGTGAAGCTGAACGCGACGAGTGACGCGGGATTGCCTGTCGAGTTCTACGTCGCGCACGGGCCCGCGGCCGTGGAGAACGGCCATCTGAAAATCACCGATGTGCCCGCACGCGCGAAGTTCCCGATTGAGATCAAAGTGGTCGCGTGGCAGTTCGGGCGCGGCATCGAACCATTGATTCAAACCGCCAAGCCCGTCGAACAGATCACCGTCATCGAAGCGGGAAAGTGATCAACCCATGAAAGAGAGAGCGAACGCCACGCAGCACGCACGACCAACCGGGGGAGCGATGACAGGAACATGGGGGACAGGAAGATTTTGTTCCCATTTTCTTGTCGCCCATTTCCTTGTCCTCACCGCCTGCAATCTGGTCGCGGGCGCCGTGGAACATCCCTTCATGCTCTGGACGCGTACTGAAGCCGCCGTCATTCGCAAGCGCATCGAATCGGAGCCGTGGGCCAAGGCGCGCTACGAGGCCATGCTGAAAGACAAAAGGGAGTGCGCCACGGTCCGGAACCTGTTTCGAGTGCTTGTCATGGGCGACGATGCGCCGGTCGAAGCGGAGAAGAAATATCTTCTCAGCCTCATCGGCAACGACCCGCGCAAGTTTCTCGGCGATACCGGCGGCGGGCGGCATTACGACCAATACCTCAGCGTGCTGCGCTACGACGCGCTCTACGACCGCCTGTCCGAGACCGAGCGCGAAGGACTGGAGAAGACGTTCCGCGATTTCATCAAACACCACTGCGAGGAGGAGACGCTGAAGTTCACGCGCACGAGCTGGCTGCCGAACATGCAGTGGCCGCGGCCCATGACCGCGCATCTGATGGCCGTGGCGTTGCGCGACGAGAAGTTGATTCGCCAGTGCTTCAACTCGAACGGCGGCTGGAAGTTCTACTTCGACGACTATCTCGCCGATGGCCAGTTCTACGGCGAGGAGTTCGGCAAACAGTATTCGATGATCGGCGAGATGTTCCTCTGGTGCCGCGGCGTCGAGCGGCTGGGCTTGAATGAACTCGGCTTTGGCTACACTGGCAAAGGCGGCGCGACCATGCAGCGCTACGTCGAGAGCGTCGTGAACATCGGTTACCCGCGCGTGGAGATTCCCGGTGGTCTGCCGCATTACCCGCAAATCACGATGGGCGATGCCCGCGGCTCCAGCGTCGAGGGCGCACCGCCTTACGTCTTCCAGAAATCCATCGTGGACGGATTTCTGCCGGGCGGCACCGGTGGCAACCGCGTCTGGATGGCCGCGAACATGAACGGTCGCGACCACAAGAATGCCAAGGTGGACAAAATGCTCGCGCCGCACTGGTTTGAAATGGCCCACGTGAAGTGGCCCGATGCGCACTTCGACTACTTCCTCGCCCAGATGCGCAAACCGGGCGAGACGGTTTACACGCCATCGCTGTTCTGGGATTGCCCTCTAATCGACATTAAGAAAGTCATGCCGCCGCCGGCGCCGAGCTACGTCGCGCGGGAACGCGGCTTTGCTTTTCTCCGAGCCGAGGAATCGCCCGTCTACTGGGAGTCGCCCGCGCCCGCCGTCGCCTTTCAACTCGCCACCTATTACGTCCACTACGCGCACGACGCCTTTTCGCTGCTCGGCTTCCACGCCTTCAATCGGCCGATTTATTTAAACCGGCAAGTTTCCAACGGCTACGGCGGCGGCTGTCCGTGGACCGACAGCCCGCGCGGGCTCTGCGGCGTGATGGTGGACAATCTGCAGTACGAGTTGAACGACACCGACCCGAAGCGCGACCATCCGCACTGGCCCAATCCCATCGGCGAAGTCCCGACGCGCAGCAGCTTCGATTCGCTGGTGAAGTTCGTCTCCGCGCGCGCCAAACCCGTCGGCGGCAACGTCACGCTCGACAATCGTCAACCGCTCGCTGGCTCCACGCTCAACCTGGAGTTGCGCCGCGAGGAGAAGGACGTCTGGCCCGGCGTAGACATGGAACGCGCGCTGTTCCTCACGCGTGAATACCTGTGCGACCTCCACCGACTCGCGAGTGACCGTCGGCGACAATTCGACTGGCAGGTTCAAGCGCTGGGAAATCTCGTCGCTGACAATGCCTGGAAATCCACGGACGAACTCGGCCTGGACCAACTCTATGACTTGAAGAATCGCGCAGTGGCCAAACAATTCGCAGACCCGGTCGAGCGCGACCGCTACGCCATCAAGGACGTGAGAAAGCTCGTCGCCAACGACGGCGAATGGACCGCGACCGTGCTGCAAAACTGCGCGCTCCCGAACTCGAACGACTCCGTGATGGGCGTGCCGTGGTATGATCGACAAATTGGCGTGCGCGTCCACATGCTGAGCGAGCCGGGCACGACTGTGTTCGCCGGGCGCACCCCCGAGAGCCGCCGCGCGCGGGGCAAGGAGGCCAACAAGGGCGACAAATCAAACCAGCCCAACGAAATCGGCGGCACGACTTTGCTCGTCCGGCGTCATGCGACCGAAACCGTGTTCGCTGCCGTCCACGAGCCTTTCGAGAAGAATTCCCCTCCCCTCGCCAGCGTCCAGCGCATCGCACAAACCAAAACCGCCGTGGCGCTGAGTATCACCGGCAAGCTGGAAAGTGGAGTAAATGACCGCGTGCTTTACGCCTTCTGGGATTCCCACACGGAGCCCATCAACCTCACCGGAGACGGCGAAAGCTTCACCTTCACCGGCCGCGCGTTCCTTCGCATCAGCGACGACCATGTGAAGGTAAGCGGCGATGTGCGCGCGCTGAGGCTCAAAGTCCGCAACCAGCCCAAGGTGATCTTGAACGGTCGTTCCGTCCCGGCGGAGGTCCGAAACGGCATGCTCAGCTTTCCAGCGCAATGAACAACAAAGAGCACGGTGGAAGCGCTCGTCACAAACAAGATATCAACTGACAGAGAAACCGTTGCTCAGCGCTTCCTTCCATGAACCTTTTCTGGACGCAAGGGAGGTTATGGAACATTCGCCCTTCCTGGTGTGGGCCAGCCACCGCAATCACGGTCCCGGCCTAGATTCGCGAAGCGGAATGAGCCTCCGCCTTTTAGCGGGTTCAAGATGCCGAGCAACAACGTCACTTCGCCTGAAGAAACATTCTCCAGGCTCAGATCGATGGAGCGGGTGTCGGCAGTCGCAGGCCAGAGCGACTTGAGCATGAAGGGCATTTCAACAACCGGCTCGTGCCCGGCGGAATTATGAATCATGAGTCGCACCGGCCAATCGGCGTAGAACGGCGCAACGTCGCGGTTTGTGATCGTCACGGAGATTTTCAACTGCCTGCCCACCGTGGCGGCCGAAGCTTCCAGCACCTGCAACTCGTAGCCGAGGCTGCGCGCAGCCTTAATGGCGCGCGGCTGTTCCGCTACGGTGAGCGGGCGGGATGTGCTTGAGTCGATCATCCAGCTCGCGTGTGCCTCTTTCACGCAACGGGCGAAGTCCTGTCCTTTCTCACATCCCTCCGCCTTCCACAAACACGGCCAGGGGTTCGGACGAATCTCGCCGCCGATTGGAGAATTGCGCCACCGGACCATCGCCTCGGGGCCGGCTTTGCGGAGATTGGTCAGATAGAACCACTCGTCCTGCTTGCGGCCGGTCTCCAGCGTCGCCCAGGCAAAGGAATCATCGTGATAACCCATGCTGCGCCGCGCGTTGGAAGCATACACTCGGTCACTCTCGCCAGCCGGATAGCGCAACAGAACCGGAGTTTTGCGAAAGGCGATTTCGTATGGGTCCATCACTTCGCCACAAGCGACCCGTGAGTATCATCGTGCGGCTCGGCGTGCAGACGGCGCCAATCATCGAGCCCATGGTGTAACAGCGGGTGAAGGTGGCGCCGCGCTCGACAAGTGTGTCGAGATTCGGTGTCTGCAGGATGGGATTGCCGAGGGTGTGCAATCCGGCCGGCCAATGATCATCAGCGTGGATGTGGACGATGTTCGGACGCGGCGCGGCCGCAAATACAGCAGGCCGAATGACGAAAGAGCAAAGGACGTTGAGGACAACGAGGATGATGTGGCGCATGACTATTCCTTGGAAGACTTGGGGTTGTTGTTGCCTGG
>CAYQWK010000077.1:0-11050 GCA_964420805.1 uncultured Bifidobacteriaceae bacterium | reverse complement strand
GAATCTTCACGGTGACATCGTTGCTTTGCTTCAAGCCTGGTGTGCTGCGACCGTTGGCGACGTAGCCTTCGAGCAACCGGGTGAGGCGTGCGACGATCTCGGGATGTTCCGCCTGCACGTTCTTCGCCTCCGCAATGTCCGCGCTCAGGTCGTAGAGCTGGACCTCCGGCAAACCTTGCCTCTCCGCATCCGCGTCACCCGGTTTGCCCCAGCCACCGCTGCCGGCGCAGAGTTCAAGTTTCCAAGGGCCCTGCCGGATGGAGAACATGCCGTGGATACTGTGATGAACCACCGCTTCGCGCAGCGGCGCGGTGTCCTTGCCGCGCAATGCGGGAAGAATGCTCACGCTGTCTTCCGCGGAGGTGTCGGGAAGTTTCGCGCCGAGCAGTTCGGCACAGGTCGCCATGAAGTCCGTGTGACAGATGAGTTGCGCGCTGCGCGAACCGGCTTTCACCTCGCCCGGCCAGCGCACCAAGAACGGAACCCGATGTCCGCCGTCCCAGATGTCGGACTTGTAGCCTCGAAACCGCGCGCTGGCGAAGTGCCCCTGTTTCTCCAGCCTGTCCGTGCCGGCGGCGGGTGAGCAGCCGTTGTCGGCTGTGAAGATGACAAGCGTTTTGTCCGCGAGGCCGTGCTTGTCCAGAGCCGCGAGCACGTCGCCCACCAGGGCATCGGTCTGCATCACGAAATCCGCGTAGTCGCCCAAGCCGCTGCGCCCCTTCCACTCGGTGGAGGGCAGAAGCGGCGTGTGCGGCGAGGTGAGCGGCAGGTACAGGAAGAACGGCCGGCCCGCCCTGGCCGCCTCGGCGCGCTCGGCGACATAGCTAACAGCCCGTTGGCCAAGCCGCGGCAGCATGGTGATGGGTTCAATGGTCTCGATGACGCGATCGTTCTCGATGAGACCGGACATCGTGCGGGCGTTCGAGCAGCCCAAGAAATAATCGAAGCCCCGCGTGACCGGCCCGCCAAGGATGCGCGATCCGGCGGGCAGTCCGCCTTCACCCATTTTCCTGTTGCCCTTCTTCGTGCCCGCAGCTTTCGCAGCATCCGGTGGCAGAGTGGAGTTGAAGCCCAGATGCCATTTCCCGATTGCCGCAGTGGTGTAGCCATGTTGCTTGAGCATGGCGGGCAAGGTCAGCCGGTCGGCCGCGATCAGCGGCGGGTCATCGGTGCCATCCAGCACGCCTCGCTGCAACCGCGTGCGCCACGCGTAGCGACCGGTGAGCAATCCATAGCGCGTGGGTGTGCAAACAGACGAGCCGCTGTGCGCGTCGGTGAAAGTCATCCCCTGCCCTGCCAGTTTGTCGAAATGCGGCGTCCTGATCTTGCCACGTTGCGGATTAAGGCACTGCACATCGCCATACCCGAGGTCGTCGGCGAGGATGTAAATAATATTGGGATTCAAGGAGGCGGCGTGCAGCGCGCTGAGTGAAACCCACAGAATGAGCAGCAATCCTTTCACGGCATGGTGATCTTCAAACTCGTGATGGTGCCCTTGAACGGTTCCTTGGCCGTGTAGGTGGTGACGGGCACTCCGCTATCGTGGCCGAGACAGAATTCTTCCGCCGGCTGTCGGGGAAGGAGTGCGTCCGCCTTGCCCGTGACGACAGGCTGATCGTTCACCGTGAGCGTCATGGTGGCGTCAGCGGCGAGAACAGCGGTGATGCGCGCGGTGCCGGTGACTTCCGATTTCGTGAGCAACTCGGTGAAGAAATCGTCAGCGCCGGTGCGGACGACGAAGGCGACGCGGCCTGCCTTCACATGCAGCGCGTATCCGGCACTCCGTCCGCCGTGAGCGAGCACGATGACATCCCGCTGCGTGGTCTCGGCGGTGCAGGAGATGGTGAAGGCTCTCCCGGCGACCTGCGGGGCGGCGGAAGAGACGACGGTCGCGCCGGGCTTCAAAGTTTCGAGCGCGACTGGTTCGGTAACCTTGTCGGCTTCAGTCGGGTAAAGCGTCTTAGGACTTGCAACCTCACCAGCAGGACGGCGCGCCGACGGATTCTTGCCGCCAATTTCCGCGTCCATCTTCGCAGCGAGCGCCTTGAGGCGCGCGACGATTTCGGGGTGCTGCCCGGCGAGATTCGTCCGCTCGCCAATCTCTCGGTCGAGATTGTAGAGGCGCGGCGCCTGGTTGGTCGCGTCTTTGGGCAACTCTTTTCCCATGCCTTCAGGTTGAGCCGCGATGGCGAGCTTCCATGGCCCCTGCCGCACGGCCTGGAGATTGTAATTAGCGAAATAGTAATGCGCCTCACGCGGTGACTGCGTGGACTTGCCGAACAAGAGCGGCGAAATGTCCCGGCCATCGATGACCGGCTCGGCGGGCACGGTGCCACCGGCCAGCGCCACGGCGGTCGGGAGCAGATCGATCGTTCCAGCGACCGCATCGCACGCGCTGCCGGGCGCAATCCTGCCTGGCCACCACGCCAGCGTCGGCTCGCGCATGCCGCCCTCCCAAGTGCTGCCCTTGCCACCGCGCAACGGACCGGCGCTGCCGCCGTCGGCGCCCCTGATGAGCCATGGCCCGTTGTCGCTGGTGAAGAGGACCATCGTGCGCGCGTCGAGCTTGAGTTCACGCAGGGTGTCGAGCACACGTCCAACGCTCCAGTCGGTCTCCTCGACCCAGTCGCCGAAACGGCCATTGGCGGATTTGCCGGCGAAGTTTGTGCCGGGATGAAGCGGTGTATGGACCGCGTTGTGCGCGAGGTAGAGGAAGAAAGGACGGTCCTTGCTCTCGCGAATGAACTTCACCGCCTCGTCCGTGTACCGTTCGACGAGGCGCGACTGCTGTTCCTCGGTCAGCAATTCCACCACCTTGTCATCCCGAAGCAGCGGAACCACGCGCTGGCCGGTCGCCTTCGACTTTTTCAGCATGTCGTTCGAGTACGGAAATCCGAAGTAATGATCGAAGCCCTGGCGTGTGGGCAGGAACTCCGGCTGATCGCCGACGTGCCACTTGCCGACCATCGTCGTGGCGTAGCCGCGCTCCTTCAACCTCTCTGCGATGGTGAATTCCTTCGGGTGCAGGCCGTTCTTGCCGCCGGGAAAATACACGCCCGGCACCGACACCCGCGCTCCGTAGCAACCGGTGAGGAGCTGCGCCCGCGACACCGAGCAGACCGGCGCGGCGTAGAACGACGTGAGCTTCATCCCTTCGCGCGCCATGCGGTCGAGGTTCGGCGTCCGCTGCTTCGTCGCGCCAAACGGCCCGATGTCGCCATACCCCATGTCGTCGATGAAGATGATGACGATGTTGGGCTTCGTGGCCGCTTCGGCGGCGGGCAGGGCCGCCGGCGAAAGCAGTAGAAGAGCGAGAAAGCCGAGGAGCGATTTCATGAGAAGCGCCGGTCAGTGCGCATGCTGGAAGGCCGCGTGCTTGGCGTTGCCCTCGGCGAGGAGATACGCGAGCAGGTCGAGAATCTGTTCCTTGTCCAGGGTGTTGAGCAGGCCGGCGGGCATGAGCGAAAGCGCAGAGGGACGGCGGGACTTGATGGCGCTCTTCGCGACCTTCTGCACCTGCGCTGCGGTCGGGCCGGTCTGAATCGTCACGGTGTCCTTGTCCTCGACGAGGATGATGCCGCTGGGCGAATTCTCGTCGCCGGTCTCCAGCATCACGTTGCGATACTTCTCCTCGATGTTGCGGGAGGGTTCGAGGAGTTCCTGCAGCACCGCTTTAGCGTCGCCCTTGTACTTCTTCACGACGTCGCCGAGGTTCGGGCCGAAGGCCCCGCCGTCCTTCCCCAACTGATGGCACTGGTTGCAGGCGAGCGCGGTGAAGGATTGCTGGCCGCCGGCAAAATTCCGGTGCTGGCCCACGCGCTTCAAGTCGTCGCGGAAGTCAGCGAGCTTCCATTCGGTAAACGCGGTCGTCGGCTGGGGGTTTTTGGCAAGGAACTCCTTGAGGTTGTCCGTGACGATGAGCGTGCCACGCATGACGAGGTGATGGCCTGGAAACGAGCAGAGGTAAGGATAAGCTCCTTCCGTCTTCGGCGCGCTGAATTCGATGACCTGCTCCTTGCCGTGATCGACGAGCTTGCTGGCCCAAATGATATCCGGGCTGTCGGGCACGTAATCGACCTCGAAGCCTTTCGCGCCGAGCGCCATCGCCTTCTCCCCGACATCGTTCGCCTTGCCGGGCTGCACGAGCAGAATGTTGTGCGGCATGAAGTCCGGGTTGGCGAAGGTGAGCTTGATCTTCTTGCCGGGCTTCACGACGAGTTCCTTCACGTCGTACATCATGCGCTCGGGCACGGTGGCAATGCGGATGGTGGTGAGCGAAGGCGTGTCGGAGAGGATGCCGGACTTCTGCGCGGCGGCTTCGGAAGTCGCGGCGATGAGGCCGCCGCGTTGCGAGGCCTCCACGTTGAACCAGAGGTGTTTCACGGTGCCCGCCGCGATGACCGCATGCGGCTCGGGAGATTTCAGCAACTGATCGAGCAACTCGACCTTCCGCACGTTGTGCTGCTGATGCACCCAAAGCGCTTCGAGCAGCGGATGCGCGTCTTCCTTCTTCCTGGGATCAAACTGCTTCATCCATTCCTTGGTCGCGGCGATGACCTCCTTCGAGTCGCGCGCGCTGAGTTCGACGCGGGTGCGATGACGCACGCCATCGGTCGGGTGCTTGAGGTTTTCGAGCAGCGCGGGAATGGGCTGCCCCGCGATGGCCACCGGCTTCTGCAAGGGCCGGCCCGAGGCCGTCATGCGGTAGATGCGGCCATGCGTGTGATCGCGGTTCGGATCGCGCACGTTGTGCTGCATGTGGCCGATGATCATGTTGTGCCAGTCGGCGAAGTAGAGCGCGCCATCCGCGCCGAAGATCGCGTCGGAGGGACGGAAGTTCTTGTCACCGCTCATGAGCAGGCCGCGTGACTTGTCCTCGGTCTTGGTGCCGTCGGCGTTGACTTTTATGACTGTAAGCTCATCGCCCGCCGGCTCGCCCCAGACCGCGCCGGTGCTGGGATTGCGCTCGAGGCGGTAGTGCTTGATGCCGAGGAAACCAATGACGTTGCAGATGAGGAAATCGCCCTGCATCGACTCAGGGAAATGCGTGCTGGAGACGACTTCACACGCGGTCACGGGGCGCACCTCCTTCTTAAGCAGCTCGGTCATCTTGAAGCCGTTGCCGCTGGGCCGCACTTGATACGCCTTCCCGCCCGTGCCGTCAGTGGCGTAGTGGTAGCCCCAGTAGTCGAAGGCGATGCCGTGCGGGTTGGGCGAGTTATTCGCGTGCAGCGCGATGGTGAAGCGGCGCGGGTCGAAGCGATACATGGCCGAGGCTCCGGTCTGCAACGACGGTCCCCACGGATGCTCGTGGTTGTGTTGCATGAAGACGCCGCTCTGCCAGTAGATCGCGCCGTCGGGCCCCATGATGAGATTGTTCGCGCCGTGATGCGTGTCGGAGGAGTCGAGCCCCTGGAAGAGCACCGTCCGCACGTCCGCCACGCCATCGCCGTCCGTGTCCTTGAGGTAGAGCAGGTCCGACATGCACGTGACGATCACGCCGCCGTTCCAGAACTCAAAGCCCAACGGATTTTGCACGCGCGCGAACTCGACGACGCGGTCGGCGCGTCCGTCGTTGTTGTCGTCGTGGAAGGTAAGGATGGCGTCGTTCATCTGCTTGAGCGGTTCCCATTTCGGATACGTGGGCCACGCGGCGGCCCAGATGTTTCCCTTCGCGTCCACTTGCAACTGCACCGGGTTGGCGAGCTGCGGGAAGCGCTGTTCGTCGGCGAAAAGATTCGCGGCAAAACCCTTCGCCACGGCCATGTGCTTGATGCCTTCTTCGCCGCTGATGTATTCGGACCGGCCCTCCTTCATCGCGCTGCTGCTCTTGCTGCCGCCGCCGACGTTCGAGATGACGGGCACGGGCTTAGGAACATTGCTGTCGTTCACGGCCTTGTCCTGGCCGGCGGCGCGCGCCCAGATGCGCTCGTCGCGGTTGGCAGTCATGACATCGAGCATGGAGAGTTCGTGCTGCAACACTTCGGCGTTGCTCTGCTCGTTGACGAACTTAAGCGTCGAGCGCCCGCCCCACACGTCGTTGCCGTCCGAGGCGCGGTAGCGGTTGTGCCAGTGCATGTCCTTGTCGGTCACGGCGAGGCGCAGGCTTTCCATGGAGGCTGAGGCGCTGACCGGCTTGCCAAGCAACGCGCGCGCGATGACTTCGGCGAGCTGGCGGTTGCCTTCCTCAGTCAGGTGAATGCCATTGATCGTGAGCGGCGCGGCGGCGGACTGATAAAGCGCCAGCGACGGATGAAACAAATCCACAAACGCGACGCCTGCTTCCTTCGCCGCCGCCTCGGTGGCCCGTGTGTAGGCTTCGAGCCGCACGTTGTTTTCCCGGCCGTCGGGCAGGTTGGGATTGCGCGTATTCTCATGCCCGATCGGGCTGAACAACACGATGCGCGGGAAGCTGGCGCCGTTGGGCTTCGCGCCGCGCGTCGTCTTCACGAAATCGACGAGCTGCCTGCGGTAGTCATCGGCCTTGTCCACGCCGGCATACGACTCGTTGTAGCCGAAGAAGCCGAAAACGACATCGGCCTTCACATGCTGCAAATAAGTCGTCATGGAAATCGCGCCGCTGCTGCGCGGGAAGGAATTCGGCCGGTCGCCGCTCGCGCTCATGTTGCGGAAGCGCACCTGCAACTCCGGCAACTGGCTCTGCAACAGCGTCTCCATCCAGCCGTCGTGCTGCATGCGATCGGGCAGGCCGTTACCGAGAATCGCCACGACGTCGCCTTTCTTGAACGCGAAGGGCGATGGATCTCGATAGTCCGCCGGCACGCTGGCCAGCCCGGGCTGCGGAGTCGCGGCGGGCTGTTTCTTCGCGGCGCCCTGCTTCGCTGTCCGAGCCGCGGGCTGGGCTGGTTTACCGGCGTAGGTCAGGTAGGTCGGCGTGCCCTGGTTCTTCACGTCGATCACCACGGACTCCGCCGCCGCCAAATCGGTCGCGCGGAACACATCCTTCCGGTCCGCATCCAGGAGCTTCACGGTGAAGCCATCGAGGCGGCTTTCAAATCCGCTCCGGTTCCAGATCTGAATCTTCTCAACCGCGGTCGGCTGTCCGAGGTCCAACTCCCACCACGGATCTTTCTCGCCCGCGTTCACGGTGTGGGTTTGTCCGCCCTTCCCGAAATTCGAATCCTTGTTGCCATCAATCGCCCGCGCCGCCACAGCCGCACCATGCGTGCTGGACTGGCTGGGCTTCCCAGTGCCCGCCACGTTCTTGCCGCCGCTGATGACTTCCACTTCCGCCAGCGTGAGAATGCGCTTGTCGCCCGGCAGCTCGATGCGGACAAACCGCGCCGGCTTGCCCGTCACCAACGTCGCGGGCGCCCCTTCCGTCTTCGTCGTGGCTTCCGCGGCTTTGGCGGGTTTGAATTCAGTCTTCGTCGCGGCAGCCTTCTTCGGCTCGCCGCCGCGCGTGTTGTTGTTGGCTGGAATGGGGCTCTCGAAGCCCGCGTACATCTCCGGCTTGATGCCGCGCGCGTGCCCGCCGGCGTTAAAGGTGTTCGGCTTGAACGGACCGACGAACGCGATGTTCAAGTCAGGCTTGATCGCATCCTCCAGGCCCAGCGCCCAGAAGACACCGTTCACCACCATCCGACGATAGCCGTCGTTGGTGATGTCCTCCGAAGTGCCATACAGCGTGGTGAAGACGCGCCCCACTTTGCCCGACGCGCTCTTGTAGCTGCGCGTCCATTCCGACGGCATCGGCGGCTTGGTCGCATCGGCGGGCGAGTCCGGCGTCATACCGTTGAGCGGTTGGGCCTTCGTGAGAATCTCGCCAGCGGTGGGCTTGCCGACGTAGCCGCCCGCCTGCACCCAGATGTCCTTTACGCCGCGCAGAATCGGATGCGCCTTCTTGTCCTCGACGATCGTGATGCGCGTGCTCTGCCGATGATTCGCGCCGTAGTGCCCGACCCACGTCTGTCCCAGCACCTGATGACCGAAGCCCAGTTCGTAGCCCGGCTCCTTCGCGTTGTAATTGTATTTGGCGTAAGGCTCCTTGGTCCCGCTGAACGCATGCGTGGCCGTGCGCAAACCGACGACCGGCCCGCCGCGTTTGAGATACTCGTCCACGTGCCTCATCTGCTCGGCGGGCAGGTGCTGGAAGCGGAGGAACACCACCGCGAGGTCGGCAGACGCGAGCGCCTCCAAGCCCGGGATGTTCGAGGGGTCGCCCGCGCTGATGTGACCGTCCGCATCAATGTCGAACAACACGGTGCATTTGAACCCGTGGTGCTTGGCGAGGATGCGCGCCATTGCCGGCAGCGTTTCCTCCGAGCGATATTCGTGGTCCCCCGCGATGAAGACGATGTGCTTGCCCTTGCCTGGCCCGTCCGTGCCCTGAAAGACCAGCGGCGCGCCGCGCAACGATGCCGCCGCCAACACGACGAACGTCAGGATGGAGAAAAGAGTGTGTCTCATGGGTTGTCTGATGCAGACTAAATTGTGCGAGAGGTAGAATGCAATAGAGCGGGGCTATTCGTCTCATAGCCATCCGGCAGCGACTTCGATTCGCCGTCGCTCGTCCGGTTCTCCTTCCGTCCCATTTGGACAACATGTCTTCAGTTTGTGCCCAAGGACGCCTGCGACAACCCAGCTCCAGTCGCCGTTGACGGAAACTGAGATCCAGAAACGGATTCTCATGCTTCCTCAGGGAGAAAAAGAGGTTCCAGAGATCGCCCATCGTCACGTTCCACTGACGGATGCCGCCATCAGAACGGCAAAAGCAGGTCCGAAAAGCTTCAGCTTCTTGATCAAGGCCTGGTCAGCACCGCCATCGCTGCGTTGTGACCGGCGATGCCGCTGACGCCGCCGCCACGACGGGCTCCCGCGCCAGCGAGAAAAATGTGCGGGTCGTCTGTTTCCGCGCCCCAGAGTTGCCGCCCTCCTTCCGTGTCCTCTTCCAGGAATGGAAAGTCCAGGTCGCGATGGAAGATGTTTCCGCGGGGCAGTGAGACGTCCTTTTCCAGGTCGAGCGGCGATTTCACTTCGATCGCCAGCGAGCCATCGCGGCACGGAGCGAGGACGGATTCGATGGGATCAAGGAGGTATTGATTCAGGCTGGCAATGGCGCGCTCCCGGACCAGCGTCCTGGCCCCGTCGGGATCGGCATCGAATAGCGGCGCGGGCGTATGGAGCCCAAAGAGGGTCAAGGTGTGAAAGCCCTTGGCGATCAACTCTGGTGAGAGAATTGTGGGATCGGTCAGGGTGTGACAGTACATCTCCAGCGGCAGCGGCAGCGGCATCTCCCCGCCGCGAGCGCGAGTGTAGGCGGTCTCGAATTGGGTGAAGCTCTCGTTGACGTGGAAAGTGCCGGCGAAGGCGAGGCGCGGGTCCACACCGGATTTGAGGCGCGGCAGGCGCGTCAGGAGCATGTTGATTTTCAACTGCGATCCGTCAAGAGACTTGGGCTCGGGCCGCCCGCGCAGACGGGCGAGGTATTGCGGCGCGGCGGCGAAGAGAAGATCCTTCGCGATGTAGGCATGGCCAGACTCCGTTTCCACGCGGACGCCTCCAAGACTGCTGTCCAGTGCGACGACCTTTGATTGGACTTTGATCTCCACACCAGCTGACGTTGCGACGCGGATCAACTCCCGAACGAGCGCCCCCATTCCGCCCTGCGGCACGCGCCATTGGCCGGTGCCGTTGCCGATGAGGTGGTAGAGGAAGCAACGGTTGGCCTGCAGGTCATTGGCCGAAACAAATGTGCCGATGAGCGCGTCAGTCAGAACCACGCCACGCACCAGGTCGTCACTGAATTGTTCGCGAATGACTTCGCCAATCGGAACCTCCATCAGGTTGCGCCAGACCTCGGGCAATCCTATTTCTGATTTGAGCTCCGCCGTGCTCTTTAGGGGCTGGAGCATGCTCGGGGCGAAGCGCTGGGCCAACTCGGCAATCTCGCCGTAAAACTCCCGCCATGCTTTGCCTTCGCGATCCGATCCGGTGAGCCGTCGGAAGCTGTTCGCGGTCGCTTCATCCCATTGAGACGAAACCAGCAGCCCATCATCCCGCCCCTCCCGGTAATAGGGCGTGTAGGAGGCTACAGACCGTTCGAGCGTTTTGAAGTTGATGCCTAAATCAGCGACGATTTGATCGGGGAGCAGCGAGACCAAATAGGAATAGCGCGACAGCCTCGCGTCGTATTCGGGAAATGGTTTCACGCTGGTGGTGGCGCCACCGGTTTCGTCGCGGGCTTCGAGCAGGAGAACAGATTTGCCCCCCTTGGCCAGATAGCTCGCCGCCACCAGCCCGTTGTGCCCGCCACCGACGACAATGACGTCGAAGGTTTTTTCATTCCCGGAAATCTTGGTCATGCTCGGAAGTTCAGTCCTGTCGTTCGTCATCCCCCGTAGCTTCTTCAAACCAGGTCCGACCTCCCACGACCGGCAGGCGCAGGCTGGTCCCGTCCAGGTCCAGGGTCAGTTCGGTGCCCGGTTTGGGCCAGAGCGTGAAGTCGCGATCGCTGGAAAAGACCATCAGGCCGATCCGCTTGCCAGCCGGAATCACCTGGTCATCGGGTTGAAGGTCGAACGTGAGGCTGTAGAACTTGCCTGGGATCAGTGGCTCGCCGCGTTTCACGGAATGGTAATCGCCGCCGCTCTTCAGCGAGGCGTGGTTTTGCGGGTCGGCCCAACCGCGCGTGATGATGTTCGACGGCCCGACCGGGCCGTCCGCCCACGGCAACACCACGAGCCAGACAGAGAGGTTCGCCGCCGGCTTGCTTGACGCCAGCCGGAGTGTGATTTGCGGGGTGCCTGAAATGTGCAGCGGAGTTAGCAATTGGGTCGTGGCGTAGAGGAGGCGGTGCTCTGATGCCGCAGCTTTCGCCAGGGCGGCCCCGGCAACTTCGACGTTATCCACCAGCGTCTCCGTACCCTGCTGGCGTTTGCTGCGCAATCCCAGCGGACCCGTGGTGCAGCCACCCGCACCGGGGCGCAGCGTCACAACCGACGCCGCGGGGTTCGGGTAATCGGCGTAGGGAGTGGGCAGTTTCGGCGCGCGGTGCGCGAGTATCCCTACATGCTTCTCCGCTATGACC
>CAYQWK010000076.1:0-18263 GCA_964420805.1 uncultured Bifidobacteriaceae bacterium | reverse complement strand
CCGTCGCCTTTGCCCATCGTACCGCCGCCACCGTTGACGAACCCTCCGAGCCGAAAGGCCACGCATGAACCCGATCAACACCATTCTCCTCCAGCCCACCGATGTCCTGTTCTTCCGCGACGGCCGGCCCATGGAAGGCTCGCTCGCCGGCCACGGCGCTGCCTGGCCGTTGCCCAACGTCACGGACGCTGCGTTCCACGCCGCGCTCCATCGCTCCGGTCTGAACGGCCACGCGCACGATCAGCGACGGGATGCGGAGCGCGACGGCAAGGACAACCGCCAATTCGGCTCGCTCGTCAGCGCCGGCCCTTTCCCGGTTCACTGTGCGTCTGGCTCAGACACCTGGTATTTCCCCCGGCCACTCGACCTTGTGGACGACACTTTGAATCCGGCGCTGCTACCGACGGCCACCTTCGACTCGGTGGTGTCGAGCCTGCCCGACCCGCTCGAATATGCTGTCGCCAACCGACTGCCGCCTTCCAAAGATAACAAGGCGAAGGCCTGGCTGAGTGCCGCCGCCTACCAACGCTACCTTGATGCATCAAACGGGGAACTGAACGCTGAAGACGCATGCAATGACGCCGCGTTCAGTGATCAGGAAACCACGGTGGGCATCGCCATCGACGCGGAGACTGGAACGACCGGCCAGGGTGACACCGCCGGCAAAATCTACTCTGCCCGATACCTGCGGCTGCGCGACGAGTGGCGCCTCGGTGTCTTTGCCAAGACCGACGAGAAGAATGGTACACCAGATCAGCGGGTTGATTTGGTTCGTGATCTCATCCAACAACCGCAACAAATCCTGATCGGCGGCCAGCAACGCCTTTGCACCGCCACCCGGTGTGAAGTCGATTCGCTACCTTTGCCACGCGGCAAGACGGCGGACTTTGCCTGTCGCGACGGAGGCGGCACGAAACGCTGGCTCGTGAAGTGGGTTCTTCTCTCTCCTGCCATCTGGCCGGAGATCCCCGGTCAAGCCAGGGATGGCCGCCCCTTGACCCCGCACTGCGGAGGCTGGCTGCCGAACTGGGTTCGCCAGTCGGACGGCGAGGTGATGCTCCGGTCCGGCCAGCGTCAGCGGCGTAGTTACGACGGCAAACACTGCCGCGGATTCGCGGACGGCTCGGCGGAAATCGCCGCCAAACTCGATGCTGCCATTGTGCCCAAGCCCATTCCCGTCACCGGGTGGGCGCTGGCGAACGATACTGACCGGCCGGAAGGCGGCGCCAAGTCAACGCATCTGGCCGTGCCGGCGGGTGCGGTCTATTACTTCGAGGCGAACTCGCAGGAGGACGCCGCGAAACTCGCTGCGGCGCTGAACTGGCAGGGGAGCGATGCGAATCCCACCACCATCAAGAACCGCCGCAGCACGCTGATGGGCGAGAAGGGCTTCGGCCTGGGCGTGTGCGGCACGTGGAGCTTTTTCGAGGAGGTCGGGGGACGTCCAAGCGCGTGAATTTGCAAACCAAACCAATGAACATTGAACCATGAACGACAAACGCATTCTCTATTTGTTCACCAGAACCCCGCTCCACGTCGGCGCCGGGGCCAGCGTGGGGGCGATTGACCAGCCCATCCAGCGCGAACGGCACACGGGCTTCCCGATCATTCCCGCGTCGAGCCTCAAGGGGAGTTTCGCGGATTACTGGAATGAAACGCTGGTGGAGGGAAAGCGTGGGAATGGCGAAGCCGCGTGGCTCTTTGGCTCTGATGATGCGAACAGCGCCGCCGCAGGGGCGCTCCTGTTTGGCGAAGCACGACTGCTCGCGTTCCCGATTCGCTCGGCCAAAGGCAGCTTTGCGTGGATCACCTCGCCGCTGCTGCTGCGGCGCGCGGAGCGGGATGGAGTGATTCCAGCGACCTTGCTCGAAGCACTCAAGGAACCTGCCGACACTCAAGCGGTTTTCGATGCGGGCACCACGTCGAAGCTCGCCCTCGGCAGCAAGGTTGTGCTGGAGGAATATACGTTTGAAGCGCTTGGCTGGGTTGGCCTGCACAAGCTGGGCGAGCATTTGGCCGCTTTGCTCAAGGAAGATTCCGTCTGGCCCGAAATCACCTCGCGCCTGGTCATCTTGAGCGATGGGATGATGAGCTTCTTTGCCCAGAACGCGTGTGAGGTGGCGCAGCATGTCCGCATCAGCGACGAGACGGGCACGGCGGATGGTGGCGGATTGTTCAATCAGGAGAACGTGCCGAGCGAGACGTTGTTTTACGCCGTGTTGAACGCGACCAAGAGCCGCCTGAATGCCAACGGGTATAAAGACAAGACGGCGGCGGACGCACTGAAAGCCTTCGGCGCGAAGATCAGCGGCGACAAGACGTTTCAGTTCGGCGGCGACGCGTCCACCGGACTCGGCTACTGCACGGTGAAACTGAGCTAAGGAAGGAAGCCTCCATGCACCAGAAGCAAAAGAACCTGGAACAAGTCCGCGCGGCGCACGCGCTTCAAAGCGTCGGCAAGCTCGACAAGCGCGCAATCAGCAAACTTCCAGCGATGATCGTAAACAACGGTCTGCTCGCCGCCACAGCCTTCACCCTTGACGGGGGTGGGGAGAACCGAAAGGACATGAAGGAGGCCATGAACAAAGTGGCCCTGCACCTCAAGGCCCGCGAGTTGGTCGCCACGTCGGTCACGGATGGAAAGTCGCTCATCACTGATCTCGCGAACCGCGACTCCGCAGACCTCCAGCGTGCCACGAGTGAGTCGCTTCGCTATCTTGGCTATCTCAAACGCTTCGCCACCAAAGGGGAGGATTGATCGATGCCGACCTGGATGCCCAAGGACACGCGCGATGCGCTTGGCGCGAACGTGGAAAAGTGCGAGAGCCGCTCACTGTTTCTGGATCGTTTCGCAGCTCCGGATGACAAGGATGATGGCAAGGCGGTGCCCCGCAAAGGTTGGTTCCACCGCGTTGTGTCGCTGCCTCCATCAAAAGCAGGCTGCGCTTCGAGGCAAGCGTTTGCCGAGGGAGTCTGGCCTGAGCACCCTCCTCTGCATGCCCAACTCCAATCCCGCCTCATGGTCAACATGGCTGGCGGAGTGATGGAGAATGCCGGGCTTTGCTTGGATCGCTTCGGACTGCCCTACATTCCAGGGAGTGCGGTGAAAGGTTGCACGCGGCGCATGGCGATTCAGGAATTGCTGGAGGCGCGTGAGCTGGCCAAGCCCGCAAGCGAACTGGCGGAACTCCTCACGGCTATTGCCCGTGCGTTTGGCTGGGGCGAGGAGGATTGGGACATCTCCAAGCGCAGCAAAGAGGGGCGGATCAAATCAGACTTTGCCTGGGCGGTGGGCGGGGAGTTGTGGCCCGACGTGATCATCCAATGCAGCAGGGCGCTTCTGCACAAGGAGCTGGAATCCCCGAAAGACTTCGGCCACTTCGCCGGCCGCATCAGCTTCCTGCCCGCGCATGTGGTAGATATCGGCAGGACAGGCAAGGTGGACGGGCTGTGCATTCAAGTGCCCGCGCTGGGGAAACTCGAACTCGATGTGGTGACATGTCATCACGGGAATTACTACGCCAGCGACGATCCGAAAGCCGTCGCCGCCGACACCGAAGATCCCGTGCCGGTCTTTTTCCCCGCCGTGGCCGCAGGACACATCTTTGCTTTTCCGTTACGGCCCTTGCGCGGGGCGGAGACCCCGCTCGTTATCCGCGCCGGCACGTGGCTGGCGAGTGGACTAGCGAGCTTCGGCATTGGAGCGAAGACGGCGGCGGGCTACGGATGGTTTGAGACCGAGCAGACGCCGTCCGTGGTCTCAAAACTCCTCGTTGCTCAGCAGCAGGCGATGGCTGAGGTGAAAAGGAAAGCGGATGAAGAGACTGCGCGCAAAGCGCAGGAAGAAGAGGCCCGTCAACGGCGAGAAGTGGATCGCGCCGCCACGGCGGGGTTAACGCCGGAACAAAAGAACGACTACAAGCTGGCCCAGTTGACGCCTGATCAGTACCGCAGCGCGCTGGACAATTTTGCCAACAAATCGCTTGAGGAACAAAAGGCCATCGTGCGCGCGATGCGAATGGAAGCAACTGCACCCGGCAGCCGCCGAACTTCCTGGGATGACCTTAAAGCCAAAGCACAGAAGAAGGGCGGCAAGTTCGCTACAACCGAACTGGCCATTCGCGCACTGAGCAAAGAGATGTTCTCTGGAAAGGAAGGGAAGATGCCATGAAGACAAAGACTTTCGACCTTGAGCTGCTTACCCCCTGTTTCTGTGCCGGAGCCGACCAGGCTGTCGCGGAGATGCGCCCCACGGCCATACGCGGACAACTTCGTTGGTGGTTTCGTGCTCTCGGTGGCAATCGAACGGATGAGGGTCTTATCTTCGGCACCGTGGCAGGCGGCTGTGGGACGTCCAGCCGTATCCGCATCACCGTTTCCGACGTTATGCCCACTCTCCAGCGAGATCTTCCTGTGTTTTCGCCCAATGAGGCCCGAAGCTACGTGTGGCATTACGCGTCGGTCTCGGGAACCACAGTCAAAGGTGCCAAAGGCCCTCGATGGCAAGCTCAGGGCGCGTTGCCTGCGGGAACAACTTTCAAGATTCACCTTACCTGGTTAAGGGATTTACAGAACCTCCAGCCTGCCTTTGACGAGGCTGTCTGTGCCTTCTTGGCGCTTGGAACCCTTGGGCTGCGCGCAACGCGAGGACTCGGGGCGTTCCACTGCGAGCAGGCAATGGATCTCGACAAGGTAATCGACTCGCTCAATAGAAAGTCATTCACCATCAGGCGGCGCACCGCCCCGGACGATTTCAGCGATTACGCGAGCGCGCTGAAAGATTGGGCGTCATGGCTGCGATACAGGCTGCGCAAGGAACACAAAGCCGAGCACCCGTCTCCGCTTGGCAGCAGCACTCCGCGCCAGGCAAGTGCGGTTCACTTTCGTCCGATTCGGAACAGCAACAGACGATTTACCTGGCTGGCGTATGAGCCGCCGCCCGAGCGGATTCTTGGAATGCAATCGCGCAGAAATTCTCCGTTGCTCGCGAATTACACCTTCACTGGCCCGGCACCGACGCCCCCAGAAGCACGACCGCGCCGTTATTGACCCGCGCTTTGCGTAACCAGAGCCATGCCCCTCCTCACTCAGCCACAAACCAATCTGCCCGCAGGTCGCGCGGTGGCTTTTGTGCGGGGCGCTGCCAGCATGGCTGTGCCATGACAACGCTGCACGAATTGACCGCGGACAAGCCGGCGCAGGCCGTCGCGGAAGGGTGGGTTGACAACCAATCTGCCATCATGGGAATTTACCATCATGATTAAGACGCAGGTGCAGATCCCGGACGAGCTTTACCGCGAGGCCAAGCGCGTGGCGGTGGAGTATGAGATGAGCTTTGCCGAGGTGGTCCGGCGCAGCCTGGAGCGGGCATTGCCGGCTTATCCACCCAAGACCCCGGACGCCTGGCAGCCTCCGGAGCCGATGAGCCTCGGCCTGCGCGGCCCGGTGGAGGACGACGAGTGGCGCCTGCTGGCCAACGAACCCGATTACGTGCCACGCCGCCAACGCAAGCGCCGACCATGACCGCCGTGGATACCAACCTCTTGTTCGCCTGGCTGAACCGGGACCATGCGTGGCACCGGCCTGCCGCCGCGTGGCTGGCGGAGCAGTCCGGCAATTCCAGCCTCGTTCTGTGCGAGCTGTGCCTGGTGGAACTTTACGGGCTGCTCCGCAATCCCGCCGTCGTCAAACGCCCGCTGGACAGCCCGGCGGCCGCCGAGGTCATCCAGCGGCTGCGCAGCCATCCGCAGTGGGAACTGGTCGATTATCCGGGCGGGCTGATGGGCGAAGTCTGGAAGTGCTGCGCCCAGCCGGGGCTGGCGCGACGCCGCATCTATGACACGCGCCTGGCCTTGGCGCTCCGGCATCATGGGGTCGGCGAGTTGGCCACCACCAACGTCAAGGACTTCGAGGGCTTCGGCTTCGACCGTGTCTGGAACCCGCTGGAGGAGAAATGAGGACGGCGCATCCGCCATACGATTCCGGACGCGGGTCGCGCGGCGACCTTTCCGCGGAGGCACGGCTAACCTGACTCCGCCATGAAATCCTTGCACGAGATGATTGCGGACAAACTGGAGCAGGCCGATCCGGCCACGCGGGCTGCGCTGCTCCGCATTCCGCTCGACAACATCGACCGCTGGCTGGCCAACGGCCACACCGCCCCGCATCGCCTCGAACAATGGCGGCAGATTCTCCTGCGCGCCCGGCAGACGCCGGAGGGTTTTGCGGCGTTGCTGTATGCGCTTCGTGATCCAGATGACAGCGCGCAACGCTTGCGGGATTTCTCACCCTTTGCTGGCGTGCTCACCCGTGAAGAACGCCGCCACGCCACCCCCGAATGCGCCTACAATTTCTAACGCACCTTCTGGAGTCCGTTGAAGCTCTGGCCCAACCGCAGCGCATCGTGGTGTTGGGATCGAGTTCTTTGCTGCCGGAGCATCCACAACTCGGCAACGCGGGCCAACCGCTGGAACTGTCCCTGGACGCCGATCTCCTCGTCGAGCCGATCGACGAGTCGCTGGCCGGCGTGCTTAAAGAGGCGGTTGGACACGAAAGCACCTTCGAGCAACGGCAGGGTTACTACGCGGACATCCTCCGACCCGTCATCGCCGAGGCGCTACCCGCCGGCTGGGAAACGCGGCTGCATCCGGTGGCGGGCTTTGACAACGTGTTCGCGCTCGATCTCTACGATCTGGCCCTGGTGAAGCTGATGGTGGGGCGGACCAAGGATCTCGATCTGCTGCGGGCGCTGCTGAAGCTGGGCATTTTGGAACCGGCGCGGTTGCGCGAGCATTATCAACAAACACCACTGGGTGAACGGGAGGCAGCCGATGTCGGGCGGAATCTGAGCGTGTTGCTTCAGGAGCGCGGCGTGAGCTGATGGGGATGAACCATGGGGGAATCGCCAATGGTCAGTAGCTGATCACGAACTAGGAAGGACCGAACATGACGCTCCTCTCACTCGCCTCTAAACAAACCTGGCCGCAGGTGCTGGCGGTCGCGAAGCAGCAACTCTAAATCACAACCCGCTTATTGAAGATGCCAAAGCCCTTCGCCCTCATCCAACTTATCAGCGACCAGACGATGCCAAACCTGGTCCCGGTGCTCGCGCTCAAGCCCGCAAAGCTCTTTCATCTCGTGACGCCAAGAACCGCCGCCCGCTCCGACTGCATCGTGGAGGCGGCGCGGCAGGCCCATGTTCAGTCCGAACCAGAGAACATCTGCCTTACCGAGATGCCGTCGATTCCTGAGACGTCGCGAGCCGTCCTGCGGGCCATGGAGGCCGCCCGCAAGGAGAAGCTGACGCCGGTGGTGAACTTCACCGGTGGCACCAAGCTGATGTCCATTGGCGCCTACGAGGCAGCCCTGCGTGAACAGACAACTTCGTTCTACGTGGATACGGATCACCAACAGTTTCTCGACGGCCACAGCGGACCGAAGTTGCACACGGTGCTCGGTGAGGACTACAGCTTCACACCGCTGCAGAAAGTGCTGACGGTGAATGCCATTGCCGTCGCCAATGGCCGCCAGCGAGTCACTGCGGGACGGGATTGGAAGCCCTATCTGGCTCTGGCGCGGCATTTCCTCGACACGGAGGGGGATGAAACTTCCACTTGGGAGGCTGTTCACGGCACCAGTGGCCTCTGCCCAAACGGCCGCGAACCGCGACGTGCGGAAGACTGGCGGCTGCTTTTCGACAGGCCGTTACGCCTGCCGCAGCGCGTTGGCGAACTGGCGCTTGCCGCCGGGTTGGTGCGCGCTCGAAAGGGTGCATTTCATCTTCCGGACGCAACGCGTTCCCGCATTGAGGAACTGGCTCGCGCGATGCACCCCGCTCCACAGGAATACTTTGCAGCGATTCGTCCCCTTCAACTCACGTTGACTTTCCTTTCTGGCGCCTGGTGGGAAGTGGCGGTCGTGGATGCCGCACACCGCAGCGGCCAATTTCGCGACCTGCGCTGGTCCGTAAACGTGGGGGAGCGTCATGGTGGCTTCGATCCCGAGGAAGATATCGTGGGAGTGGACGGAGTGCAGGTGGCGTTCTTCTCCTGCAAACGCGGGGGAGCGAGGGCGCGCTTGGTGCCGTTGCTCGACGAGTTGGACAACCGGGCCCGCAGCCTCGGCGGGCAGTTCACGCGGCGGTTTTTGGCCGTGTATCAACCGCTCTTTGGACAAAACGCCGCCAACCTGCAAAAGCGCGCGCACGAGTTAAATGGGATTCAAATCATCACCCCACGCGAGTTGGAGAATCTGGATGTGTTCGCGCGCAAGAAACGATGAAGCGTCACACGCTCGGATGCTCAATGTTGCCGGTGAGACCCGCCCTCCCGCCTGCGAGGCCAGCGTCCGCAAGCCATTCCACGACTCGCCGGTCACCGGTCTGGCGGAGATCTTCAACCACGCTCCCCGATGAATGCCCCCATTTTCAGCCGCACGCTGATTCCGGCGATCCGCGCACAGTATCAGCTCAATTGGGATGGCATTCACGGTGTCCGCCACTGGGCGCGCGTGCTGGAGAACGGCTTGCGCCTGGCGCGGGATACCGGAGTTCGCACCGAGGTGGTCAGCCGCTTCGCCGTGTTCCACGATGCGTGCCGGCATAACGACAATCACGACCCCGACCACGGCGCCCGCGGTGCGGCGCTGGCGCTTCAGTGGCGTGGCATCCATTTCGAGTTGGACGACGCCGGCTTCAAATTGCTGGCCGAAGCCTGCCGCCACCATACCTCCGGCCGGCTGCGGGCCGATCTGACCGTGCAAACCTGCTGGGATGCGGACCGTCTGGATTTGCTCCGCGTCGGCATCACGCCCGAGCCGAAGCGTCTTTGCACCGCGGCCGCGCGCCAGATCACGACCATGGTTTGGGCCAATGCCCGCGCCGAGATGGATGCCTTCCCCTTTGCGGACCTCTTCGCGGACAGTCCCCGAGCGAATGTCCCCGGACGTCCGCGCCAATGAAACCCGGGCGGCCATCGTCCATACTCATCCCATGACTGACACGAACATCACCTGTCCCAAATGCGGCGCGGAAATTCCGTTGAGCGAGGCGGTGTCGCACCGGCTGCGCGAGCAGTTGGAGGCCGATTTCGACAGGAAGCGCACGGACCTGAACGCCGCGCTGCAAAAGCGCGAGCAGCAGATCGAAGCGGATCGGGCCGCGCTGAAACAACGTGCCGAGGGCGTGCAGGCCGAGGTGGCGCGCCAGCTTGATGCCGAACGCAAGCGGCTCCTGACCGAGGCCGGCCGCCAGGCCGAGGAGAAGCTGGGCGCGCAACTCAAGGAGCAGCAGGAGCGCATCGACGAACAGCAGCGCAAACTCAGGGCGGCGCAGGACGCGGAACTCGCCCTGCTCAAGGAGAAGCGTGAACTGGCGGAAGCCAAGGCGGGTCTCGACCTGGAGATGGCCCGCAAACTCGAAGCCGAGCGGCAGAAGATTGCCGACGCCGCGCGCCAGCAGGGCGCGGAGGCGGAGCGGCTGAAACTGGCCGACAAGGACAACGTCATCAAGGGCCTTCAGGAACAGATCGCCGCGCTGCAACAGCGCGCCGAGCAAGGTTCCATGCAGCTTCAGGGCGAGACGCTGGAACTGGAACTGGAGTCACAGCTCCGGGCTGCCTTCCGCACCGACGACGTCAGTGAGATCAAGAAAGGCCAGCGCGGCGCGGACGTGGCGCAAAGGGTTCGCACCGCCACCGGCCTCGATTGCGGCCTTATTCTTTGGGAGGCCAAGCGCGCGAAGAACTGGTCCGCCGACTGGACGGAGAAACTCAGGGAGGACCAGCGCGAGGCGAAGGCTGAACTGGCGGTCATCGTCACCACGTGCCCGCCGGAAGGCATTCGTGGTCTCGGTCAGATGGACGGCGTGTGGGTGTGCGAACCGCCGTTTGCCGTGGTCCTCGCGGCGGCATTGCGTCAGGGATTGATCAGCACGGCCGGGCAGCGCCTGCAAAACTCCGGGCGCGCGGACAAGATGTCGGTGCTCTACGATTACCTCTGCGGTGTCGAATTCCGGCAGCACGTCCAGGCGGTGGTGGAGGCGTTCCTCGCCCTCCAGGAGCAACTGACCGCCGAGCAGCGCGCCTTCGCCAAACAATGGAAGGAGCGCGAGCAGCAACTTCAGAAGGCCATCACCCACACCGCCATGCTCTACGGTGGCATCCAGGGCATTGCCGGACGTGAGGCGTTGCCCGAGATTCAAACACTCCAGCTTCCCGGCTGAACCGCGCCTCGCTCAAACAACTGCCCGCTTCTTTGATTTCTCCATGACCTCTCTCCTCATCCTCACCGTCGGCACCGGCACGAAAGGGGACCACTCCAACCTTGCTCAAGGTTTGGTCAACACACTCCACCAACTTTGCCCACGTCTGTTCTGGCTGGTGCCCAGCGCCAGCCCGGATTCGACTGCCCTCGCCGAGATCGTTCGCGATGGCGCACCGGCTGGATGCGGCTTTCAACCGTGGAGTCCCGCGCAGCCGTTCCGCCAGATCGAGCGGCCTGACGATCTCTTTGATTGCCGCACCGGTTTGCGGGAAGTCATTCGCGCGGCGCGGACACAGTTGCGCCAGGGCGAACGGCTCATCGTCAATCCCACCAGCGGCACCAAGCAGATGAGCGTGGCCGCCACCCTCGCGGCCCTCGACGAAGAGATCGGTGAAATCGTTTTCACCGTGGGGGAGCGCGCCGACGGCGTGGTCAGGACCGGCACGGAACGCATGGCGTCGTTCAGCACCGGACAGTTCTTCCTCGAACGCGATCTGCGGCTGGCCGACGGTCTCTTTGGCGCCGGCGCCTTCTTCGCCGCCGCCCGCGTGCTAAAGCCTTACCGACAGCCGGAAGCACAACCGGCCCGGGAGCAGGCGCTTTGCCTTCATGAGTGGCAGCGGCTCAACCACGCCAAAGCCGCCAGCCATGCCGCCAGGTTCTCCGAAGACCTGCGTTCCCATCTCAAACACCTCGCGGACGCGGACGAATTCAGCGCGGGCAAATTGGGCGACCTCCTGGCCAGTGCCGATGAACTCGCCCGCTGGGGCGATCACGAGGAAGCCCTCGCCCGCTACTACCGCGCCGCGGAATTGACGGCCAAAGTGCGGCTGGCCGAGGCGCATTCGATGCGACCGCCCTACACGCTGGAATCCTTGCTGCAATTGCTGCCAGCGGGCTGCCGACTGGCGGACGAGTTCCGTCGTTCGAGCGCGCGCAACGGCGCCGTGTTCCTGACGAACCAGAAGGCTTGGGAGACATTGGAATCACTTCAAGACCCGATGGCCGACGCCTACTTTGCCGACCCGAAACTGATCGACGGCCTGCAGCTCCGCAACGAAACCATGTATGGCCACGGCAAGCAGCCGGTGGATCCCGCTCGGACCCAGGCGGTCGCCGCCCGGCTGCGCAATCTCCTGGAGTCGTACCTGCCTGCGGCTGCAGCCTGCTGGACCACGGCACCCCGGCCCAAGTCGCTTCTGCGCACGTAACGTCAACTCTCATGAAAAAACGCCTCTCAACATCTTCCGCGAAATCCGCGCGCCCCTCCAAATCCTCCGCCAAACCGGCGCCATCCATCCCGCATTCCGTGCTCCGCGCTCCGCATTCTGACACCATCCTCCTCGCCGTCACCGGCATGTCGCCGGCCGTCCTGACCGAAACGATCTGGGCGCTGGCCCATCCGCGCGACGGCTCGGAGCCGGTCCTGCCGTCGCGGGTGGTGGTGGTCACCACCGTCGCGGGCCGCGAGACCATCTGCCTTCAGTTGTTCACGCCCTGCGCGCGTTTTGGCGGACGCACGCCATGGGAAACCCTGCGCGCGGCTTTGGCTGAGGAAGGCTTCGATCTCGAAAACCGCCTGCGTTTTGGAACCACGCCGGACGACATCCGCGTCATCACCGCCGCCGACTCCGCCACGGGCCGCAGCGAGGAACTGGCCGATCTCCGCACCCTGCGCGACAACGACGCCGCGGCGGACTTCGTCCTGGATGAGGTGCGGCGCGTGGTCGAGAATCCGGATACGCGCCTCGTTGCGTCGCTGGCCGGCGGGCGCAAGACCATGGGCGCGCTGCTCTATGCGTGCCTGACTCTCGCCGGGCGTGAGACCGACCGGCTGACCCACGTTCTGGTCAACGAACCCTTTGAGACCGCGCGCGAATTCTACTTTCCCGGGCAGCCCGGCGGCCCGGTGCAGGATCGCGACAAACGAGACTGCGACCCCGCGCAAGCGCGGGTGGAACTGGCCGACGTTCCGTTCGTGCCGTTGCGGAATCTGTTCAAGCGCGAGCTGGGGCAGCCAGCCGGGTCATTCCGCAACCTGGTCATCCTGTGCCAGGAACACGTCCGACGCGCGACCGGCGATCACCTCCGTGTCGAAATCGACCGCGCTTTCCCCGATTGCCTTGTGAACGGGACACGCCTTCGTCTGGCTCCGCGCGAGCACTTGGTTCTGCTTTTCTTCGCCAATCGCGCCAAGCGCGGCGACCAGGTGTTAAGCGCGTTCGATGAGGCACTGAACGAGCTTGAGGATTTTCGCAAAGAAGTGCGCCGCCAGGCGCCGCCGAACGACTGGAGCAATTGGCGGCACCATGATTCGCTCAACAAGCCTTTTGCTTCCACGGCCAGTGCCAGCGATCCCGCACGCGAACTCACCCGCGTGCTCTCCGATCTTCGGACGAAGGCCAGACGCGCGGGCGGAGGCGCGGCATTGCTGGCCAGCGTCCTTCCCCAGAAGGGCCGCTGCGCACTGGATGTCCCCGGCCCGATGATCTCCATCAAAGGCTGACGACGGCGACATCCCCGGACGTCCGGGCGCATGCGGCACCGGCGCGCCCGGCCTAGGATGACGCCATGAAAAGAAAACACCGCCGCCAGATCGTCGTGAGGCCGGATGCAGACACCCACGTTCACGTGGACCGAAGCATTTCCGGGTCTTCCTTCGATTGGGCCGGACTGCTCGTTCGGATTGCGATCGCGGTCGTCGGTGTTTGGTTCGCCCTCTGGCTGCTGGCCAAACTCCTGCCCTGGCTCATCCTTGGCGCCGCCGGCTGGACTCTTCTCAAGTTCTCTTCGCGGCGCTGAAACTCAACCCACACTTACCATGCACAAACCCATCGACACCCCCACCGAAGACATGACTTGGAACCAGACGCGCTTCAACAAGCGCCGAATGGCCCAACGCGTCCTCGCCCACCGCTTGGTGGACTCCGAACTGATGCAGCCCGGCTTCCTCCTCACCCACGGAGACAAAGGCCGGCTCCTCATCGGTCCCATCTTCCACAATGGCGACTTCTACCGCCGCCACTGCCAGCAACGCGGCACGGTCTATGGCAGCATCACCGCTCTCCTCGAAGGCGGCATGGCTGGCGCCGAAATCCTGACCGCCGCCGATCTGCTCCGCGCCGCCTTGGAACAGCGCGAGTTCCTGCGCGTGGAACGGGAGTCCGACTCCGCCCGGCTCGACCCGGCCATGCTCCACCCGTGGCCGACCGATGAACAACCGCGCAGTTGCGCCATCTGGCTGGACTCGGCGGGCCGGCTTCAACCGCTCAACCCCGAGAACCCGGCCCGCTACAACCAGCCGCCCTCGCGCTTCCGCATCGTGGAAATTCTCAAGGATGCCCCCCTCGAAACCGCGCTCCGACGTGCCCTTGAGGCCGGCACCTGAACCAGTCCCCCAAACGCATTCAACCCATGCCCACCGCCTGCATCAACCAGCCCGACTGCCGCGTCCACCTCAAGAGCGAGCGCCTCGAAGTCTTCGGTCGCAACCCGGACGCCGGGCGCGATGAACTTCTCCGCGAGATCCCCCTGCGCGACCTCGACCGCCTCATCGTCACCGAGTCCGCCCAGATCACCTCCCACGCCCTCGCCGCGCTCCTCCGCGCCCGCATTCCCGTGACCCTCCTGGCCTGGAATGGCGACTTCCTGGGCGGCTTTCTCCCGGCCCACAACACCCACGGCGCCGCGCGCCTGCGCCAATACCAGCAATCCCTCGCCCCCGGTTTCGCCCGCGACATGGCCGGGCGCATCATCACCGCCAAACTCTACAACCAACGCCGCGTCCTCCAGCGCCTGGCCGCCTCACGCGCCCGGCACGCTTCTGGTGATAGTGCCCCCGCCGGCACAGACACAGCCCCCGCCACCCACGACACCGCCGCCGCCGTCCGCTGGCTCGACTCCTTCTTTTCCATGATCGCCCGCAGCACCAGCATCGAGGAACTGCGCGGCCACGAAGGCGCGGCGGCGGCCCGCTATTTCCAGGCTTGGGCCGCGCACCTTCCCGCGGCCTTCCCATTCGAACGCCGCAGCACACGGCCCCCGCTCAACCCCGTCAACGCCTGCATCAGCTTCGGGGCCACCATCCTCTATTCCGAGATGGCCTCCTTCCTTCATTCCCACGGCCTTGATCCCGCCATCGGCATGCTCCACGCCACCGAGGACGGCCGCTGGTCCCTCGCCCTCGACCTCATGGAACCCTTCCGCCCGGTCCTGGTCGAAGCCCTCGCCCTCGACCTCTTCAACCATGACATCCTGCAACACACCCATTTCGAGTCCCGCGACGGCGGCGTCTTCCTCAACACCGAGGGCCGGAAGAAATTCTTTCTCCAGTACGAACGCCGCATGGAACGCGAATTCATGAGCGAATGCGTCGCGCACCGCACCACCTTGCGCCGCCAGCTTGAGCACCAGGCCGTCATGCTCAAAGCCGCCCTCCAGGATCCCGCCCGCTTCGAACCCTTCCTCATGAATTGAACCCTTGCGCCCCAAATCCCATTCGCGCGGAAACACCTCCCGCCCTCACGATAGGCCAGCCCCCGCCGCCGTGGAGGACTGGTGGCAACAGGCTTTTCCCGTCGTCCCCTACGAATGCTCCCCGCCTGCGGAGGACAAGATGCTCATCCTGATTGCCTACGACATCCGCGACGACAAACGCCTCCGCCGCGTGGCCGGCGTCTGCGAGGATTTTGGCCTCCGCGTCCAATACAGCCTCTTCGAGTGCCACCTCGACCAGGACGCCTTCAACGCCCTCTGGCTGGCCCTGATCGGTGAGATTGACGAGGAGGAAGACCGGCTCGTCGCCTACCGGTTGGACGCTCGCGCCGCCCGCGAAACCCTCACCGCCGGCACCATGGCCTGTGCCGAAAAGGTCGTGTGCTACCTCGTTTGAGCACCGCCGCACCTCCAGGATACGGCACGGCAACCTTCTCAGGCCCCCACCCCGCGACCTGGAGGCAAAGCCTGTCAAACACGGCCGATTTCCTCCGATCGGCTCCCCTCCACCCTGCGGCTTCACCGGAACCCCACGCCGCCCCCACAGCCTTGCGACCTGGACACACGAAAACGCCTTTACCCACAGCCATCCGCGGAGGCAGTGTCAGCAGCGCAGTGAACGCCGAAAGGCAATGGAGACTACCCGCTCCTTAGCCATTGCTGCCGCAATCGCCTTGTCAGCAGCGCAGTGAACGCCGAAAGGCAATGGAGACTTTCCACCCACTCGCACACCTCCAACACCGCATCCCATGGTCAGCAGCGCAGTGAACGCCGAAAGGCAATGGAGACAACGTGCGACACGCAGAGCGTACCGTTGCTGATCCACGTCAGCAGCGCAGTGAACGCCGAAAGGCAATGGAGACTTCAAGCTCGGCGTTCAGGCGTGAAGCCTCGGACTGGTGTCAGCAGCGCAGTGAACGCCGAAAGGCAATGGAGACGCGGCATGTTCGTTCCTGGAATCACGTTCCCGTCGAGTCAGCAGCGCAGTGAACGCCGAAAGGCAATGGAGACGGGCAGACGTTTCAAGCGTCTGCACCCACCACTGCCGCGTCAGCAGCGCAGTGAACGCCGAAAGGCAATGGAGACGCAGTCACCGAGGTAGAGAGTCACATGAGAGTCCTCGTCAGCAGCGCAGTGAACGCCGAAAGGCAATGGAGACCTTCAACTCATCCCGTAACAGCGCGAGAATGCAACGCGTCAGCAGCGCAGTGAACGCCGAAAGGCAATGGAGACCAAAGTTCGTCAGAGTGTTTAGTGCAGAGTTCAGCGTCAGCAGCGCAGTGAACGCCGAAAGGCAATGGAGACCCGATGTAGAGACAACTCGTTTCTTTGCCGTCGTTGAGTCAGCAGCGCAGTGAACGCCGAAAGGCAATGGAGACCGAAGCTCGTTGATTCGCGCCCTTGGCACCACGAAGCCAGGTCAGCAGCGCAGTGAACGCCGAAAGGCAATGGAGACGCGGCCTGTTTTTTGTCTTTCGACAACTAAACTGCCATGTCAGCAGCGCAGTGAACGCCGAAAGGCAATGGAGACTCCATCGCGCTGTGCCAAGCATCGAAATGCAATGGCATTGTCAGCAGCGCAGTGAACGCCGAAAGGCAATGGAGACTTGTTTCATTGTCGCTCGTTCTGTTGTGTTTTCTAGTCAGCAGCGCAGTGAACGCCGAAAGGCAATGGAGACCTGCATCGCTCCAGAGCATACCTTCATCAGAGGTAAGTGTCAGCAGCGCAGTGAACGCCGAAAGGCAATGGAGACTGCGCCCTTTAGCGATTTCGCTTTGCCTTCAGCGAATTCGTCAGCAGCGCAGTGAACGCCGAAAGGCAATGGAGACTCCGTGGCGACAATTCTGGATCGTCAAGCGTCCAGATTGTCAGCAGCGCAGTGAACGCCGAAAGGCAATGGAGACTCCTTGATCTCCTTGCTCTCCTTGATCTCCTTGCTCTCGTCAGCAGCGCAGTGAACGCCGAAAGGCAATGGAGACTGGGTTTTCGTCGCGCCCACCGGGCCATCACTGCGGGTCAGCAGCGCAGTGAACGCCGAAAGGCAATGGAGACTCAGGCCAGCGATCCAGCACCTGGAATTGGAGCGGTGAGTCAGCAGCGCAGTGAACGCCGAAAGGCAATGGAGACCGTTCATCACCAGACAGAGGTATTGGTAGGTGACGCCGAGTCAGCAGCGCAGTGAACGCCGAAAGGCAATGGAGACATGTTCGCGGATCAGAGCGACCGCGTTCACTGCCGCGCGTCAGCAGCGCAGTGAACGCCGAAAGGCAATGGAGACTCACAGCGCGGATTTCTGGTGATCCAGTCGGAGCCGCGTCAGCAGCGCAGTGAACGCCGAAAGGCAATGGAGACGCGCGGGGCTTCATCGCATTCCAGCAACCGGACGCCGAGTCAGCAGCGCAGTGAACGCCGAAAGGCAATGGAGACTCATCGCCCACGATCTCGATCTTGTCCTCCGCCGTCAGGTCAGCAGCGCAGTGAACGCCGAAAGGCAATGGAGACAGCAGCGGCTCGCAGGACAGAAACCGGATGCGCGCCGTCAGCAGCGCAGTGAACGCCGAAAGGCAATGGAGACGCGGTGAGCCGCAATCGCTTCTCGGTATTCCATCTCTGCGTCAGCAGCGCAGTGAACGCCGAAAGGCAATGGAGACACCCCGCGCCCAACCCGATAGCCGCGAATACCACGGCAGTCAGCAGCGCAGTGAACGCCGAAAGGCAATGGAGACTACGTTGCGCCTTTGCCGAGCCAACTAAACCATTGCCAGTCAGCAGCGCAGTGAACGCCGAAAGGCAATGGAGACCGGGCCGACTCGCCCCGCCACCCGACGCGCGCGCCAGCGTCAGCAGCGCAGTGAACGCCGAAAGGCAATGGAGACACGTTGCCGTGCGTTGTGCGCGCCAACCGAACCCTGTTCGTCAGCAGCGCAGTGAACGCCGAAAGGCAATGGAGACCGCCGTTCCGCGTCTCGATCTCAACCACCATCACCCTGGTCAGCAGCGCAGTGAACGCCGAAAGGCAATGGAGACTGGACGCCCTGCGGGATCAATTCTGGCTGCACCACGATGTCAGCAGCGCAGTGAACGCCGAAAGGCAATGGAGACGAGGTTACGGTCCATCCAGCTTTCGTTTTCTTGATAATCGTCAGCAGCGCAGTGAACGCCGAAAGGCAATGGAGACGGGTTCACAACTGATTGACTCTCAACTGCCACCGGCAGGTCAGCAGCGCAGTGAACGCCGAAAGGCAATGGAGACAAAGCGTGCCGTTGCTCGCTCACACAACCGCAATACGTCAGCAGCGCAGTGAACGCCGAAAGGCATTGGAGACGCGCGGCATTGATCCCGAGCTTGGACCCGTCGCACAGGCTGGTGGGTCCGGGACGAGCGGCGGAGCCGATGTGCGGGTTCCCGGATGGTTTTGACACCACCCCGGGGTCCGGGTCGATGTGCGGGTTCGTGGCGGGTTTTGATTCCGCGCCAGCCAGATACTTGCGCACCGTGCCCCGGTCC
>CAYQWK010000075.1:0-18313 GCA_964420805.1 uncultured Bifidobacteriaceae bacterium | reverse complement strand
TTCGCCGCCGCCCCATTCCTTGCGCTGGATGAGCACCATGTCCCAATGCACCGCCGAGCGGTTGCCGTTGTCGGCGATCTCGTAGGCCTGTCCGGGTGTGAAGTGCAGCGAGCCGGCAATCTTCTCGTCGAACAGGATGTCGCACATCGGATTAAGAATGTGCGGATGGAAACCCAGCGAGAATTCGCCCACGTAACGCGCTCCAGCGTCGGTATCCAGAATCTCGTTGAGACGCTTGGTGTTGTTCGAGGTTGCCTCGACGACCTTCCCTTCCTTAAAGGCCAGGCGGACGTTCTCGAACTTCGTGCCCGAGTAAATCGTCGGTGTGTTGAACTGGATGTGCCCTTGCACGGAATCCTTGACCGGGCAGGAGAACACCTCGCCGTCGGGGATATTCCTTAATCCCTCGCACTTCACCGCGCCGATGCCCTTGATGCTGAAGCGTAAATCCGTGCCCGGCGCCGTGATGTGGACTTGGTCCGCCTTCGCCATGCGCTTGCGCAAGGGTTCCATGGCCCGGGCCATCTTCTGGTAGTCCAGTGTGCAAACGCGGAAATACAAATCCTCGAAGGCCTCCGTGCTCATTCCGGCTCCTTGCGCCATGCTCGGTGTGGGCCAGCGCAAAACAACCCAGCGCGTCTTGTTGACCCGCCAGTTCATCACTGGCCGCAGTGTTTTCGAGTAGAGCGCCATCCGCTCCGATGGCACGTCTGCGGATTCACTCGCGTTGGCCGCGCCGCGGATGGCGATGTAGGCCTGCATCTTCTTCATGCGCGCCATTTCAATGTCGCGGACCAGCGAGGCGTGTTTTGCGTTTGTGTCCCGCATGATCTCGCGGGTCACGCGGCTGTGGCGTACCTCGATGATTGGAACCGCGCCCGCCTTTCGCGCCGCGCGCATCAACTCGACCGAAAACTCGTCTGGCACGTCGCTCACTTCGATCAACACGCGTTCGCCCTTCTGAAGGCGGGTGGAGTAGTTGATCAACAAGTCGGCCAGCTTCGTGTAACGCGGATCAGTCATATGTGGCGCTGAAACTACGAACCGAAGGCGTCCTGTCGAGGGCAAAGGCGGCGGCGGAACTGGTCCGGGCGCATCTCACCTTTTTGCAGGATGCTCATTTCTCGATGGTAGAACTCGTCGCGCTGCGACGAGTGCCGCGTCCAGCGGCACAGCGGAACCTCCGGAATCGTTCCGCCTGCCCGACCTTGCTGGCCTGGAACCTGTGGCCGGTCAATAAATCGTGAACCCCGGCCCGCCCGTCAGGCGGAGCGTGGCGCAGAAATCCAATGTCGACACTCCTAGGAAGATCCACGGCAGCATTCGGCCCGAGCACGGCGCGCGTTGCCAGCGTCGCCAACCCAAGAAAAACACAACCGTGACCGGCGGCAGGTAGGCCAGGACCAGACCCAATGTGCGTGCCTTGGTAAAGTCCGGCGAGAAAGACCCGCTCGACCATCCTTGCGTGCGAATGACCTTCATCACCACGTCCTCGCGAAGCATGTTGGCGACTTTGACCTTTGGAACTTGGGTGATCGCGAGCACAGGCACATCGCCCCACCACACTTTGCCAATGAAGGGCAGCGTGGCGGTGCTTAACAAACAGGCTGCGATCATGCCGCGATAGAATCCGAGGAAGATCCCGGACTCCCTCCGCGCGGTGGAAATCTCACTTCCACTGCTCATTGAAGAACCCGGCGTGCGCCACGGAACCGTTGGTCGCGACGTCGAGCACGGCGTAGTCAGGCAGCTTCGGCGTCTGCTGCGCATTGCTGCCGGAGCCAGCCTCAGGAAAGGTGAAGCCGCTGTTCAACACCACATAGCGCGCCGGGTTCAGCGGGTTCGGAAAGATCATCACTGGCACGTGGCCCGTGCTGAACGTCCGGCCGCCCAGTGCCACTTCAGAAGGAGTCCACTTCAACGGTAGCCCGCTCATCAGCCGCGCGAGCAGCCGATTTGATTGGGGATCGCCGAATACCACGAGGTGATGCGCGGCAATGTCCTCGTCCGTCACCGCGGTGTCGTCCTTCACGCGGGCGTCGCCGCGGAATTGGGCACGCCACTCGTTCGTGGCCCTGGCCAGCCGGGCAGCGAGCCAGGCGGCGGTTTGCGCGTCGCGCGCGTCGCTGGTCGGTCGGACGATCAGGAAGCTGCCGGTGAACGCGTCGTCGATGGGGCCTTGAAGATTGTGGCGCTTGGCCAATGGCGTGGTCGCGCCGGGGCTTTGGGAATTTCCAATCCACTTTCCGTCTGCCTTCTTCACGCGAGAATTCCACCAACTGCCGGGCTGGCCCGGAGGCGGCAACGAGAACACGGTGTTCTGCATTCCCAAGTCCTGCCCATCTACCACGAACCGCGCCCCGCGCCCGACGAGGCCGGCCGGAACGAGGTTGATTCCGAAGGCCGAAACATTCCGCGTGGTGACCTCGATCAGCGCGCCATTCGCTCCGGGCACAATCCGCGCGTCCACCCGCGCCTCGTCCCAATGTTTCTCCAGCCCTTCGAGAGTGAGCCAATGAACGCGGTTGAACTTCAGGGTGCGCGTGACGAACGAGATGTTGGTTGGCCGAACGTCAAGGCCGCGCGCGGCGGCGGCATCGACCAGTCGGGCGACTTCCTTCTTGGCGGCGGGTTCGTATTTGTGACCGGTCTTCGGACCGACGATATGCGTCATGTTGATTCCCTCGCGGGCGAGCGCGGCCTCCATCAAATCGGCGGCGGCTTTCTGTCCGTCCGTTTCACCGCTGTAGGCGACTAGCGTGGTGTTGATGAAGTTCACCGGGCAATCGAGCGCGTTGTAAAGCCCCCACAAACGCTGCTCCCACGGCGCGATGGTCCCGAGCTTGTCACCCAGCTTTTGGTAGTTCTTCACGTCCACGAAACCCGCGCCGGGATTCACCGCCGCGAAGTCGCCGGGATGATGCGCGCCAATGTGCCACGCGCCCGCTCCGCCCATCGAGAAACCGCGCAGGGCGATGCGCTGGTTGTCCACGCGATACTGCTTTTTCACATGCGCCAGCGCCTCGAATACGTCCGTCTCGCCCGCGAACTTGAAGGCGTTGCAATAGCGTCCGTAGGGATGCAGCACCAGAGCGCCGGCCGGGGTGAACTCGCTCGAACCGCGCTGCCGGTCAGCGATGAACTTCAATTCGGTCAGGTTGTTGTCGCGGCCGTGCAGCCAGATGTCGAGGCGGCGCGCGCTCGCAGCATCGTGGCCGGCCGGCACTACCAGTCCGTAGGGCTGCACCGACCCGTCGATCTTCGAGAGATAACCGCGCACGACCGATCCCGTGGCCGTGATCCACGGCGTTTGGCCGGCCCGCAACTGGCGCGCCCGTTCCAGGCCCTGCTTGAGCAGGCCACGCGCGAGGCCGACCTCGTTCGAGCGATAGAATTCATCGTAGCGCAACGCCCAATCGACGGCCTTGTGGTAGATCACCACGTCCGGCAGCAGTTCAAGCAGCGCGGGTCGCGCGGCGAGATCGCGGCGCAATGAGTCAATCTCCCCGCCCAATTGCCCTGCGCCGCGGGCCAGTTCCTCCCGGTCCGCCGCACTGATCTTCAAGCCCGCCGGCGGGACGCGCGGTTCGGGCTTGGGCGCGGCGTGGAGCGCCAGGGCAGCGAGAAGGGTGGCGACGACGAGGGGACAGGTTTTCATGTGGGACGTCTTAGTTGGAACAGGCGCCAGGTGATCTCTTCATGAAATGCGCCCCGGGTTGGATACTCGAACAATTCATCCCGCAGCAGCGCCTCGACGCCGAGGTTGCGCACGGCCTGGCTGGCGTGGCTGGCAAGATCGCGAATGAATAGGACGAAATTTGTTGTCACGTCGCGCGTGCGGCGGTCGCCGAGGCCGAGGAAGTTGAACTTATCCGCCGCAAACGTGTAACGCATCCCGCCACCCGCGACCATGATTTCGGCGAGGAGGGTCGCGTGCCGCTCTTCGTGGGACTCGGTGGTTTTCCGCGCGAACGACAGCGCAGTGATGTGCCGGGAGGACGGCAGTACCGTCGCGCTCCGCGACACGAATTTACTCATCATCACCGCGCCCGCGCAGATCATGGTCACGTGTTGCCACGCCAGCGGGATCGGGCGGTTCAATGGATCGTAGATGACGAGGTGCTCTGGTGTGCAATCGAGGCGATGCACCGTTTTCACCGGCGGCAGCTCCGGCAGAAGCGCCATGTCAACGACCTCGGTCTCGATGCCCTCGGCCCGCAACGCGCGTTCCATCGCCGCCGCCGGATCGGGCGGGAAGTCTTTGACGAGAATTCCGAACGCGTCCGCGCCGATGGTGTGCGAATCAGCCGGCGCAAGTCCGGGGACGAATCGAAAGGCGCGCTGGAGCTTCTCGCGGGCGGGGAACTCCAGGTTCTTTTGAAGGACGGCGCAGCGCATTGGAAACGCCTCTCAAGGCGATGCAATCCCGGCCTTCTTCTTCAATGCGGGCACGTCTGCCTTCTCGATGAAATGCACGAGGTTGCTGAACACCTCATGGAAGCCGTAGCGGTCGCCGGTCATCTCGGCAATGGCCTGTTGCTTGGTCCAGCCCTCGACCGCCATGCGGTAGAAGGCGACCATGGTTCCGGTGCGGTCCGCGCCGTAGTAGCAATGCACCAGCACCGGCCCGCGATTGGTTTCGGTGACAATCTTGAGGAAGCGCACCACATCCTCGTTCTCGGGATGCCAGGTGTTGAAATTGATTTGTTCGAGTTTGAGGTCCGGCCGTCGGCCGCGCGGCATCTCGTCCTTGTCGGAGTGAAACGCGCGCAAGTTGATGACGGTTTTGATGCCAAGCTTTTCGATTTCCGTAAAGCCCTGTGCGCCGGGTTGGGCGGAGCGGTAGAGGTTGGCGGAAACGCGGTGCAGATTCGTCATGCCCGGGCGCTCAATCTTGATGGCGGGTGAATTCGTCTCCACCGCCAGCAACGGCGAAGCGCAGAGAAAAAGGAGCGCGGTGAACAGGGCGGCTAACGGCTGCTTTGGCGGCGAGCCGGTCATGTCCGGATGGCGGACCGCCTGTTTCATCGCGCCGTCCCCACGTTGTTTGTCGCGCGTGGCGCGAGGGCGCCGGACACGCGGGCAAAGTCAAATCCGGTCACGGCCTGCGCCGCCAGCGTGCCCACGTTGCGGCGCAACGCGCGGATGTCGCCACGGCCGGGAATGTGGACGCTGTTGCAAAGCAGGATCACGAAGGTCTTCGAGAACGGATCGATCCAGAGCGACGTGCCAGTGAAGCCTGTGTGGCCGTACGAGCCGAGCGGGAAGACGCTGCCCCGCGGGCCGCTGTATGCCGTGTCGATGTCCCAGCCCAGCCCGCGCCGGCCTTCGACGGTGGGGGCGGTCTGGACGCTGGTCATGAAGCGCACTGTCTCGGGCCGGAGGATGCGCGCGCCGTCGAGTTCGCCCTGGTTCAGCATCATGCGGGCGAAGCGCGCGAGGTCGGACGCCGTGGTGAAGAGACCGGCGTGTCCCGCCACGCCGCCCATGTTTCGCGCGGTGGGATCATGCACCACGCCGCGGAGGTAGCCGGCCCCGGCGCGTTCCGTAGGCGCGATGTTGGGACGTGACGATTGAAGCGGGAGATATCGTGTGTTGTGCATTTTCAGCGGCGTGAAAACGTTTTCCTGCGCGAACTTTTCGAGCGGGATATGGCTGACGCGATGTACGATCTCGCCGAGCAGGATGAAGTTGATGTCGCTATAGAGGAATTTCGTGCCGACCGGATTCACCAGCTTTTCCTGGCAGGCGATCTGGATGGCGGATGCCTGGCCGTCGGGCCGCTGGCTCAGACCGGAACGCAGGCCGGAAACGTGGGTCATCAAATGGCGAACCGTGATGGCGTCTTTTCCATCACGCCGGAACTCGTCAATGTAATGATGCACCGGCTTGTCGAGTTCGAGTTCACCCCGTTCGAGCAGCATCATCACGCAAGGCGTGGTGGCGATGACCTTGGTCAGCGAGGCCGCGTCGAAGACTGTCTCCTCGGTCATCGGTTCCTCGACCGGATCCAGGGCGCGCAGGCCGTAGGCACGGTGGTAGTTCGAGCCATCGCGTTCGATCCACAACACCGCGCCGGGCGTGCGGCGGTCAGCGATGGCGTTGGTGATGGTGTTGTCGATTTCGCGCAGCCGCGCCTCGTCGAAGCGAATGGACGCGGAAGCGGCCGGTTGTGTGGTGCAACCTTGCGGCACCGCGGCCAGGACCAGAAGGAGTGGCGCAAGGGCCAGAAAGAATCTTCGTCGCATGTGAGTGGCACGGACACTAGCAGACCAGAACGCCCTGACAACAAGGCGGTTTCCGATGTGCTTCACGCCCCGTCCCGGACACGCGACGCACCGGGCGATCTCCATGCTCGCGTAACCCTCAGTTCTTCACCGTCACCGCCGGCGGATGCGCGTAGTCGTTCCACATGCGGTCCAGTTCGGCGGCATCCGGTTTGTCATCGGCAACGATCCAGCGGTAGCGGCCGACGAAGGGCTTCTCGGGCGTGATTTCCATGTCGCCGGCCTGCTGCGGCGTGAAGTTGAAGTAAGGCTCGGCGGGATTGAGGCGAACCGGCTCGGGGGAACGGAAATTGCCGGGATGCGCGAGCGCGGCGACACCGGCAAAACGGCCATCCACCATGCCCCCGAGATGCACCCAGCGGGCACGGACCTGATTCTTGTCCCCGCGCGCGGCGTCGGTCTCGCCTTCGCTGGTGAGGATGCTGGATTTGCCCTTGCCATTCCACGCCCAGTTGCCGCGCACGCAAATGCCACCGTAACGGTATTGCGGGAGTTTCACAGGCGCGGCTGTGGCGCAGGCGTTGGTCACTTCCACATCAAAGATGAAACAAGGCTTCGCTGCGTCCGCTCCAGCGGCGAAGAGGCGGACGTTCCACGTTTCGTTCAGTGCGGCTTTCGGAGGTTTGGCGGTGAGATCCATGTGTTGGTGGCGGCTGGTGAACCCCGCGTGGACGGGACCGCTCCAGACCTGGTCGAGTGCAACGAACTCCATCGTCCCCATGCCCGCACCCATGTTCCAATAGTCGTTGGTGCGCCCCTCGAATATGGCGTGGGACCAGGACAGCCAGATGCCGTGATGATGCTTGTGGTTGGCCGGGTAATCGTCCGTGACCAGCGCACCTGTGGGCGTGAAAACGGGATGAATGTAGCCGGCGCGGTGGAAGACAGGCTTCAGGTCGGTGCGGTTCGGGGGGAATTCCGTCTTCTCCACATTATAGGTGAACGCGCGCCGGCCGCTGACGCTGAGTTGCAATACCCCCTTCTCCCGCTCCGCCCGCACGCGTTCGCGGATCCCGGCGTTCTCGAAGGTGTAGGTACGGGTCGCGCCGCGTTTCAGGTCTCGGACGATGAACCACGCGTTGCCGTCCGCATCGGATTGGACTGGTGCGGTTTCAACGTCGCTCTTGAGCACTGAGACCGTCGTGATTCCGGGTGGCAGCTTGAAGGAAACAACCGTGTCGCGACGGTCGAAGGCACCGGCATCGACGGAGACGGAGACGGCGGCTTGGAGGTTGAACGCGGTGAACAGGGCGGCACAAAGCGCGAGGCGCGATTTCATGGCCGCGAGTCAACCACGCCGCTGGCGGGATGTCGAATGTCGCGCGATGCCGGTGCCTCCCGCGATTTGTTGGTGGAACTCATCGCGCTGCGATGAGTGGCGCCGCGTTCAACGGCGCAACCGGATTTCGGCACTCGTTCACCGCACCTGGCGCGATACGGGTCGCCCGCTGAAGGCGGGCTTGTTTTGTCGCAGCGCGACAAAACCACCACCAACTTTGGGATGTGTTGGGCTGTGTCTGGGCCCGTTCAGTTCTCGAGCACGCCGTCCAACTGGACTTTGAGCGCGAGAATGGCCTGCGAGTGGATCTGGCAGATGCGCGACTCGGTGAGGCCGAAGATTTCAGCGATTTCCCGGAGACGCATGTCCTCGAAGTAATAGAGCGCCAGCACCTGCTTTTGCATCTTCGGCAGTTGGTCGAGACGGTCGGCGATGATGTCGGCCACTTCGTTGCGAGCCGTGCCGTCGAGCGGGTTTTCCTGGCGGGCATCGGCAAAAGCCTCGTGTTGCAGCGGCCCGTATTCGCCTTCATCGCCGACGGCGGCGTCGAGACAGACGAATGTTGCCGGGCGGATTTCTTCGAGCAGATGCTCGTATTGGTCGAGGGTGAGGCCGAGGTGTTGCGCGACCTCCATATCGGTGGGGATGCGGCGCTTCCGTTGTTCGAGCGTCTTCATGGCCTCCTGCACGCGCTTGGCCTTGGTGTGGATCGAGCGGGGCACCCAGTCCATGCGGCGGAGTTCGTCGAACACCGCGCCGCGAATGCGCACGCGCGCGTAGGTCTCGAAGGTCGAGCCTAGCTTGGGATTGTAATGACGGATGGCGTCGAGCAGCCCGGCCAGTCCGGCGCTGTAGAGATCCTCGGCATCGACGTGCGAAGGCAGCCCCATCTGCACGCGGCCCACGACGGTCTTCACGAGCGGGATGTATTCCTCGACGAGTCCGGCCTCGGACGCGCTGCGGGTTTGTTTGCGACGGTAGCTGCGCCAGAGATCGGGCGCGCGGTTGCTGACGGAGCTTTTTTCGTCCTTGAGGGCGGCATTGAGCATCATGTTTGGGAAGGGTTGAGGTTGACCGACGTTTGATTTGGCAGCCCGGAAGGGGGGCGCGCTCCGCAACGAGTTTTCGCTGCTCTGGCTGTGATGCGGAGTTGTTGGTGCGCTTTCATGGCTGCCGCGCCGGTTTAGCAAGGGCTTTGCCAGCCCGATTTCTGGTCCCTGCAGACGGCGTGGCGGCGTGTGTTTCGTGAGGGGGGCGCTCGTGGTTCCGGTGGCGACATCTTGTAGGAATTCAAGAAGTCGCGGGTGTTTGCCGCTATCGGTCCGCGCGCAAATGTCGCCGCAGCCCGGCCACCGTCAGGCCGTTGTTCGTGTCCCGTCGTGTCCTATTTCCGCCCAAGAACGAGACACTGGTGTATCTGTTGGTCAGTTGCCGAAGCCTGCAATCGGCCCGCCACGCTGCCGCATCGCTTCGTAGAGAAACACTGCCGCCGCGCTGCCCACGTTCAAGGAATCGACTCCTCCATGCATCGGGATCGCCACGGCCTCGTCGCATACTCCCAGCACTTCAGGCGCTAGTCCTGTCCCTTCGCTTCCGAATACCAGGCAGCAATTGCCGCGAAGGTTAGCATCGCCGATCGTTCGCTGGTCCGTGTGCGGATGCGCCGCCACCATGCGGATGCCCGCTCGTCGCAACGCGGCGAAAGCGCCGGCGAGCGACGCGCATTCAGCCACCGGCAGTTGGAAGATGGTGCCCATGGAATTGCGCACCGCGCGGCGGAGGAACGGGCTGGCCGAAGTTCCGTCGACCAGCAGTGCGTGCGCGCCGAAGGCGGCGCAATTGCGCACGATCAAGCCGACGTTCTCGGCGTTGGTGAGACCATCCACGGCGACCAGCAGCCTTGGCGTCCGCGTCACGGCCAGAATGGAATCGACCGTGTGAACTTGCGGGATCTTTCCGACGGCCAGGACACCTTGAAAGAACGGGAACCCGGTCAGCTTCTCCAGTTCTGCGATTTCCATCACGTACACCGCCACATCTTCTGGGCGTGCGCGGATGAGCGGCTCGAATTCGAACAGCCGCCTTGATGGCAGCAGCACAGATACGACGCCAAAACTGCTTTCCAAGAGCCGCCGCACCACTTTGTCACCCTCGGCTACGAACAGTCCTTCGCGCTTGTGATGCTCGTGTCGGCGGAGCGTCGCGTAAGGCGCAAGGTCCGGGCGGTCGAGCGTCGAGACATGTTCGATATGCATCCGCGGCGAGCGTCAGGAAAAATTCCTTTTGGGAAAAGGGGGAACTGAAGGTTCGGAATTAATGGACAGGTATTTAGGCTGGTTGCGCCCAAAGAGGTATTTACAGGTTTCGGGTGCGGTGCTTCATTCGCGCCGTCAGCACCATTCACTTGAGTTCCGACGAAAAATCCAGTTTGGCTCGGGCCGCCACCCGGTCGCGTTCCGGTTCCCCTGAACCAGACCCTGCGATCGAGCGCCCGCCGTTGCCCTGGCTCGATGGTGGCTGCGCCCTGCTGGACTTGAACCGACGCATCAGCGCCATGGAGCCGCGGCTGGTGCAATGGCTGAACGAACAACCCGACGTTTTGGTGGGCAAGGAGTTCACCGAGGTTCTGGCGCGGCGATGCCCGTCGGCGGGCGATCCGGTTGCACGGGCCATCGAGCAAGCTGCCCCGTTTGCGGAGGTTGCGTTGCCCTGGGACGAGGCCCGCGGACATTGGTTGCGCGCCACGATCAGCAGGCATGAGGCGGGGTGGGCGGTGCAGTGCCGTTCGATCCTGCCGCCGTCTCCCGAACTGGCCGAGTCCGGTTGGCAGGAAGAGCTTTCGAATCAGGCCCCGCGTGAGGAACTTTTTCTGCGGCTGCAAAAGGCCGAGGCGCAGCTTGAGAACCTTGCTCTTCGCTGGCCGGGGGTAATCTTCACGCAACGACCGGATTTCACCTTTCAATTTGTTGGGCCGCACATCGCAGATTTGACGGGGATTCCGGCCTCGGAATGGCAGCGGCCGGCGAAGTCGTTCTGGGTGCTGGTTCACGAGGCGGACGTGGAGGAAATGCAGAAGCACGTCCGCCGTTGCGCGCAGGTGTCCGGAACCTTGACCACGACTTTCCGACTGCGACACGCCGTCACCGGCAAGATCGCGCACATCCTGGAACATCGTCAGGCCGTGCGGACGCGCAGTGGGCTGTTGCTTTCGTACGAAGGCGTGTGGCTTGACATCACCCGGCAGACCATTGCCGAGCGGCGGCTTTCGGCCGCGGCATGGAAGGAAACGCTGGCCATGCTAACCATGGGGCTGGCGCATGACTTCAACAACATTCTTGCTGGCATCACTGCGTTGAGCGAGACGTTCCTCGCGCAGGTCGAGCCGGATCACGCCTTTACCGAGGGACTCACGCTCATCCGCAACAATTCGCGCCACGCCAGCCAGCTCGTGCATCGCATCATGAGCCTGCACCGCGCCAAGACCGGCGAGCGCAACTACCACAACCTCAACGAAATCGTCACCGAGTTCGCCGAACTGGTGGAGAAGATCCTTCCGCGCCGCATCCGGGTGGTGAAGGAATTCTCCGCCGAATCCCTGCCCGTTTACGCAGACGCGGTCGAACTGCGCCAGATGGTATTGAACTTCGCCCTTAACTCCGCCGATGCCATGCCGGACCGTGGCCAGTTCACGGTGCGGACTTCGCGGCGCACGGAATGGGCTGCGCCGGAGAATTTTGTCGGCATCGTGCCACGCATGCCGTGCATCTGTCTTGAAGTCGAGGATACCGGCTGCGGCATCCCGGCGAGGCACATCCCGGTCCTTTTCGATCCGTTCTTCACGACGAAGCCCGTGAACAAGGGGTCCGGGCTGGGCCTTTACAACGCGCGGCATTGTGCGGAGAAACATCACGGCGGCATCTCGGTCTGCTCGGTTGAGGGGTATGGCACGATCTTTCGCGTCTGGATTCCGGAGGCGGATTTTACGGAGGCCGAGCGGGCGCAGACCGACGCGGCGCCCCGCCGCAGCCTGCTGCTCCTGGGGGAGGCCGGTCTGCTGATCGACAGCACCGCGGAGTTCTTGCGCACCAACGGCTATTACGTCGTGAAAGCTGGCGCCGAGGATGGTCGCGACCTTCTGTCTGCCGAGGAAAATAGCTTCGCCGCCGTTCTTTATCTGACCCACGCTCAGAACAGCGGGCTGCCGGAAGCCATTCGCGCCGTCCGCCAAAAACACCCGGAAATAAAGATTATCCTTCAGATCACCGGTGAAACGGCCGACGAATTGGACAGTGAACTAATGCACTGCGGTCATCTGACCATTACGAATGAAATGTCCGAGGCGGGCATCCTGGAGGGTTTGAATTCCTTGCTTCGGACCGGTTCCTGATGAGCACGCCAGCGGACAACAAAGGCAGCATTCTCGTCGTGGATGACGAGGAAATCGTCCTCGCCGCCCTGCGGGAGACCCTGCGCCGCGAGGGTTACGACGTTACTACCGTCTCCAACCCCATCTCCGCGCTGGAACTGCTACAGCAGAAGACGTTCGCCGTCATTTTGACCGACCAGCAAATGCCGCAGCTCACTGGTTTGGAATTTCTCGCCCAGGCCAAGAACCTTCAACCCGAAGCCACGCGCATCCTCATCACTGCCGTGTTGAGCCTCAACACGGTCATTGATTCGATCAACAAAGGCGAAATCTACCGTTTCATTGTCAAACCCTGGCTGCGCGAGGAACTCCTCGTCACCATCAGCAACGCCGTCCAGCGTTTCGATCTGATCCGGCGCAACCGCGAACTGCAGGCCGAGACCGTGAAGTCCAACGCCGATCTCGCCGCACAGATCGCCCGCGTGGCGGAGCAGAATCTTCAGCTCGAGAAGCTAAATGCCGCCCTCCGCCAAAACCTCGGCCGATCCGTCCAGCTTTGCCTCAAGACCATTGAGTCCTACTGGCCGGTTCTCAGCAACCAGGCCACCCGCGTTCAGGAGCTTTGCCGCGCACTTGCCGACAGTCTCAACCTCTCTTCCTCTGACCGCCAAGTGCTCGACATTGCGGCGTTGCTCCACGACATCGGCCTGATCGAAGTGCCGCGCGAATTGCTCCGCCGCTGGCAGAAAGTCCCCGATTCACTCAATGATGCCGAGCGCGTGCTCGTCGAGCACCATCCCGTGCTCGGTCAGGAACTCGTCTCGTTTGTCGATCCGCTCGAAGATGTCGGCCAGGTCATTCGGGCACACCATGAACGTTACGACGGCCTTGGCTATCCCGACCGCCGACAGGGCGCGGACATCCCCTGGCTGGCCCGCCTGCTTGGCGTGGCTGTCGCCTATGCCACGTATCCATACGAGGGCAACACGTCGCTCGAATTTGTGAAAGCCAACAGCGGCACGGCGTTTGATCCCGAGGCGGTGCGCGCGTTTGTCCGCTGCTTGCCCCACGTCGCGCTGCCGCGCCGCCAGCGCGAGGTGCTGCTCTCCGAACTCCGCCCCGGCATGGTTCTCGCCCGTGGCATCTACACTTCCGGCGGCCTGCTACTCGTCTCGAAGAACCAGCCCCTTAGTGACCTCTACATCGACAAGCTCCGCCGCCACGACGAGCAGGACCCGATCAACCAGTCGCTGATCGTCTTCGGCTGAACACGAGTTTCGCGAGGCGGCGCCGCGCCGTCCCCGCCGCACAACTCTTTTACAAACTCCTCACGGCCCGATGACAACTGCCGCGCCTTCCGGTGGCAGGCTCGCGGCCATGAAAACAACATTTCATTCCATCGTTGCGTTGACCTTTGCTGCGTGTGCGTTCGCCGGGGAGCCGGCCGCGCCCGCTGGACTTCAGTTCGACGCAGAATCCAAAACCTACGCCGCCAAACCAGGCGAACCGGAGGCGTTCTTCACGTTTCACGCGACCAACGTCACCGCCGCCCCCATCACCATCAAACAGGTCAGCGCGACCTGCGGCTGCACCACCGTGCAACTTCCCGCCAGCCCCTACGTGCTTGGCGCGGGATCGAACGTCGCCATCACCGCGAAGATGACCCTCGCCGGCAAGCAGGGCGACGTCATCAAGAGCGTCCTCGTGGACACCTCGGCCGGGCTGCACAAACTGCTCGTCAAAACCACCGTCCCAGTCGCCGAAGCGAAATGAGGTGCGTCATGAATACCCATGGACTCTCCATCCTGATGCTGGCCGCTTCGCTGGCCGGCGTGTCTGCCGCCGAGGAATTCACCGCGCACGAGTGGGGCACCTTCACATCCGTCCAGGGCGCGGACGGCGTGCAGGTCGCGTGGAACCCGTTTGCGAAGACCGACCTGCCAGGCTTCGTGTACGACCGCTTCCGCCCGTCGGGCTTCCCGCTCATGGACGCCTTCACCAAGAGCAAGACCGCTGCGAAGATTCGCATGGAGACGCCCGTGATCTACTTCTACTCGGATCGCGCGCGCACGGTGGATGTGTCCGTGGAATTTCCGGCCGGCCGCATCACCGAATGGTATCCGCAGGCCACCGGCACCGGGCCCTTCGAGACGACGAACCTCGCTGAACAGGCGCGGGCGCGCAGCAGCTTCATCGAATGGCATGGCGTGAACGTCCTGCCGCGCGACACCGCGGAGATCTCCGCCGCGAAGCTGATCCGGGAGAAGGAAGAGACGCACTACTACCCGGCTCGGGAGACGGACGCGAACTTCCTGCGCATGAACGCACCGAAGTCGCGCGTTGGTTCTGCGGAGTATGACCGCCTGTTGTTCTACCGCGGCGTGGGCGACTTCACCGCGCCGCTCACGGTGAGGGTCGGCGCGGGCGAGGCTGCGCTGGCGCTCTCGACCGGGAACCTCGAACCGCTCACCGACCTGTTCGTGCTCACCATCCGGGGCGGAAAGGCGCGCTACCAGTTCCTCGACCGGCTGGCCTCCTTGAACTCGCGCACGGTTCCGCTCGGGGACGGCGTCGCCGGGCCGTTGAGCGGCGTGCGACAACACCTCATGGCTGACATGCAGGCCGCGCTGGTCCGGCAGGGTTTGTTCGAGAAGGAGGCGCTCGCCATGGTCAACACCTGGAAGGACCAATGGTTCGCCGAGGAAGGCACACGCGTGTTGTATCTGCTGCCGCGCCGTTGGACTGATCGCGTGTTGCCCCTAGACATCACCCCGCGCCCGGCGCGCGTCGCGCGCGTCATGGTCGGGCGTGCCGAGGTCATCCTGCCCGAAGTCGAACGCACGATTGCCCGCGAGATCGATCGCTACCAGAAGGGCGACGCCGCGGAAAAGGCGCTGGCCGCCGGCGTGGTGCGCGAACTGGCCCTCGGCCGCTTCCTCGAACCCGCCGTGCGTCGTGCCCTCGCTGGAAAGACTGACCAGGCGCTCGTGAATGCCGCATGGAAGCTGGCCGCCGCGGCCAGTGTGCCGCCGGCCAGACGCCCGCAAGTGGCCGGGCTTTGAGCTGGAGAGTTTCGTAGGTCAGGCGTTCGGCCGGTCTCAACCAACGGAATTGAGTTTGGCCGCACCGCGCGCCTGTCCTACGTTTTGCCCGCCGTCCCAATGAGAAAGATCGCCGTGGTCTTCATGGTCGCCGTGTTCGCGCCAAGCCTCGTGCTGGCGTGGATGGCCGTGCGTTCGGCGCGCGACCAGCAGATCGTGGTGGCGCAGCAGCAGACGTTGCTCTTCCAGGGCGTGGCGGACGCGCTGGCCGGGGACTTGCGCGGGTTCATCGGCGAACGCCAGCGCGAGTTCGCGCAGATCGTCGAGGCACTGCGCCGCGACCGTTCGTCCGCCGAACTCGCCGGCCGCTTCGATCATGCGCTGCGTGAACGCTGGGCCTACGCCGAGGTCGGGTTCACCGTGGGTAGCGATGGATCGGTGCTTTCCCCGTCCCTCTTCGAGCGTGCCGAGGCAAGGCAGTTCCGCCTGAACAACGACCGCTTCCTCGGTAGTTGCGAATCCGTCGAGGTCTATTGGAACAGCCCCAAGGGCGCCATCAATCTGAGCCGCCTCGACGGCCGCGAATCCGCCGGCGACCCGCCGGTGTCGAAGCAGGCCCCGCCCGATGTGCCGCGCAAGGCCAAGTTCGCCGTGGTCCGCGAAACGGAGGAACCGCCCTCATCTGACCCGCCCGTGCGCCTGACTCCCGGCACTGCCGAGTTCAAGCAACTGGTCGGGGACTCCTTCGAGGGCACCGTGGCTCGCTATTTCGAGAACAAGCTCAAGGTGTTGCTGTGGTATCGCAGCGCGCGCGAGCCGGACCTGATTTATGGCGCGCAGTTGAACCTCTCTAATCTCGTCGCCCAGGCCGCGCCGCTCGTCCGCGCGCCGGAGAGCGTGCGCGAGAACGCCAGCGTGGCCCTGCTCAACGACGCCGGCCGCGCCGTGGCGGGCGCGCCGGTGGCGGGCCGGCCGTTTGTCTCTGGCGACATCGGCCCGGCCCTTCCGCACTGGCGCATCGGCGTGTTCGTCGAGAATCCCGAGGCGTTGACCCGTTCGGCGCGCACGCTCACCTGGATGTTCGTGCTGCTCGCGGCGGTGATGGTGCTGGCCATCGGGATCGGCGGCGGACTCATTGCGGCGGACCTGCACCGGCAGGTGACGCTCGCGCGGCAGAAGACCGATTTCGTCAGCAACGTCTCGCACGAGCTGAAGACGCCATTGACCAGCATCCGCATGTTCTCTGAATTGCTGGCCGAGAACCGCGTGAGCGGCGAGGACCAGCGCCGCCAGTTCCTCCAGATCATCTCCACCGAGACCGCGCGCCTCACCCGGCTCATCAACAACGTCCTCGACTTCGCCCGCATCGAACGCGGCGAGAAGAGCTATCAATTCGTCTGCTGCGACCTCGCCGGACTGGTTCGCGACACCGCGGAGCTGTTCCGTCCGCAACTCGAGGCGGCCGGGCTTTCGCTGCTTGTGCGGACCCCGGACCAGCCCGTGCCCGTGAATGGCGACAAGGATGCACTGGCCCAGGTGCTGGTGAATCTGCTTTCCAACGCCGAGAAATACTCCGGACAAGGCCGGGAGGTGGCCGTGGAATTGATCGTGCATGGCGTGATCGCCGAGGTGCGCGTGCTGGACCGCGGCCCCGGCGTGCCGCGCGGATGCGAGGAGAAGATCTTCGAGCAGTTTTACCGTGCACACGATTCTCTCGGCAGCGGCATCCAGGGTTCCGGGCTGGGCCTGACGCTGGCCCGGCAGATCGCGCGCGTCCACGGCGGCGACGTGCGCCACGAACCGCGCGGGGGTGGCGGAAGTTGTTTCAGCATCCGCCTGCCGCTGGCGGGCTGACGCAACCATCGGGCCGGAGAATTGTTCTAATAAACCGCCGGCTCCGGTGTCGGAGTCTTCATCCGGGCGGCACCGAGTGTGCTACCGCCCGGAAAAAATCTGGTAACTTCCGGCCGGAAAAGTTTCAGGAAGCAGCGCCGGGATGAATTCACCGGCGAGTGTTGGGACATGAAAACGAAGATTCTGATCGTCGAGGACGACCCGAACATCCTGCTCGGGCTGGAAACCATTTTGCGCACCGAGGACTTTGATGTCGCCACCTGCGCGCGTGGCGACAAGGCCGTCGAGACCGTGGCCCGGCACCAGCCCGCGCTCGTGATCCTCGACGTGATGCTGCCCGGCGCGAGCGGCTTCGACGTGTGCAAGCGGCTCCGCGCGACAAAGTTCGTCGCCCCCATCCTCATGCTCACCGCCAAGGGCCAGGAACTCGACAAAGTCATTGGCCTCGACTCCGGCGCGGATGATTACGTGACCAAACCTTTCGGCGTGCGCGAACTGGTGGCCCGCATCCACGCCCTCCTGCGCCGCTCTAATGGCGTGGCAAAACCCCAGCCCGGCGAAGACTCCTTCCGCATTGGCAGCAGCGAGATCGACCCCAAAACCCTGCAACTGCGCCGGGGCCGGACGACCGCTGACTTGACCGCGCGCGAACTCAAGCTGCTTCAGTTGATGCACGCCCATCCCGGCGAAGTCTTTTCGCGCGACCGGCTGCTGAACGAGGTTTGGGGTTACGGCTATTTCGGCACCACGCGCACGCTCGACCAGTGCATCGTCCAGGTTCGCAAGAAACTCGGCGACCCGGCCGACGATCCTCGCCACCTACTCACTGTGCATGGCGTGGGCTACCGGCTGGTGGTTTGATGCCGAAGTAGTTGAACCGCGAAAGGACGCGGATTTACGCCAATGGGATCGGCTTGATCACCGATTGATCGCCACCTTCATCCGCACCGGAATCCGTCGCGCGTCTTGCCGCGTTCGCCTCGATGGCGGCACGAATGACGAGCCTCTACCGCAACGACAGTGTCACCAGGTAGAAGTGCGCCGTCGTCATCGGCGCGGGCACGACCAACTCGAAGAGATCACCGCCGAGTGACGAGGGCGCGGGCGTTGGCACGGTGGTGAAAGGTGTGCCCAGCGCGGGCGTGGATTTCACCTCGAAGAGCACTTTGTTCACGTAGGCTGCCGGCCAGTTGAACCGCAGCCGGATCACCGCACCATCCGGGACGATGGTCAACGTGGGAGGAGCGAACGCGCCAATGCCCGTCCCGGGGACGCCCAGGCCATCGCGCGGGTCGGAGCCATCGAACATCTCCTGGATGTTCTGGTAGCCGTCGCCGTCCGAGTCGGCCCACGGGTTGTTGAGCTGGAAGGCGCGTTCCCACGAGTCCACGAGCAGGTTGGCGTCGGCGTCCGGATCGCTGGCCACGGTGATGAACTGCACGCCGGCGCTGATGACCTCAATGTTGTTGCTCGGGTAATAGCGGTT
>CAYQWK010000074.1:0-18335 GCA_964420805.1 uncultured Bifidobacteriaceae bacterium | reverse complement strand
CAAGCTTCTCCTTGTAGCTGGCCACGCCGGTGAACTGAAGGACATCGACGCTTTCCATTTCCGCGTCGAGCTCCTCGAAGGAACATGTTTCGACAAGAGAATTGATGCGTTCGCGCGCGCCGATCGGGAAATGGTGGCCGCACTTCATGCAGACCTTGAGATTCTCATCCAGCTCCTTGTCGTAGAGCATGGTCGAGCATTGCTTGCACTTGGTCCAAAGGCCCTCCGGGATGTCGCGCTTGCGGGACTTGCCGGAGCTGAACTTCGGCTTCTTGACCAGCGCCGTCTCGGGATTGTGCGTCGGCGGGGTCACCGCCGGCTCGACCGTCTCAAGGCCCAGAGTTTTCTTGGTGTAGATCGTCGTCGCCATGTGCCGGAGTCTTGGTCGCGCGCCCGGCGGAGTCGAGTGTGGATTTTGGCGGCGGTTTCCACCCGGCGAGCGGTCCGGTCTTTCGCCCCGGTTGACACAGCCCGCGGTCATGGCGCAATGTCGCGGCGTTTTGGATGGCGCGTTCGTCTATCGGCTAGGACGGAGCCCTCTCAAGGCTCAGAGACGGGTTCGATTCCCGTACGCGCTACCATCCGAGCAAATCGCCCGTGCGTTGAACCAGTTCAAATGCGTCCGTTCCAGATCATCTTCAATCCCACCAGCGCCGCGGAATTGTCGCGGATGCCGAAGGATCTCCAGTTGAACATTCTCGGCGAGTTCCGCGGATTACCGCAGGAGGTGATGAGCACGGAACTGGAAAGGTTCGGCAAACTCGAACGGAGCGGAAAGACGCTGCACCGCTTCCGCATCGGCGACTACCGCATTTACTTCGAACGGCACGAACTGGGGGTGGTCGTGCATCGCATCCTCAGCCGCAATTCGCTCAAGGACTTCTTGTTCCGCTCCAGCCTGCCGGTGGGCGAGGACGAGGCGTTGCAGGAAAATCCGAAATTCTGGGAGATGATCGAGACCGCCCGGAAGACCTCGGCGCGGAACTGATCCGCGCCACCCGTCAACCGCTCGTCCGCCTACCCCACGTCCTCGCCAAGCTCGACGTTCCAGTAGGCAAGGTCGATGAAGTGCTTCCAACTGTCGTGGTGCGTGCCGATGTTGACCTGCACGAAAGGTCTCCACTTGGGCCGCTTGGGTTTGCGGATCAATCGCAGGCCCGCCTCCGCGGGCGTGCGGTTGGCCTTCTTCGTATTACAGACAATGCACGAGCAAACGATGTTCTCCCACGTCGTCGGCCCGCCGCGATCCTTCGGGATGACGTGGTCGAGGTTCAGATCGCGCCGGTCGAAGATCTTCCCGCAATACTGGCAGGTGTTGCGGTCACGCTCGAAGATATTGTGGCGCGTGAACTTGACCTCCTTCTTCGGCAGGCGGTCAAAGATCGAGAGCAGGATGACGCGCGGAATACGGATCTTGAACGAAACGGTGCGGATGCTCTCCGGATGCGGCTGCTGCTCGGAGAGGTCGCGCCATTGGGTGAAGTCGAACGTGTGAAACGAGCCGTCCGCGCCGTTGAGGACGACGTGGGCGTGCCCCTCAAAAAGGAGCGTGAGGGCGCGGCGGACGGTGCAGACATTCACCGCCTGCCACAGCCGGTTCAAGACCAGCACATGTTGATTAAGATGTGACATCGTTGGCCCCGCTGCCTAAACGGCGCGGAACGTACCACGGTGGCGGGAAAAGTGTCAATTCAGCCGCCGATTCCGAGTTGGATTCCGATTTATCCAACCACGAATGAACGCCAATGGTCGCGTGGCGCAACAGCACCGGGCGGAATGGTTCCACGGCGGCGCGAGTGTCAAGGCCCGCCCCGCCAGGAAGAGCCATGCCCACGCTGGCATCATGGCCGCGCGGGCTTGAGATGCCTGGCAAAGAACTCGGTCACCATTGGATCGACCTCCGCGCCGTTCTTGAAGCCATGACCTGCGCCTTTCACAACGTGGAAGGTCGAATCCACCCCTCCCTTCTTCAGCGCGGCGTGGAGGATTTCGCTCTGACCGATGGGAACCACGTCATCCGCGTCGCCATGCAGGATGAGAAAGGGTGGCGTTTGCACGGAGATGAAGTTGATCGGATTGGCGCGCGCGGCGAGTTCCCTGGTCTGCTGGATGGGGCCGCCAACGAGCTTCGATTCCGGCGACCCCGGCCCGTCGTGATCGAGTTTGCTGCCGGGCAGCGCCTGGGCGGCCATGCGGGTCAGGTCGCTCGGGCCAAAGAAGTCCACCACACATTGCACGCGGCTGGAAACGTTGGAAAGCGACCCGGTGTCGAACTCCCGCGTCGAGCCGGTCGTGCCGAGCAACGCGACGAGGTGACCGCCGGCGGAACTGCCCCACACGCCGATTCGCGCGCCGTCGTAGCCGAACCGCCCTGCATTCGCGCGCAACCAGCGGATGGCGGCCTTGCAGTCCTCGATCTGCGCCGGATACACGGCGTGCTGGCTCAGGCGGTAATTGATGCTGGCCACGGCATAGCCCTCGCGCAGGAAGCGCAGTGCCGGGCAGTTGTCCTTACTGCCGGCGAGCCAGGCCCCGCCGTGAACCCAGACGATGAGCGGCCAGTTGGTGCCGGTGGCCGGGGTGAAAACATCAAGCGTGTGGCGTGCGTGACCGCCGTCGATGTAGGCGATGTCGCGTTGCGCCCGCGCGCCATCGGGCAAGGGACGCGGGCGGGGCGTTTCGGCAGCGCCAGCGGCAAAACATAAGGCGGCGAGAATGACAACGGACACAAATACTCTCATTGGAGAATTGGTTTTCACGCTGAGCAAAGACTGCAACCAAGCGCCGCGGGTTTCATTGACCACGAATGCGGGCGGGAGTGGCCAGTTGTTTTTCGAGCCAGGGCGCAACCTTCTCCGCCCATTTCGCGCCGTGAACCTTCAGGCCGTTGTCACTGAAATGGACGCCCTTGCCACCGCCGTCGCGCAAAGGCCCGGTAAGCGCATCGCTGTCCGGACCTTCCAACGCGAGGCCGGATTTCCAAAGCGCGGCCTGCGCGGCGCGGATATCCGTCGAGCCGGTGTCATCCGGCGTGTGATAACTGACCAGCGCGACGAACCAAGGCGGCGCCCAACCCGAATCACGGCCCGAATCACGGATGAGTTGCTCCATGAACTGCCGGTACAAATCTCCCGGCAACGTGCGCGAAATGTCGCGCTGGTTTGCGTCCGATTCGCCCTGATGCCAGAGCACGGCGCGAAAACCGCCCGGCCCAAGTTGCCTCATCCGCGCGACCAGATTGTCGAACAAACGCCCTTTGCTCGCCCACTCGCCGTTCTCCAACCGCGACACCTGACCGGTCAGGGTCGGTGGATTGGGGAACCTTGATCCGCGAGGCAACCATTCGCGCACACTCGTTGCACCGACACCAACGCACGCCACACCGACCGGAACGTTGAACCGGGAGGCGATGACATCCGCGAACGGAGGGATGAAACTCCCGCCGGAACCCGTCGCTCCGGGCTGAGGATCAAACGCGGGCTGCCAGTGCCGGCCTGAAAATGCGGCCACCCGCTCCGACGCAGGCCGCTGTTTCCTCTCACCGTGGTTGGCAGAGTTCGACTGGCCGGCAATAACGAAGACCTCGCCAATGGCAACGTGGGCAACATTGGTTTCCGCCAGCGTTTCAGTGCCACGACGCAAGCGGACGTGCAGTTGGAACCAGCCACCAACCGGCGCGACCATGGCTGCGCGGAACTCGGTTTTCCCGGTGGGAAGATTGGTCGCTGCGATCCATGAAATATTCCCGTTGGTGGCGGGCAAGCGCACCTCGACCACGGCCGATTCAGCGAGCGCCGCAGTCAGCCTGCCCGCGATCTGAAGTACGCCGCTGGTGGCGGATTGGCGTTGGATGACCTGGTAATCGAGTGGCTCGGCCAGGTGAAGTTCAGCGGCGGAGGACGCGCAAGCCAGGAAGACGAACAGGGACAATCTGGATAATCGACCGCGCAGCGTACGGTTTTCCGCCTTTCTTCCACCCACGGAATCTGCTTTAGACTGCACGGGCGCAGCATGAAGTTTGGGACGCTTGATCTGAAGTCGAATTTGTTCCTGTCACCTTTGGCGGGATACACCAACCTGCCATTCCGCCTTGTGGTCCGGGAAATCGGAGGGCTTGACCTCGCGACCACGGACCTCGTCAACGCCCGTTCCCTGATCGAAAAGAACCCCAAGGCATTCAAGCTCATCGAAACCTGTCCGGCGGACCGGCCGCTGGCGGTGCAGTTGTTCGGCTCAGTGCCCGAGGAAATGCGTGACGCAGCGTTGATGCTGGAGGCGCGCGGGGTTTCGTCGATCGACATCAACATGGGCTGCCCCGTGAAGAAGGTCTGCAAGGTGGGCGGCGGCTCGGCCATGATGACCGAGTTGGACAGAACTGCGGCCCTCGTGCGCGGCATGGTGAACGCCTTAAAAGTCCCGGTGACCGCGAAGATGCGGCTGGGCTGGGACGACGACAACATCACGGCCCCTGAACTGGCGAGGGCGCTGGAAGACGCCGGCACGGCGGCGATCTTCGTCCATGGCCGCACGCGCGAGCAGGGTTTTGGCGGCGTGGTGAACCTGGCCGGCATCCGCCGGGTGGTCGAGGCCGTGCGCTCGATTCCGGTGATCGGCAACGGCGACGTCACCACGCCACAGGCCGCGAAGACGATGTTCGATGAGACGGGCTGCGCCGGGGTAAGCATCGGGCGCGGCGCATTCTATGATCCGTGGATATTCACACGCACCCGCGAGTTCCTGGATACCGGCAGGCTGCCGCCGGAGCCGGGTTTCACTGAACGAGTGGCGGTAATGTGCCGACATATTGAACTCATGGTCGAGGTGTTCGGAGAGGAACACGGCTGCCGGATGTTTCGCAAGGTGGCGCCGTGGTACGCAAAGCGGTTCGGGCCAGCGCATGTGTTCAACAAGCGCGTGGTGCAGATCCGTTCGCGCGCCGAATTTCAGGGGGTGCTCGCGGATTTCATTCGCTGGCGGGAACAGTTCGTGGATGAGCGCGGGGAACTGCGGCCACAGTATCGTCCCGCGCCGTTGCAGGCATCCTTCATGGGCGAACCCGCGGTGACGGCACGACAGCACGTCCCCGTTCCGAAAGGTCCGGTGGAAGTGTGGTAGATGCAGAATACCAGGGACCGACGCCGGCGGCGACGGATCGCCTCGGGCACTGGCGGTTGCTGGGGCGAAGTCTGCTGGCCGCCACCGGACTGACCCTGGCGGTGGTGACATTTCTGGTCGCGCGCAGCCATGAGCGTGAGCGCGCCACAGTGGATTTCCGGCACCGGGCCGACATTCAGGCCGAGGCGCTGGAGGCAAGCCTCGAGAAACGCGCCAGCTCTTTCGTGGGCATGCAACGGTTCATGCAATTCTCGCCGCAGGTGGACGAATCGATGTTCCAGACCTGGGCTGGAAGCATCATTGCCGAGCATCCCGAGGTTCAGGCGATTGAATGGGCACCGCGCGTCCCGGCAGCGCAAAGGACCGCCCACGAGCAGGCCGTCGCGGCAGAACTTGGCGTTCCATTTCAGATTTCCGAATGGAAGGAAGTTGGCAACCGTGTCCCGGCCGGAAACCGCTCCGAGTATTTCCCCATATCGCGCGTGTGCCCGCGCGCCGGCAACGAAGGCGTGCTGGGACTGGACGTGCTGGCGGGCCAGACGGATGACGAGACATGGAGCGCGGCGGAAAGGACAACTCTTGTGTCATCCGGGTACATCACGTTGCCCCAGACCAACACGCCCGGGGTAATCCTGATCCTGCCCGTTTACAACCTGCCGGTGCCCGCGTCCTCGGGCGCGCGACGCGCCGCGTTGCGCGGAACCCTGCGCGTGGTGATGCGCGCGCGTGATCTTGTCACGCATGGATGGGAACACGTTTCGTACGGCCAAATGGAAACCCTGGTGCTGGACGCAGCAGCACGGGGTAAAGATGATCCGGCATTGCTGTTCCCCACCGCCGGGACCAACACGCAAGCGAGCCTGGCCGAGTCCTTTCATAAAGCCTTCCATCACGAGAAGCTGGTGCAAATGGGCGCGCATCCGTGGATTCTCCTGTTCCGGCCGACACCGGGTTGGTGGAAGCAGCATCTCACCTGGTTTCCCGCGGGGCTTGCCGCGAGCGTGCTGCTGCTCACCGTGCTGCTGCTGGTCTATACGCGGGCATTGTCGCGACGGACGGAACTCGTGGAACGAACCGTGGCCGTACGCACGGCCAACCTCGCCACGGCCAACCAATCCCTGGGCGCGGAAATCGCTGAACGGCGGCGCGCCGAGGAAAGACTGGTCGAGGCCCAGCGCATCGGCCGCATCGGAAGCTGGGTGTCGGATCCGCAATCAGAGTCCATCGTCTGGTCGGAGGAGGTCTATCGCATCTTCGGCCGCGACCGCGCTTCGTTTGCCCCCACGCGGCAATCCTTCATGGATTGCGTGCATCCCGATGACCGCGCCGGAGTCGAGCGCACCGTCAAGGACGCGCTCGCGCAGTCCATGCCCTACCACTTCGAACACCGCATCATCCGCCCCGACGGACAGGTGCGGACAGTCATCGAGCGCGCGGAACTGATCAAGGATCCGTCCGGCAGGATCATCCAACTGCAAGGCACGGTGCAGGACATCACGGACCGCAAGCGCATCGAGGACAACCTTGATGCCGAGCGAAACCTGCTGGCTGGGCTGATCTCGTCGTTGCCGGACATCATCTTCGTGAAAGACGCGCAGGGCCGTTTCGTACGCGTGAACAACCCCGAATTCTTTGGCGCGCGAAAGGTCGAGGAAATCATCGGCAAGACCGACGCGGACCTGCTGCCGGCCGAACTGGCCGCGACCTACCAGGCCGACGACCGCCGCGTGATGGAAAGCGGCGAGTTGCTCTTCAACCGCGAGGAACCGTTTGTCGCCCCGGATGGCGAGCGCCGCTGGATGCTCACCACCAAGGCGCCATGGCGCGACAGTGACGGGAAGGTGATCGGCCTCTTCGGCATTTCGCGCGACATCACCCAGCGGCGACAACGCGACGAGGAACGGCTGAACATGGAACGGAAGTTCCAGGAAACCCAGAAACTCGAGAGCCTGGGCGTGCTGGCCGGCGGCATCGCACACGACTTCAACAACCTGCTCACCGGCATCCTTGGCAACACCAGCCTCGCCCGCATGGACCTGCCGCCGGAATCACCCGTCCAGCCGTATCTCGAGCAAATCGAAGTTTCCTCGCAGCGCGCGGCGGACCTATGCCGCCAGATGCTGGCCTATTCGGGCAAAGGCCGGTTCGTCATCCAGCGCCTCGACTTGAGCGCTCTGGTCCAGGAAACCACCCATCTGCTGAGTCTTTCCATCAGCAAGAAATCCGTCCTTCACTTCAAACTGGCCGACGACCTGCCGCCGGTGATGGGTGACGCCACCGAGTTGCGGCAAATCGTGATGAACCTGGTGATGAACGCCTCCGAGGCCATCGGCGAGCGCAGCGGCAACATCACCATCCGCACCGGCACCTTGGAGGCCACAGCCGAATACCTCGCCCGCCTTGCCGGCGCAGGCAGCGCGGCACCGGGCCGCCACGTCGTGCTGGAAGTCACGGACGATGGCTGCGGCATGACGCCCGAGGTGCAGGCGCGCATCTTCGATCCCTTCTTCACCACCAAGTTCACCGGGCGCGGTCTCGGGCTGGCGGCCGTGCTGGGCATCGTGCGCGGGCACAAGGGCGCACTGGAAGTCACCAGCATCGTCGGCAAAGGCACGACCTTCCGGTTGCTCCTGCCCGCGGCGACACCGTTGCCACGCGAGGCCACCACCGTGCGCACGCCCCGCCAATGGCGCGCCTCCGGCACGGTGCTGGTCGTGGACGACGAAGGACCGGTCCGGGCCGTGGCCGCTCGCATGTTGCGTTCGATCGGCTTCGATGTGCTCGTGGCGGACGACGGCATCCAGGCGCTGGACGCCTTCCGCGCCCATTCGCGAAACATCACCGTGGTGCTGATGGATCTGACCATGCCGCGCATGGACGGAGAAGAAGCGTTCCGCGAATTGCGCAAGCTGAACGGGGCAATACCAATCCTCCTCATGAGCGGGTTCAGCGAACCAGCGGCCGCTGGACGTTTCGTGGGCAAGGGGCTGTCTGGTTTCCTGCAAAAGCCCTTCACGCAATCTCAACTGCGGGAAAAGCTCGCCGCGCTGCTTAATCCTTCCGCAGAAGTCTAAGCCAGAACGATGCACTTGGTCCGGGGGGAACGGCCAACCCTGCCGTTCCCGGCGACAACTTGCCGCCGAGCCTCTCGCACGACACGCGCTCACCATTCAGCGCGTGCGTGGTGCGCATGACTGTCGGGCGAGTCGCCCGACAGAACGGGCCAGTGACCCGTTCCACCCGGAGTTCCACCGCATTGTTCCGGCTGACACCCATCGCCGGCGCAAAAGTCCGAAAAGGGCTTGGACACCCATCAGCGCGCGGCGTCCATGCCGCTCCACGGCGAAAAACTCTTGGGCGCGCATACGCTGCGGGAACGCCCCCAACAAAGCCGGCCGCAGGCCGCGCCGCCGCAGCGCGGCGGGTTCCGTTTCGTTCCGGTTCACCAGTGGCTGTTTTCCTCTTCTCACCAATCCATTCCGCAGCAACAGCCAAGATTTTGGCATCAACAGCGTGCAAATTGGCTTCGGAAGCGACCGTTGCGGCCAACTCATGAACTGTTCACCTCATCTCAGATGCTGTCCGCCTCATCTCAGATGCTGTTTGTGCCATCTCAGGCACTGTTCGTGCCATCTTGTCCGCTGTTTGTGCCATTCGGCTGGCTGTTTGTGCCATTCGGTTCGCTGTTCGCGTCATCTTGGTTGCTGTTTGCGCCATCCTGCACGGTGTTCACGTCATTTTGTTCCGTCTTGGCGTTCCTTGGCGAACTGGTGACGGCATTTGGCTGACTGGAGGCGTCACCTTGGGCCGGACTCGAATGGGCCGGGTTCCGGGCGCAGGAATTACGCAGGATTGGCGCTGGGTTGGGGCGCCTTCGCGGGTCCGGTTCTTGGGCTGAACGGTCCGCGCTACACGATTTCGACCGGGCATTTCGGCAGGGCATCGAGGAATGCCTGCCCGTACTTCTTCGCCAGCACGCGGTTGTCGAGCACGACCACGATGCCCGTGTCGGATTTCGTCCGGATGAGCCGCCCGACGCCCTGGCGGAATTTGAGGATCGCCTCGGGCAGCGAGAATTCGCCGAAGGAGTTCCCTCCCCGCGCCTCGATGGCCTCGATCTTCGCCTCGATCAATGGATGGTCCGGCACCGCGAACGGCAGCCGCGTGATGATGACATTCGACAGCGCCTCGCCCGGCACATCCACGCCCTGCCAGAAGCTGTCCGTGCCAAAAAGCACGGAGTCCACGTCCTCCTTGAATTTCTCCAGCATCATTGAGCGCGGCGTGCCCGTGCCCTGCACGAGGCATTGCAATCCAAGCCGGTCAAAGAACGGCTGCATCCGCTCGGCCACCTCCTGCATCAACCGGTAACTGGTGAACAGGACGAAGGCTTTGCCATGCGTCTGCCCTACGAACCGCTTGATGTTCTCAATCAAGGCGTCGCCATACCCGCGGTCGCGCGGGTCGGGCATCTTCGCCACGACAAAGAGCTTCATCTGGCGCTCGTAATCGAACGGCGAGCCGACTTGCAGCAGGGTCGCCCTCTCCGCGCCGACCTTGCGGGCGAAGTAATTCAGCGGCGCCGCCGTGCGCTTGCCGCCCTTGGCGTCGCCGCCGGATGCGTTTTCAGAAACCGCCAGCGTCGCGCTGGTCATGATCACGGAAGTGTCCGCCCCGAAAAGGCGCGCGCGCAGATAGCCCGCCACATCCACCGGCGCGGCATTGAGCGAGAGGTTCTTCTGGGTCTTGCCCGAGCGCTCAATCCAATACACGTAGTCTTCCGCGCCCTGGCTGAGGAACGTCGCCACGCCCTCGCGCAGTTCGATGAGGCGGCGGTTGCACTCGACCAGTTCCTGCCCGGTGTCCTTGTCTTCGCTGGACTTGACCAGTTCGCTCACCGCCTCGCGCAGGCGCTGGATGGGCAGCGTGACGTTGTCGGCCACCAGTTCAGGACGACGGATGCGCAGTTCGGTCCATTGACGGCGGTTCTCTCCCGCGCCGCCGCGACCGCCCGGTTCGTTCTCCTCGCGCTGGCGGGAGAGCGCCTCGCCGGCGTCCTCCACCGCGCCGAAGAACGTGTCGGCCTCCTTGAGCACGTCGCCCACCAGCTTGACCGCCGGCCCCTGGCGCAGCGTGGCCAGCAGGCCCTTCTCCGTGCGCGGGTTCCAGAGCCGGTTCAACGCGTAGCGCATCTGCCCGCTCGAAACGCTCACGCCAATGTGCCGCGAGGCAACCTGCTCGACCGTGTGCGCCTCGTCGAAGACCAGGAAGTCGTTCTTGAAGAGCACGCCGCCCTCCTGCTCGTCGTCCACGTCCGGCAGCAGTGTGAAGAACAGCGTGTGGTTCAACACCAGCACGTCCGCCGAGAGAATCTTCTGCCGCGCGCGCTGGAAGAAACAGATGCCGTTCTCCTTCCCGAAGTCGCTCGCGAAACCACAGATCTTCGGCGAACAAAGCCCGCGCTCCGAGCAGACGTGCGACCACACCTTCGGGTCCGGCTCGATCTCGAAGTCCGAGAGGCTGCCACCGTCGGTGCGCTTGCTCCACTCGTGGATGCGCCTGAGTTCCTCAATCTCGGGCGAGGTGAACAAGGAACCCGCCTGCATCATTGCCTTGTGCAGCCGACGCGAGCAGAGGTAGTTCGAGCGGCCCTTGAGCATGGCAAAGCTGAAGTGCAGGGGCTTGAGCACCGCTTCCAGCATGGGCAGGTCCTTCTGAGTGAGCTGCTCCTGAAGGTTGATCGTGTGCGTGCAGATCACGGCCTTCTTGCTTTGCGCCTTGGCGAAGAGAATGGACGGGATGAGATAAGCCAGCGACTTGCCCACGCCGGTGCCGGCCTCGACGCACAAATGCTCGCGGCGTTCGAGCGCGCGCGCGACGGCCATCGCCATCTGCTGCTGCTGGGGCCGAAACTCGAAGTTGCTGGCGCGGGAGAGAATCCCGGTGGGCGAGAAAATCGCCTCGACCTGCTTCACCAGATCGGCGCCGGAGCCGGCAGGTTGATGTTCGATGGCGCTGATCATGTCACGCGAGACGTTGGTCGAAGCGGAACCGCTCGACTTTGCCGGGCTTGATCTTGTGGAAACCCTCGTGCGCCGGGTTGACGAGGTAGTTCCGCTCCGTCGGCACCACCACGCTGGGAAGCGAAAGGACACAGGATGTCCCGCGCCTGCACCATTCGTCGCCGATGCGTCGCGTCGCGTCCGCGGCGGGATGCGCCCGCCAGTCCCGCGGCAGCCTGAACAAGTCCTCGACACGCGCGACCAGCGAGGATGGAAACCTGACTGGAACAATCGAATAGCGCCGGCGCAGGATGTCGCTTGAGGAGAGGTGGACCAGCATTTCCAAAGCAGCCAAGGCCCGTGTTTCCGCCAGGTAGACCACCCGCCGCCCCGGGCTGTTCCATCGTCCCCCAAACCGCCGCGCGCCCTCGCCGTCGAAAGCCGTCCCGGCGAGATGCGACTGCACGATGCGGAAAGCCGCCAGCGTCACGAGAAAACCCCGTGTTCGAGACGGCCCAGCAAATCCTCAACCTCGCGCGCCCCCGGCTCGGTGTCCGCGTAATCCAGCGGGATGGCACCGCCCAGCGCCGGTTGCACGGCGGCGAACCACTCCCGCGCATCCGCCTCGGAGCCGAGCACCTCGACCGCCCGCTCGAACAACCGCCCAAGCCGCACAATCCGCTCCGACTCCTCGGGCTTGAACACCGAGCGGCGCGCGAGCGTGCGCACGGGTATCTGAACCACCCGGCTCATTCGCTCGCGCGGCACCTCGTACGCCTTGCAAAGGATGTCAAAGGCGCTGGCGGCCAGTCCTTTCTTGATCCGCAGGACGATGTGCCGGTGTCGTGCCGTGTTTCCAGGCGCGTTCGCCGCGCGTCCACGAAAGCAGACGAGGCGGTCCAGCAGGGGCTGATTCGAGGTTGCCATACGGCAGGATTGAAACGGCCAAACGGCATCCCGTCAAGAAGCGCGCCGTGCCACCACTTCCTGCTCCGCGCGGTTCTTGGCGATGTGCTCCTCCGGGAGCACGCCGCGCCAGTTGGTGTTGGGATAGACTAGCGAACGCCGGCCGATGATGGATCCCGGGTTCAACACCGCGTTGCAACCGGCCTCCGCTTGGTCGCCCAGCAAGGCGCCGAACTTGCGCAGGCCGGTGTCGATGACGCACCCCTGCCACTCGACCGCGATGTTGCCGGGTGTGAGCTTGAGGTTGGAAATCTTAACACCCGCGCCAAGATGCGCCTTGTGGCCGAGGATCGAGTCGCCCACGTAACTGAAATGCGGCACCTGCGCGCCATTGAACAGCAACGCGTTTTTGAACTCGCAGGCGTTCCCCAGCACGCAGCCGTCGCCAATGATGACATCCTCGCGGATGTAGGCGTTGTGCCGGATCTGGCAGTTGCGCCCGATGATGGCCGGCCCTTTGATCATCGCGCCGTCCTCGACCACGGTTCCCTCGCCGATGAACACACGGTCGCCAATCCACGCCCGCCCCAGGCAGGTGTTCCGCAACTCGGGCCGGACGTTCTGCGCGACGTAATCTTTGATCCGGCGCAGGGCTTCCCACGCGAACTCGCACCCGTCGAATAGAACGGCGTGTCCACATTGAGCCAGGTCGAACAAATCCGCTGGTTTGAACATGTGCCCGCGACGCTACGGCATCCGGCGGTCGCGCGGAAAGGGGAAGGTTCCGGATTGAAGGAAAAGCGCGAAAAGCCGATAAGGAGAGCATGAAAACAACCCTGCCTTCCGGTCGGGCCATCACAGCGCTTTGCGGCGCATTGCTGGCGCTTGTGTCGTGTGGTTGCAGCAGCATGGTCGAGAAAACCGTTTCCATGACGGGCAAAGTCGCCATCGGGACCGTCACGACGGTCGGCAAAGTAAGCCTCAAGACCACCACCACGGCGATCACCACCTCGGGCAAACTCGCCGGCACAGTGGTCACCACCTCGGGTTCGGTAGTGAAAAGCGCTGCGACCGCAGCCGGCAGCGCGGGCAAAACCGCGTTCGTGACCTTCCAGGACACCGCCACCGGCGTGGCGAAAGAAGTCCCGTGGGTTGAGGGTATGAAGCTCTACGCCGCCAGCAAGACGGCGGAGTTCGACATGTATCTCAAGGCCTTCGAGATTGTGAGCAAGAATACCATCTTCCGCTCCGACTGGGGCGAGATTTTCCGTGGCAAGCCGCAACCAACGCTGCAAGCCGGCGACATCGTGCGGGTCAGCAACATGGTCGCCGCCACGCCACGCGCCGCGCCGACGAAGCGCACTCCACAGCCGGGCAGACGTGTCTAGCCGCCACGAGACATTTCTCGCCCGGCCCGCAGAGCGACTGGCGTGATCGCCCCAAGAAGGGTGTGAGGATGTTGCCTCTGTCCTTCTGGTGCCTGTGATCGCGCGAGGAAACGGAATTATCTTCCCGCCCCCGTCGTCAGACGACCCATGAATATCCAGATCCTCATCCTGTCCGCCGTCCTGTACGCTCATGTCGTCGTAGCGGAAGCGGTGAAAGACCGCGAGGGCGCGGTGCGCAAGGACAAGCTGATGATGGAGAATGACCCGCGCTGGATTTACAACGACTGGCGGAAGGGATTCGCCGAGGCGAAGCGCGAGGGCCGGCCGGTGCTGCTCGTCCTGCGCTGTGTGCCATGCCTCGGCTGCGCCGGCATCGACGCCAGCGTGCTCACCGAACCGGAACTCTCGCCGCTCCTCGACCAGTTTGTTTGCGTGCGCCTCATCAACGCCAACGCGATTGACCTCTCGCTGTTCCAGTTCGACTACGACCTCTCCTTCTCCGCGCTGATGTTCACCGGCGACGGCACGGTGCTGGGACGTTACGGCTCGTGGATGCACCAGAAAAATCCCGCCGAGAAGACCACCACCGGCTTAAAACGCGCGCTCGAAAGCGTGCTGGCGCTAGCCAAGAGCTACCCGGCCAACAAGGCCACGCTGGCCGGCAAACAAGGCGGCCCGGTCCCCTTCAAAGACCCGCTTGAAATCCCCGGTCTGGCCGGAAAGTACAAGCGCGATCTCGACTGGGCGGGGAAGGTCGTGCCGAGTTGCGTGCATTGCCATCAGGTCGGCGACGCCATTCGTGCCTACCACCGAGATCGCGGCGAGCCGATGCCCGCCACATCGATCTACCCGTGGCCCGCGCCGGAAACGATCGGCCTGACGCTGGCGGCGGATCGGGTGGCGCGGGTTGAAACCGTGGCGCCGGATTCTGCGGCGGCACGCGCGGGATTTAAGGCCGGCGATGACATCCTTTTCCTCCAGGGCCAACCGCTCGTTTCGGTAGCCGACGTGAGTTGGGTACTGCATCGTGCGCCGGATTCGGGAGAACTCGCTGCGATCGTCCAACGTGGCGGCACGCGAAAGGACGTGTCCATTCCCCTGGCCGCGCAATGGCGCAGCCGGACGGACATCGCGCGCCGCGTCGGAACCTGGCAAATGCGCGGGATGGCCACGGGCGGATTGCAGCTTGCCGATTTGAACGACGAGGAACGCACTCAACGGAACCTGTCGAAAGACAGTCTCGCCTTGCTGGTGAAGCACGTTGGCCAGTACGGAAAACACGCCGCCGCCAAAAACGCCGGGTTCCAGAAGGACGATGTGATCGTGTCGCTGGCCGGTCATGCACAACGCGCCAGTGAAGGCCAGGTGATCGGCCGCCTGCTCCAGACCACCAAACCTGGAGAGAAGGTGAAGACCACCGTGCTTCGCGGCGGGCAGAAGGTAGATCTGCTCCTGCCAATGCAATGACTCCGCCGTTGTTCGACCGCAGTGCCTCGTGCGAATCTTCGCGCCGATGAATTTTATCACCGCGGTCTTCGTGTTCCTCATTGGGTTCGCCGCGTCCGGCCTGCACGCCGCCGGCGCGGTTCCGCAACTCAAGCAATGGCTTGCCACCCCCCGTGACTCCCGGCCGGCCATCAGCAACGCCGCCTTTGCCACCAAGCCGCTGACTCGCGCGGAGGCGGATGAGGCCGCGCGTTTGTTGTGGGCAGATCACGTCGCATTCATCCGCGAGACCCGCGAGGCGGAGTTAAAGGCAGGCGTGATTGAGATCGGCGGCAAGCGAATGCCCTTCGAGATTGTCTCTTTTGGCGACACCAACGCGATTCCGCCGGAAGGAAGCAGCCTGTTCATTTCGATGCACGGCGGCGGAGGCGCGCCAAAAGCGCTTAACGACTCTCAATGGAAGAACCAGGTGCGGCTGGGCAAAGGCTATGCACCGAAGGAAGGGCTATACGTCGCGCCGCGCGCACCCACGGACAACTGGAACCTCTGGCATGAGGCGCACATCGACCGTCTGTTTGACCGGCTCATCGAGGATCTGGTCGTTTTGCGCGGCGTGAATCCCGACCGCGTTTACATCATGGGCTATTCGGCGGGCGGCGACGGTGTTTACCAACTCGCGCCGCGCATGTCCGACCGCTGGGCGGCAGCGGCCATGATGGCAGGACACCCGAATGAAACCTCGCCGGCCGGACTGCGCAACGTGCCCTTCGCGCTGCAGGTCGGCGAGAATGACAGCGGGTTCAAACGCAACACAGTGGCTGCGGATTTCGGGAAGAAGCTCGACGAACTCCAGCGGAACGATCCGGGAGGTTACGTTCACTTCACCGAACTGCACGCGGGAAAGGGTCATTGGATGGACCTGAAGGACCGCAAGGCCGTGCCGTGGATGGAGAAATTCAAACGCAATCCGTTTCCCGACCGAATTGTGTGGCGGCAGGACGACGTGACGCATGACCGGCTCTACTGGCTGGCCGTTCCCGAGGGCAACGCGAAGAACAAGCAGGAGATCATCGCCACGCGCAACGGCGCGGTCTTCACCATCGAGAAGTCTGACGCGACAAACGTCATCGTGCGCCTCAACGACGCGATCACGGACCTCGACAGACCCGTCACCATCCGCGACGCGGGCGGCGAGCTTTTTTACGGCCGCGTGACGCGGACCATCGCGGTTCTGGAACGGACGCTGCGCGAACGCGGCGACCGCCGGCTGGTCTTCAGCGCCGAGGTGCCGGTCAGGCCTGGCGGCACGGCAAAATGAAACGCGAACCGCTCTGGATGTGGAAATTTCCCAAAGCCTGTCCATAATCACCGCGTGATCGATACTGACGAAAAGCTGCAAGCGATTCTTCCCCCGCTCCGGGCCACGCCATGGCTGGCCCTGGACACGGAGGCGGACAGCCTGCACGCCTATCCCGAGAAGCTCTGCCTGATCCAGATCAGCAGCGAGGGTGTCGAGGCGCTGGTGGACCCGCTGACGAACATCCACCTCGCTCCGCTTTTGCACATCTTCCACAACCATCAGATCATCATGCACGGGTCGGACTACGACCTGCGGTTGTTGCGCAAGACCTTCGATTTCAAGCCCACCGCCATCTTCGACACCATGCTCGCCGCACGGTTGATCGGCTGCCTCGAGTTCGGCCTCGGCAACCTCGTGCAGAAATACCTCGGGGTTAAACTCGAGAAGGGCCCGCAGAAGGCCGACTGGGCGCGGCGTCCGCTCACGCCACGGATGGAGGAATACGCCCGCAACGACACGCGCTTCCTCAAATCTCTGTCTGACATCCTCCGCACGGAACTGCAAAACCGGGGTCGCCTGGACTGGCACACCGAATCCTGCGCGCAACTCATCGCGGAGTGCGCCGTGGTGCGCGCGCCGGACCCGGACACGATCTGGCGGGTGAAGGGAAGTTTCCACCTTTCACCCGGCGCCCTCGCGGTGTTGCGCGAGGTTTGGTACTGGCGCGAGGAGGAAGCCATCGGGGGCAACAAGCCGCCCTACTTCATCCTCCAGCCCGAGCAAATGATCAACATGGCCATCGCCGCCGTGGAGCATCGGCCGGTCGAACCACTCGTGCCCGCGCGATTCTCACCGCGCCGCCGCACCGCACTGGCCAAGGCCATCCAGCGCGGCCTGCACGCGCAGGACAAACCGCAACCCATCCGCACGGTTCATTACCGCCAGTCTGCCGACGAAAAACGGCGTTACCACGAGCTGGAAACCCGCCGGAACAAAGCCGCCCACGAACTGGGCATTGACGCCACGATCATCGCCAGCCGCGGCACGCTCGTGCAACTGGCCCGCACCGATGCCTCGCCCACCGATACCCTGCTGATGAAATGGCAGCGGGCGCTATTGCGGCTGTGAGCAGCCGTCACGGCTTCGCGGTCGCGACCACGTAGTTGCGTTTGCCTTTGCGCAACAACACATGCCTGCCGAAGAGCAAGTCCGCGGCGGTCACGGCGCGCTGGGCCGAGTTTTCGCGGAGGTTGTTCACGTAGATTCCGCCCTGCTCGACATCCTTCCGCGCCTGGCCTTTGGACGGGCACAGGCCGGCATGAACGAGCAGTTCCACCAGGGGAAATCCGGCGCCTTCAAGCTTTGCCCGTTCAACGACCTTCGTCGGCACCTCGCCCACGATGTCGTTGAATGTTGATTCAGAAATCCCCTCGAGGCCGCCGCCGAACAGCACCTCGCTCGCGCGCACGGCGTCATCCGCTGCGGCCTTGCCGTGGACGAGTTCGGTGAGTTCCCGGGCGAGGAACTTATGCGCGGCGCGCGCGCCAGGATTGGCGGCGTGCTGCGTTTCGAGACCGGCCACCGTCGCCTGATCCGCGAAGGAAAGCATCTTCACCAGCTTCACGATGTCGCGGTCATCGATCTGGATGAAGAACTGGTAAAAGCGGTAGGGCGTGGTCTTCCGCGGATCGAGATACACCGCGCCGCTGGCGGTCTTGCCGTATTTGGTCCCATCCGCCTTGGTCATCAACGGGAAAACGAGGCCCCAGACGGTGGCGCCAAGCTTCTTACGGGAAAGATCGGTACCGGCGGTGATATTGCCCCACTGGTCGGTGGCCCCGACCTGAAGCTCGCAGTTCAACTCCTTGCGCAGATGATAAAAGTCGAACGCCTGGAGCAGCATGTAGCTAAACTCCGTGTAGCTGATCCCCACCTCGCGGTCCTCCATGCGCGCGCGGACGGATTCCTTCTGAATCATCTGGTTCACCGTGAAGTGCTTGCCGATGTCGCGGAGGAAATCGATGAACGTCACTCCGTTCGTCCATGAGGCGTTGTCGAGCAGGCGCGCGGGATTGGTGGCCGTGTTGAAGTCAAGCAGCGAGGCAAGCTGCTGCTTGATGCTCTGGATGTTGTGATTGATCTGGTCCGGCGTGAGCAATTGCCGCTCGGCGCTCTTGC
>CAYQWK010000073.1:0-18401 GCA_964420805.1 uncultured Bifidobacteriaceae bacterium | reverse complement strand
CACGCCGTTGATCGTCTCCCAGTAGAGCTTCAGATCGTCCGAGTCGAGGTAGAGCGAGTGAACGGGATAGGAAAAGTTGGGCTTGCCGACGCTGTACTCATCGAAGCCGATGTAACAACGCACGAAGTCCCTCACCTTGAGCGCCATTTCCTCGGTGATGAGGTACTTCAGCTCGAAGCGCTGTTGTTGCATCCGGTCGCCGGCAGCCATAATCGCAAATAATCTGGTCTAAAACGCGGCCAGTCTGCCCAATCGCTCCGCCGCCGCGCCAGCGATTTCCTTGAACCGGGTGCGATTGGAATGGCGGTCAGGGTGGTGACGGGTCGCAGCGCGACCAGTTCCACAGCCTCCGTCGTTCCTCACCCCCCGCCCAGCGCCTTCGTCACCGCCGCGAAAACCGACTCGACCGTGACCGACGACATCAGCGCGACCAATTCCGCGTCGGTGCCTTTGATCGGCCCGCCGTCGTAGCGGTAGTATTCGAGATTGCGCCCGCCGATGGCGGGATTGGGGACCACGGTGAACGGGTTTCCGTGCGGCAGGTTCGTCGCGTTAAGCGTGGGCGCCTCAATCACAATCTGGTTGGACACGCGCATGGCGGCAGCCAGGTGCATCAGCGCGGTATCCACACTCAGAAAGGCGTGGCAATACTTCATCACCGCGGCGGCCTGGCGGAGGTTCTTCGATTCGGGGGTGAACAAACGGGCGGCCGGAAGTTCAGCGCGAATGCGCGCGTGCGCGGTTTGTTCCTCCGGCCCGCCGAAAAGAACAACGGCCAAATCCGACCGCGCCGCCGTAAGCTTCCGCAGCAGTTCGATCCAATGGTCCAGCGGCCAGCGCTTGAAGGCGAGGTTCTTGGTCCCGCCCGACCCGACGTGGACTCCCAGGACGCGCCGCGAGGACGACAGGTTCGCCGTCGCGTAGTCGCGCGCCCAGCTTTCCTCGCCGGGCGCGAGGAAAAGTTCCATCGGATGCTCCGGCAGCAGCACCCGCGCGCCGACCAGCGGCAGGAGGCGGTTGTTGTTCTCGATGCTGTGGACGGTATAATCCTCGGGCACCTGCCGTTGCACCAACAGCCGGTCAATCCAACGCGGGATGAAATACGAATGACTCACCCGCAAACGCGCGCCGATGAGCCGCGCCACGAAGCGGTATTGCAACCGGCCCTGCGTGTGCGCGAGGACCAGCACATCGTAACGCTCGCGGCGCAACTCGAACACGAAGGGCAGCGACTTGAACGCGCCGGCCTTGATCATGTTCTTTTGCCAGACACGGTTGAGGTGCGGATTGCCCTCGAGCAAATCGCGCGCGCCGGCCCACATCACCAGCGCGTCGATCTGCGCGTCCGGAAAATTGGCGCGCAGTTCGTGGATCAGCGGCGTGGCGATCAGGGTGTCGCCGATGCCGGACAACGCGATGACGAGAATCTTCATTCGCAACGAGCGCCGGGAGGACAACAGAACCACGGGGGAAACACAATGTTTGCGGAAGCGCGGCCCCGAACAACGCAACAGCACTCCATCCTGAAGAAAGGTCGCACCCGGGGATTCCGCCAATTCCACGGTTGAGCAGAAAGGCACAGGCCTGCCCCCTATCACTTTGCGAGTGAAACCGAACTCGCGTCCCGTCCGCGCTTCCATTCCCCGTCATCCGCGACATCCGTGGTTTTCCACACTGCGTTTCATGGTCAGGTGCAGGCTGGAGGGGCCATCCCAAGAAACAGCGTTGGCATTGGACGAACCGGTTCCTTTCGCCTTAAGAATTGGGCGCACGAACAACGGGACCAGCGTGGACAACTCAAACAAGACCTTTCGCATCGACGAGTCACAACTCGTGGAGGTGTTGCCCGGCCCGGAATCGCTAGATTTTGGGGATTACAAGCTGGTCGGTGAAATCGCATCCGGGGCCATGGGGGTGGTGTATCGCGCGCACCAGATCAGTCTCAACCGCACCGTCGCCCTCAAGATGATCCGCGCCGGCAGGCTCGCGGCGGAGGAGGAAATCCGCCGGTTCCGCGTCGAAGCCGAGGCGGCGGCGGCGCTGGATCACCCGAACATCGTTCCCATTTACGAGATTGGCGCGCGGGAGGGGCACAATTTCTTCACCATGAAACTTGTCGAGGGCCGGAGCCTCTCCGCACTGGTGGAGGAATTTCGAGCACGCGACGCGGCATGGTTGCGGCGCGTGGTGGCGCTGGTGGTGAAGATTTGCCGGGCCATCCAGCACGCCCACGAGCGCGGCGTGCTGCATCGGGACATCAAACCCGGCAACATCCTACTCGATGAAGCCGGAGAACCTCACGTGACCGACTTCGGCCTGGCGAAGTTGGTGGAGAATGACACCCAGGCCACGATGTCCGGCGCCATCATGGGCACGCCCGCCTACATGGCCCCCGAGCAGGCGGCGGGCAACACCCGAGGCATCACCACCGCCTCAGACGTGTACGCGGTGGGCGCGTTGCTCTACGAACTCGCGGCGGGCCGGCGGCCGTTCACCACGTCGTCCATCACCGAGTTGCTCGAACAAGTTCGCAGTGCCACGCCGTCGTCGCCGCGCGATTTCAATTCCGCCGTGCCGCGCGATCTCGAGACCATCTGCCTCAAGTGTCTCGAGAAGGAACCCCGGCATCGCTATGCGACTGCCGCCGCGCTCGCCGATGAACTCGAACGCTGGCTCTCCGGTGTGCCGGTTCTGGCCCGGCCCATCAGCGTGTGGGAGCGCGCCTGGAAATGGATGTGCCGCAATCCGGTGCTCGCCACGGCCTACAGCGCTGCCGCCGTTTGCGCGCTGGCCGCGGCCATCGGCATCACCTGGCAATGGCGCGTCGCGCGGAAAGAACGCGCCCAGTCCTTCGCCCTGAATGCCCGGCTGGAAACGCAGAAGGCGGAAGGGTTCTTCGCGGAGAACAACTCTGCCGCTGCGTTCGCCACTCTGGCGCGAGTGTTGCGCGATGATCCCGGCAACCGCGTGGCGGCGGCCCGCATCGACAACCGGCTTTATCACCATCGCGTTCTGGTGCCATTGAGCGAACCGCTCGGCGCGGGCGCGACATCCGCCGCCTTCTCACCGGACGGCCGGCTTGCCTTCGCCGGAACCAACGGCCAGGGCGCGGTGTTGTCCGTGTTCCCGCGCCTTGATGCATCGGACGCGGCACACCTGCCGCACGGAACGGCGCGTGTCATTGCGCACGCGTTCAGCGGCGACGGTCGCTTGCTTGCCGCCGGTCTCGAAAGCGGAGCGCGGGTGTGGAATCTGCCTGCTGGCAATGTCGCGCGTGAGTTCCACTGGCCAACCCCGGTTCCGTTCGTGGGCATAGCCAGCATGGACAACAAGCCGTCGTTGGTGGCGGTAACGAACAGCGCCGTGCTGGTGTGCGCGCTGGAATCCGGCGCGGTGTTGCAATGCCTGCCCACCGACGGCGAGCCCATCGTCGCGGCCGCGTTGTCGCCGGACGGCAACCGACTGGCCGTCGCCTCGACAGCCGGCGCCATCTGGATGCGGGAGCTGGCCCCAACCGCGCGCTGGCAGGTGGCCAGCAACGCCCACGCAAGCGTGATCCGCTCGCTGGCCTTCTCGGCAAACGGTGCGTTCGTGGTTAGCGCGAGCGCGGACAAAAGAGCGCGCGTCTGGTCGTTCGGAACCAGTGAGCCCGCCTTCACTTTCGAGGCCGATCAAAGCGTCCTGGAGGCGAGCTTCGGTGCTGGTGACTTGCTTGTGGTCACCGCGGGCCGCGACGGCGTGGCTCAGGTCTGGAGCACGCGTAACGGCAAGCCGGTGGGCGCGTCCATGATACATCCGAAGGCCGTGAACACCGCCCGCTTCAGCCCGGACGGCCAATGGGTGCTGACGGCGTGCGACGACGGCGTGGCCCGCGTGTGGCGCGCCACAACGGGAGAACTGACTGCCAGCGCCAGCGCCAGCGCCCGTCAGTTGATCAGTGCGTCCTTCAACGCCGATGGAACGCGCGTGGTGACTGTGGCCGAGGGTCTTGGCGCGCGCGTTTGGGCATTGACCGGCGGTCACCGTGCCCAGAGGGCTCCACTCGAAGCCGGTTTGTCCACGACGAATCTCTTTCCACGCCGCATCGAACTTCCCCGCACCGAACAGGCCGCCTATGCGGCCGCCCATGCGGACGAGTTGACGTTCGCGGATGGCACTTCGGACGGCCTGGTGGCAGCCACCGCTTCGCGTGATCGCACTGCTTGCTTGTGGAACCGGCAGACCGGCCAGCCGGTGAGCGATCCGCTCGCGCACGATGCCCCGGTGAACTGCGCGCAATTCAGCGCCGACGGCCGGACGCTCGTCACGAGCACGTCCAGCCGGAAGATTCGCTTGTGGGACACGCGCAGCGGCCAGCCGATTTCCGACTGGCTCAATTCCCCTGGCCCCGTCGCGAAGGTCTGTCTCAGCGCGGACAATCATTTCGTCATCACAGCCGACGGCTGGGTCTGGGAAGTCTTTGCGGAGCAAACACCGCCGCCCGACTGGCTGCCGGATTTCGCCGAATCCATCGCCGGCATTCACTACAAAGCCAGCCGTGTATCCGAGCCGGTTCCGGCGGGAAAACTGGCCGGGTTGAAACAATCCCTCATGGCCGCGACGGGCACGAACTGGATCAACCAATGGGCAAAGGAATTCCTGAATGAGATTCGCCTCGAATAATTCGGTCTTGCCGTGTTTCAGGCTGGCAGTGCTCTTCGCCGCCTGCGCGAGCGCTATCGCGGCGGAAGTTCGCACCAGCGACCAGGCCGGCGAGTTGCGCGAGAAGCGTGGCGAGGTGCGCTATCAAAAATCCGGCTCGAAGGAGACATCTGCCACCACTCCGCAAAAGCTCAGCGACGGCGATGCGCTCGTCACACAACTCTACGCGCGCGCGGCAGGGTTCTTCGACGACGGTGACGCCTGGACATTGGGCCAGGACACAAGGCTTATCATCAACGCGAGCGCGACGGCTGCCGCCGCCCTCGGAAACCCACGCGCGCCCGTGGCGCGATTGTCGCAAGGCAGCATCTACATCATCCACCGCGCCGGGCCGGCCTCGACTCCGATCGAGACGCCGCTGATCGCTGCGGTTCCCAGGGGCACCGAGTTCAGTGTCACCGTGGACCCGGCGACGGGCGAGTCGGTGTTCACGATGTTCGATGGCGAGGTGACCTTGCGGCGCAACGGAGAGGAACGGCGCGTGACGAGCGGGTTCCAAGGAATCGTCTCCGCCGGAAAGCCAATCGAAGTGCGCCCCATCCTTCAGGCGCGGAACCTCGTGCAATGGTGGATCTACTATCCCGGAGTGCTGGACGCCGGCGAACTGGGCCTTGGTGATAATCCAGCATTGGCGGCATCGCTGGCGGCGTATCGTGCCGGCGACTTGCGATTGGCTTGGCAGAAGTTTCCGAACGCAAACGAGGCGGGCGGAACTCCGGCCCGGCAGGCGTATCAAGCCGCGCTGTTGCTTGGCGTGGGCGACATCGAACGCGCCGAGGGGCTGGTCAAGAACGGCGCGCGTGAACATCCGGCCATGCGCGCGTTGCGGACGATGCTCGACGCCGTGGCGCCGCCGTTGACGACTAACTCCTGGCGCGTCAGCGCGCCTGCGTCGGCACCGGGGGAATCTGCCAGCGAACTGCTCGCCCGTTCCTATGCCCAACAAGCGAAGCACGATCTTGAGGCGGCGTTGCGCTCGGCGCGCGCCGCCGTGGCGAAATCGCCGCAGTTTGGTTTCGGCTGGGCGCGCGTGGCGGAGCTTGAGTTCAGCTTCGGCCATACGCGCGCGGCGCGGGAGGCGGTGGACAAGGCCATTCAGCTTTCTCCCCAGAACGCGCAATCCCATGCCCTGCAAGGATTTGTCTTCGCGGCGGACAATCGCACAGTCGCCGCTCTGGCGTCCTTCGAGCAGGCCATTGCGCTCGACTCCGCTCTGGCCAATGGCTGGCTCGGTCGCGGGTTGGTGCGCATCCGCCGCGGCGAGGCCAGGGCCGGTCGCGAAGACCTCGCGCTGGCGGCGATTCTCGAACCTGCGCGCTCGTTCCTGCGCAGCTACGCGGGCAAGGCCTTCACCGACGCGGGTGATGCGACGCACGCGATGCAGGAGTTGCGGCAGGCGCGTGAACTGGATCCGAACGATCCCACGCCGTGGCTTTACTCCGCGTTGTTGAACCAGCAGGAGCATCGTTTCAACGAAGGCATCGCCGATCTCGAACGGTCGCAGGAGCTGAACGACAACCGCATGCTCTACCGGTCGCGGCAGTTGCTCGACCAGGACCACGCGGTGCGCAGCGCGAACCTCGCGAACATCTACCTCGAAGCGGGCATGGCCGATGTGAGCGTGCGCGAAGCGGCCCGCGGCGTGAGCTACGATTACGCGAATTACGCGTCACACCTGTTCCTTGCGGACAGCTACGACGCCTTACGCGACCCGACGCGGTTCAACCTGCGTTACGAGACGGTTTGGTTTAATGAGCTGCTGCTGGCCAACCTGCTTTCGCCGGTGGGCGCGGGGCGGCTTTCGCAAGGCGTGTCCGCGCAGGAATATTCGCGGCTGTTTCAGGCGGACCGGTTGAACCTGGCCAGCTCGGCGCAATGGCGGAGCGATGGCATTTTGCGCGAACGCGCCTCCCAGTTCGGCACATTTGGAAACACGGCCTACGCGTTCGATCTGGATTATCAGCATCACGACGGCGTGCGGCCGAACAACGACCTCGAAAGCACCGAATGGTACACGACCGTGAAGCAGCAATTCACGCCGCAGGACGCCGCGCTCGTGCTGGTCAAATACGAGGATTACCAGAGCGGCGACAATTTCCAGTATTACAACCCGCGCCAGGCGCGGCGGCATTTCCAGTTCGAAGAAAACCAGGATCCAATTCTCGTGGGCGGCTGGCACCATGAATGGGCGCCGGGCGTTCACACGATGTTCCTTGGCGCACGCTTGCTCAACGAGCAGCGCTTCAGCGACCGCAACGTCCCCCAGATCATCCTCATCGAGGACGCCACTGGCGCGGTATCGAGCCGCGACACCGCGGGCGTGAACGTGAATTACCGCAACCGCCTCGAAATCTATTCCGGCGAGTTGAACCAGATTTTCGACACCCGCTGGTTCATGCTCTCGGGGGGCGCGCGCTACCAGGCCGGGGAATTCGCAACCGGGAATCTGCTGAATCACCCCACACGCGTGCCATTCCTTCTGGGCACGCCGCCGGCGAGCGGTTCGGTCGAGGAGGATTTCGAGCGCATCACCGGCTACGGCTACCTGACCTTGAAGCCGGCGGACCAATTGCGGCTGATCGGCGGGCTGGCGTACGAGGAAGAAACTCTGCCGGGCAACTTTCGTCATCCGCCCGTGACGCGCGGCGAGGCCGAACGCTCGCATCTCGGCCCGAAAGCGGCGGTGGTCTGGACACCGCGGCCCGAGGCGACCATGCGCGGTGTTTACACCCGCTCGCTGGGCGGCGTGAGCCTGGATGAAAGCTACCGGCTCGAACCCACCCAGCTCGCCGGATTCCCGCAGGCCTTCCGCACTTTGATCCCCGAATCCGCGCCGGGCGTGGGATCGGTGTCCGCGCCCGGGCACGAGACTTTCGGCCTGGCGCTGGATTTCAAATTCAGTACCGGCACCTACGCCGGCGTGCAAATAGAGCGCCTGACCTCCGAGGTGCGCCGACGGATTGGCGTGTTCACCGCGCAGGACGGAACGATCCCGGCAACGGCGTCATCAATCGCCGAAGAATTGGACTACGCCGAGAACGCCCTGACCCTCAGCGTGAACCAACTCGTGGGGGATCAGTTCGTGGCCGGCGCCGCCTACAAACTCGCGCGGGCCGAGTTGGAGGACCGCTATCCGGGCACCCGCGCCAGCGTGCTCACGCCGGCCTTTCCATCCACAACCGCCACGCTGCACGACGCGAACGGCTACGTGCTGTTCAACCACTCGTCGGGCTTCTTCGCGCGCTTCGAGGTTCACTGGTACGCGCAGCAAAACTCCGGTTTTGCAGGCACACGCCCGGGCGACAGCTTTCTTCAGGAGCACGTCTTTCTGGGCTGGCGCTTTCCGCGCGGACGCGGCGACGTGCGGTTCGGCGTGCTAAACCTGAGCGGCGAGGATTACCGGCTGAACCCGCTGAACGTGTATCAGGAACAGCCGCGCGAGCGCGTCTTCGAGGCGCGGCTCAATTTCCTGTTCTGACGCACGGCCATCCGCATCCGGACTGGCTCACTGATCACTGATTCACTGGCGCCGGCGACTGAGCCTGCCGCACAAATTCCGCGAGCCGTTGAGAAGTCTTTTCCAAGACTGGCCGGATTTTCGCGAAACGAGGATCGTTCAGCCACTGCTCCACCACGCGCAGCGATTCGGCGTCACGCGCGCGCAATGTCGCGCCGTCCGGCGTGTGGTTCACCGTTAGGAGATTGGCAGAGACCATGAAGTTGCCGCTGGGGAACGTGCCTGCGAACGCGTCGAGTTCCTTTGAACTGAGCTGGGGATTGGACAAGTAGGCTTCCAGTATTTCGCGCTGGCGGGGATCGCGCACGTCGGCGCGCGCGAAATAATTTCCGCGGGTCTGCTCGCGACCGTCCATCCACTCGGGCGCGGCTTGAAGCGCGGCGAGAGTGGGCGCGGGATCGTTGATGACGAGCCGGTCGAGCGCGAGAAACGAGGCGTGAGCCACCGCCTGATTGTCCTTGCGGCGCACCAGTGTCGCCAGCGCCGGCATGTGGTTCGTGCCGCCAAGATGGACCGGCACGTCGAATGCCTCGAGGTACCCCGCCGACGGCTCGTCCTGCCACGGGGCGTGTTGCAGCATCTCCAGCGATTTCTGCGCGAGCAATGCGCGGCCTTCGGCGCTGGTGTCGCCCCGGGCGAGGTTGCGCAACGCCACGGCCCATTCGTCCGGCGAGTCCTTGCTGGAGAGGATCACCCTCGCGTACTCCGCTGCAGCCGCCGCGTCGCGACGCGCGAGTTCATCGAGCAGAAAGGTGCGCAATGTGGGCGCCTCCTCGATCGTGTTGTCGCGCGCCAGCCGGAAACCCAGCCGCGTGGACGCATCGGTTTTAGAATCAAGCATGCTCCGAATCTCCGCCACGGCGGCACTGGCAGGCAGAGCATTGAGCGCCACGCGCAGTTCAACCAGGCGCTGCCGCGCCGCAGTGGCGTCCGGCACGGATTGCATTGAAGACAACCAGGTCGCACCAATGGAACTGCGGACGTTTGTCTGAGGTGGCTCGCTCGCAGGCACACTGGTGTCGGCCTTTTGAAGAACCGCGGAACCGGCAGTTGTTGATTGATGCCGCACTGCTGACGAGTTTGATCGGGAGGCGAGCCAAAGGCAGATTCCCGCCGCAACGCACCCGGCGACCAACATCCAAAACACCCGCATCCGACTGTTCTCTCGCTGTCCCATTTGCTATGGCAACCAGTTGATAACATCAGCAGGCCGCATGGAAAGCGCATCTTCTCACCCGGATCTGAATAAGGAACGTGCATTGGACACGACCGCCATCGGGCCGCTCGGCGCATGGCACGCAAACACCGTGCTGACCTTGCTTCGGCCACGAACACTTGCTAATCAGGAGCGAGACAACAACGGACGCCAGCAAACCTCCGATCTTTCCGTGCCAGTTCAGCTGCCTGCTTTTGGTTGAGTTCGTTGACACAACCCGGAAGTCACCTGGCTTCCGCTTGGGAATGAACCTTATGAAGACATGCCGTCCGCCTTGCGCGCTTCAAACCGCGTTGAGAGCCACTTGCCCCTCCGCCCATCGCGCCGCAAAGCGGCTGGGGCAGCGCGCGCTGAAATGGACGGGACTGCTGCTGGCGGCATTCCTCGCGCCGACGGCCTCTGCCGGGGTTTGGTCATTCGCACCGTGGACCTCGGACGTTTCCAGCGGACTCAACACCAACCAGACGCTTTGGGCGCACAACTTCAACACCGCCAGCAACGCGACGGTGAATGGAGTCACCGTCATTCCCACGGGCGCGGGAGTGGTGAATCCGTCCGTCGCCGGACGCTTCGCCATCAGCGGCGTGGGTTCTTCTTTCGCCAGTGACTCGAACAACCTGACAAGTTTGGGCGGCAACGGCAGTGCGGTGCTGGCGCGTGATTTCATTTTTGGCGGCAACCCGGCGAACGTGACGATTCAGGGTCTGACCGTCGGGCAGTTCTACACGGTGACTTTCTTGGGCGTGGGATTCGACGCTCCCGGCGTACGGCTGCTCACCTTCGCCAGCGGTGCTGATTCGCTCATCGCGGACCAAGGCGCGTTTGGAAACGACAACGGCATCCGCATTCAATACGGGTTTGTCGCCGGCGCGACGAATCAGTCGGTCACCATCACGCCGAACAACGCGGGCTTCACGTTTCACCTTTACGCGCTCGCGCTGAACTCCAGCCCGGTGCTGCCGGTCTTGGGCGGCGCCATTTCGCTCAACGGCGCGTCGCAGCACGCGGTCGTCCCGTCGGGCGTCTGGTTCAGCAATCAGTTCACCGTCGAGGCGTGGGTGAACGTGCGTTCGTATGCAAACTGGTCGCGGCTGATGGAATTCGGCAACGGCCCCGGCATCAACAACGTGTTGTTCGCACTGTCGCAGGGTACGAGCGGCCAGCCAATTTTTCAGTGTTACAACGGCTCCGGCGGTTTGATCGCGAATGTGCTGTCGCCCGTCACACTGCCGCTCAACCAATGGACGCATCTCGCGTTCACCTTCGACGGCGCGGTGGGAAGCATTTTGATCAACGGCTTTCCCGTCGCGAGCAGTGCGATGGCTGTGCCGGTGAACGTCACGCGCACGAACAACTATCTCGGTCGCAGTTTGTACGGCGCGGATGCATACGCAAATGCGAGCTTCGATGAATTCCGGATTTGGTCCACGAGCCGCACTCCCGCGCAGATTCAAGCGGCACTGGCGCGTCCGTTGGTCGGCAACGAGTCCGGGCTGGTATTGTATCACCGGCTGGATGAAGGCAACGGAGTCGCAGCAATCAACAGTGCTCTGGCGGTTGGCCCGGCGGGCAACGCCATGCTTGTGAACAGTCCGCAGTGGACCAACTCTGGCGTGCGCTCGGTGCTGAACACGAACGACGCGGGCATCGGTTCCCTGCGCGGCACGCTCACGAACGTCGCGTCGGGCGACTTCATCGCCTTCGCCACAAATCTCTCCGGGCCAAGCATCGCGCTGACGAGCGGGCAGATCACGATCACCAACAGCGTGGCGATCGACACCGCAGGTCTGCCAAATGGCCTCACAATCTCGGACGGCGCGGCGACTTCGTATCGTCTGTTTCAAATCAATGGAAACAGCACGGTCGCGATGCGCGGATTGAATCTCTTGAACGGCGGCGGCACCAATTTCAGCGCGCAAGGCGGCGCAGCTTTCAACACGGCCGGAAGTTCGCTGACCCTTGAGCGCTGTTGTCTCTCGGGCAATCGCTCGAGCGGCTACGGCGGCGCGCTCGCGAACGACGGCTTGCTGACGCTCAAGGACTGCACGGTGAGCGGCAACGCCGCGGCCTACGGCGGCGCGGTTGCGGCGTCAGGCGCGGTCTCGTTGACGCACTGCACCGTCGTGTCGAACACCGCATCGGCGAGCGGCGGCGCGTTCGGTTGCTACGGAGGGATGACCATTGCCAACTCGATCGTCGCGGCCAACAGCGCCACGAATGCGGCGGACATCGACAATCTCAGCAACGTCACCGTGAGCGGGACGAATATCGTGCAGGCGCTGTTCAGCAACACGAACTTCAGCGCAACGGTCACCGGCTCCGGCGTGATTCTGAATTCCGCGCCACTCGTGTCACCGCTCGGCTACTACGGCGGTTCCACGCTCACGATGCCGCCGCAGGCGGGTTCGCCGGCCATTGATCGCGGCGCGGATGTGGCCATCGGTGGACTCGGGGTGGATCAACGAGGTTCGGCGCGCCAGGTGGGGCGTGTGGACATCGGTGCGGTGGAACTGCAAGCGACTGAGAGTTTCTACAATCCCGTGCAAAGCACGGCGGATGCGGGACCGTATTCGTTGCGCAGCGCGGTGGCTGGAGCAGGGGCGGGAACGACGATCACGTTCGCGCCGAGTCTCTCCGGGCAGAAGATTCTGCTTACGAATGGCCCCGTCGTGCTCGAAAAGAATCTCACCATCGACGGCTCGGCCTTGCTGAACGGCATTCAGATTGACGGCAATCATGCGTCGCGAATTTTCACGGTGCCGGGCGGAGTCGCGGTGGTGTTGAACTCGCTGACCATCACCAACGGCTACAGTGATTACGGCGGAGGCATCAACAACGCCGGGACGCTGACGATTCATCAAAGCATTCTGGCAGGAAACACGGCGACCGTATCCGGCGGCGGCATCGAGAACAACGGCACGCTGGTCATGAACCGGAGCACGTTGGCCGGGAACTCGGCGGCGCATGGTGGAGGCGGCATTGATAACAACACCGGCCTGACTCTGAATCAATGCACGTTGACCACCAACACAGCGCCGAACAATGGCGGAGCGATCTGGGCCGGAGGAACCGTTTCCCTCAACAACTGCACCGTGGTCGGGAATACCGTCACCAGCGGAACCGGCGGCGGAATCGACCGCTTCGGCAGTGCGACGATTGTCCTGACGAACTCGATTGTGGCCAACAATGCCGCGCCGACAGGACCGAACATCAATGGGCTTTTCACCGGCACGAACAACTTCACCGCGGGTGATCCGATGCTGGCACCGCTGGGCAGCTATGGCGGTCCAACGTGGACCATGGTGCCGTTGACCGGGTCGCCGGTGCTCGACGCCGGTGTGGATGTGGTGACCAATTTCCTGGCCACCGATCAGCGTGGATTCGCGCGCAAGACCGGCGCGCGCGTCGATGTCGGCGCGGTCGAAGCGACCGTGCTCTTTGTCACCAATGGAACGGACTCCGGCCCCGGCTCGCTGCGCCAGATGATTGCGCAGGCAGCGCCGAACGAGATCATCTCATTCGATCCGGGCTTCTCCGGTCAGACGGTGGTGTTGAACGAAGGCGCCATCTACATCGACAAGAACATCACCATCGACGGCTCTTCATTGCCCCGCGGCGTCCGGCTCGACGGCAATGGCGTGGATCGGATCTTTTGGATCAACAGCGGCGCGACAGTGGTGCTGACCGCATTGACGATCACCAATGGCAACGGCGGCACTTATTACGGTGGCGGCGTGTTGAACTTCGGCTCGCTCACGCTGAATCGTTGCACGCTCGCGGGGAACACGGCCTACATCGGCGGCGCGGCCTTCAACTGGGACCAGGCGCTTGTGTTGAACCAATGCACGCTCGTGGGCAACACCTCGGGGGACAGCGGCGGCGCGCTGTTCAATTACGTCGGCACGATGGCAGTGCAGCAATGCACGGTGGCGGGAAACGCCGCGAGCAACTCCATCTTCGGCGGCGGCGGCGGCCTGATGAGTTACGGCGGGCCGCTGACGATGAACAACTCGATCGTGGCGAACAACAGCGGGCCGCTGAATCCTGACCTGGGTTTCTTCAGTTTGTCCGGCGGGAGCAATTTCACGAATGGCAATCCACTGCTCGCGACGCTTGGAGATTACGGCGGGCCGACTCCAACGACGCCCCCGCAGCCGGGATCGCCGGTCATCGACGCGAGCGGCGCGCTGTTGTTCTCCACGGACCAGCGCGGCGCGGCGCGTCCGCTCGGCGCGGGCATCGACATCGGAGCGGTCGAGGTGAACCTCGTCACGACGGTTGCGGACAGCGGGCCGGGTTCACTGCGCAGCGCCGTGTCCAACGCCATTCCCAACGACTTCATCAACTTCGCCCCCGCTCTGACCGGCGCGACGATTGTGCTCACGAGCGGCCACGTGCTGCTCGACCGGAGCCTCACGCTCGATGCGTCTGCGCTGGCTGGAGGCGTGACCGTGAATGGCGGCACGAACGGCCGGATCTTCCTGATCAACAGCGGGGCCTCGGTCACGCTGGACTCGCTCACGCTCACGAATGGCAAGGTCACCGGCAACGGTGGGGCAATCGCCAACTCCGGAACGCTAGCGTTGAAGAGTTGCACCCTGACGCGCAACTCCGCCGGCGCCGTCGGCGGCGCGATTCAAAACGGGGGTACGCTTTCGGCAAACAACTGCACGTTCGCGAGCAACACCGCGCCAAACAACGGCGGCGCGGTGGCGAACGATGCGGGCGCAGTCAGCTTCACCAACTGCACTTTCTTCGGAAACGCCCAGACCGGCGCGAACCAGGGCGGCGGTGCGATCAATCACGCCGGTGGCGCGGTGAGCATGACGCTTGTGCATTGCACCATCTCGGGCAATTCCTCGTCCGGGAACCAGGGTGGCGGCGGCATTCGCAATCGTGGTCCGCTCTTCACGCTCGCCAACTCGATCGTCGCTTCGAACACGATCTCGGCCGGCGCCGGCGCGGACGTGAACAACAACAGCACGATCACTTTGCTGGGAGCGAACGTCCTCACGGCGTTCACCAACGCGAGTCCGGGCACGTTCACCGGAACCGGCAGCAACATCATCGCCGCGCCCGTGCTCGCCCCTCCCGCCAATTACGGCGGCCCGACGCTCACGCTGCCGCCGTTGCCAGGTTCGCCTGCCATCGATGCGGGCGGCGACGTGATTGCCGCAGCGCTAGCCACGGATCAGCGCGGCCTCTCGCGATTCGTCGGCCCGCACGTAGATATCGGTGCAGTTGAAGCGGCGCGAACGAATGACTCGTACTTCTCAAGCATTGTCCTTTCCGGAACGAGCCTCACGATCACGAGCGCAAACTTGAACGCGACCAGCGAGGTTGGTGAACCGGATCACGCGGGCAACGAGGGGGGAAAATCGCTGTGGTGGATTTGGACGCCGGCGGCGGATGGCGCGGTGATTATCGACACGATTGGCAGCACGTTCGACACGTTGCTCGCGGTTTACACCGGCAACTCGATCGGGGCGCTCGCACAGGCCGCGGCAAACGACGACATCGGCGACGGCAGTTCACAGAGCCGGGTGCAGTTCAACGTTACGGCGGGCGTGACTTATCAAATCGTCGTCGATGGCTACAACCCCGGCGCGGGCGCAGCCAGCGGCACGATCGTGTTGCACCTCCAGCAATCGTTCGGCTCCGTCTTCGGCGCGGCGACGATGCGCACCTCGGCCGCGACAAGGGCGGCCGGACACGGGCCGCGCAGTTGGTCGCGGAGCGCTGGCCGTGTTCAACAATCCGTTTGGCATCGTGCTGGATCGCGGCGGTACTGCGTACGTGGTGGATCAACTCAATCACACGATTCGGAAAGTCTCGCCGGTGGGAGTGGTCACAACGATTGCCGGCGTGGCGGGCCGATACAACCTCGTGGACGGCGTCGGCGGCAACGCGCGGTTCTTTGGTCCTGGGTTCATCGCGATGGACAGCGCGACGAATCTCTACGTGACCGATATTGGCAACCACAGCATCCGTAAGCTGTCCCCGTCGGGCACGAACTGGATCGTGACGACGCTGGCGGGCCGTCCCTGGCCTTACCCGGTCGGCAACATTGATGGCACCAACTTCGACGCGCGCTTCCAGGATCCGCAAGGCATCGCGCTCGATGTCGCGGGCAACCTGTTTGTCGCCGACGCCGCGACGCACACGATCCGCAAGCTGACTCGCTCGGGGATGGATTGGATCGTGACGACGATAGCCGGTCTGGCCTACCAAAACGGCCACGTGGATGGCACAGGCACCAATGCGCGGTTCAACGGGCCCCTAGGACTCACGCTGGACAGCATTGGCAACATCTACGTAACCGAGCGCGATGGCTTCGTCGTGCGCAAACTCGCGCCGTTGGGACCGAACTGGGTGGTGAGCACCATTGCGGGTGCGGGCTTCTGGGGATCCGCGGACGGCACGAATACCAACGCGCAGTTCGGAAGGTTGTTTGGAATCACGGCGGACAGCAGGGGCAATCTCTTCGTGGCGGACGAAGGCAATAGATTGATCCGCAAGCTCACGCCGGTGGGACTGGACTGGGTGGTGACCACGTTCGCGGGTGGTGATCCAAATCGCTACGCCAGCGCGGACGGCACGGGCGATCACACGTGGTTCAATTCGCCGAACGGCCTGGCATTCGACGTGGCGGCAAATCTTTACGTCACAGACAAGAATGCGATTCGCAAGATTACCACCGCCACCGTAACCACGACGCTGGCGGGCGTGGTGATAGGCAGCACGAGCGATAATGACACCGGGCCTTACGCTGGATTCTATCGTCCGTACGGTGTGGCTGCCGAGTTGTCGGGCAACAACATTTACGTGACCGATTCGGAGAACCACACCATTCGCAAGATCACATCCGTCGGTGGCGTGAGCACGATCTCCGGGCTGGTGGGCAACGCGGGTTTCGCCGATGGCGCGGGCGACAACGCGAGGTTCAGCACTCCTTACGGCATCGTCGTGGACGGCGGAGGAAATCTCTTCGTGGGCGACAGCGGCAACAATCGCATTCGGAAAATTACTTCCGCCGGAGTGGTGAGCACGTGGGCGGGTTCAGGCACGTGGGGCTTTTCGAACGGGCCCGCATTGACCGCGCAGTTCCGAAGTCCGAGCGCACTCGCGCTCGACGGCTCGGGGAATCTTTTCGTGGCCGACACCTGGAACCACGCCATTCGCAAGATCAGCGCGGTGGGCAGCGTGAGCACGATCGCGGGCACGGGAGTCTCCGGCACGAATGACGGGCCGGGCGCGAGCGCGCAGTTCTTTTTGCCCACCGCGCTAGCGATCGACAAGGCGGGCAGCATCTTCGTGGCTGACACGGACAACCACACCATTCGCAAGCTCACACCGGCGGGCGTGAACTGGACGGTGACAACCATTGCCGGCGTGCCCGGTGAGTGGGGGCAGGATGACGGCACCGGCGCCGCCGCGAGATTCCGGCTGCCGAGCGGAATCGCCATCGATGGTGCCGGGCGTGTTTACGTGGCCGACCGAGTCACCAGCACGATCCGACAGTTGACCCTCGAAGGGACCAACTGGGTGGCACGCCGCCTCGCGGGGGATTTTTACAATGCGGGCTTTGCCGACGGGATCGGCTTGAGCGCGCAGTTCAATTATCCGCGAGGCCTCGCGCTGGACGGCGCGGGCGTGCTCTACATCGCGGACACGGACAACAACTTGATTCGCAAAGGCATCTTCAGTTCCTACGCGCCGAGCAGGGCGGTCGCTTACATTCCGCCGCCCGCGACGGGTCGCATCACCGTCACGCTCCAACCGCCCGGGGCGAACGGGCAATGGCGCTTCCCGTGGGAACTGGGCTGGCACGCGAGCGGCGCGACGGTGAGCAATCTCGCGGCGGGAAATTACCCGATCGAGTTCCGCAACGTGTCCGGCTGGGTGGTGCTGCCACTGGGCGGCGCGGTCACGTTGAGCAGCGGCGCGGCACTGGCGGTCACAAACACCTATTATCCGAGCGTCGATGGCGGTGATCCGGGCGCGGCGCCGGGAACCCTCACCGTGTTTCTCGGGCCGACGCCGCCAGCGGGCGCGGGATGGCGGTTCCTCGGCGACAACACCGCCTTTTACCCCAACGCCTTCACGACCAATCTTGTGGCGGGAACGTACTTCATCGAGTTCGCCGCCGTGTCCGGGCGCATCAAGCCGGCGAGCCAGGCCGTGCAAATCATCGCCGGACAGCCTTCCTATCTCTCCGTGAACTACTTGCTGGCGGCCACACCGCCTTCGGGAGTCGCGCTGCCGGTCCGCGTTCCGGCCGGACTCGTCAACGACGAGTCCACCTATCCCTTCGGGTTCAACGGCCAGTTGCAGTCCGAGAACGGCTACGGCAGCGGCGTGGCGGTGCAGAACAACGTGGTGCTCACGGCAGCACACCTCGTCTTCAACGACCAGACGCTCTCCTACGTCAGCCGGGCGCACTGGTTCTTCCGGCGCGACGTGGGCGTCTCTGACCCGCTGCCGATCGAGGCCCGCGGGTTCAATGTGTTGAGCGGTTACGCGGCGCAGCGGACGAACGATCTGGCCAGCGGTTACTCTCCCGACGAGTCAACGCCGCCCTCGCGCAACCTCGACGTGGCGGCGCTCTACTTCCTCACTCCGGTGGCCGGCGGCGGCTACGGCGGCTATCTGCCGTCGGACACCGTGCCGAACAACTGGCTGTCGAGTCCCGCACTGAAGATGCTCGTGGGTTACCCGGTGGACGGATCGCAGTTCGGCGACGCGAGCATCGTACCGGGGAAGATGTATCAGACCCAGCCACAGCCGTTCGCGTTGAGCCTGACCGCTGATCCTGTGCCCGGCCAGCAACAGGTTTATACCGCGCCGTGGTTCCTGAGTTATCCGGGCAACAGCGGCGGGCCCCTTTATGTGCAGTTGAACGGCTACTACTAGCCAGCTGCCGTCTATCTCGGAACCCTCTTCAGCGGATCGCAACCCTACGCATCC
>CAYQWK010000072.1:0-18414 GCA_964420805.1 uncultured Bifidobacteriaceae bacterium | reverse complement strand
GACTGGAGCCTGGTGCTGGCCAGCCAGGGCATCGAGTGCGTGATCGAGCAGCGGCCTGAGGACGGTGCCTGGCTCCTGCTGATGAACGGCGCGGAGGTCGCTCGCGCCTGCGACGCCATCCGCGCCTACGAGCGCGAGAACGCCAACCGCTGGCACACGCCAGTGAAGTGGACCGGGCAGGTCTTCGACTGGCGAGCGGTTTTCTGGTGGGTGCTGGTCGCGGCGTTGTTCGCGCTGGAGCACGATGCGCGACCGGGCCTGCGCGACGCGGGAATCATGGACCGCGCGCGGTTTCTCGACGGGGAATGGTGGCGCGCGCTCACCGCCGTGACGCTCCATGCGGACGTGGGGCACTTGATGTTGAACGCCACCATCGGCGTTGTCCTGCTTGGCCTGGCGATGGGCTGCTTCGGCGCGGGCGCGGGACTGCTGGCTGCATTTCTCTCCGGCGCGGCGGCAAACGTCGTGGAGGCCTTCGTGCGGGTGGAGGCGTATCGGGGGCTTGGCGCATCGGGAATGGTGATGGGCACGCTCGGGTTGCTGGCCGGGCATTCGGTCTGGGAACGCGCGGCCTCGCGTCGGGAATGGATCGGGCGCGGCGTGCTCGCGGCCGGATTGCTGTTTCTCCTGCTCGGTCTAAGCGAACGCGGCGACGTGCTGGCGCATGTACTCGGGTTCATTTGCGGCGTCGCCCTCGGACTGGCAGCCGGATGGCGCGGGCCGGCGGCGCGGGGTTGGCAGACGGCGGCGGGATTGCTGTGCGCCGCGCTGGTGCTGGGGGCGTGGATGATGGCGCTGCGGGCCGGGTAACCCACGAAATTCTCCGAAGGGCGGACCCGCAGGCCGCGTCCATCAAACGACCGGACCAATGCCGCCATGAAACTCGCCGCCAAACTTCTTCCGCTTCTAATCGCCTCCACCAGCCTTGTTGCCGCGCCGGATTTTCCTCCCCTGACCTTCCCGGAGGGCGTGGGTGTGAACATCCATTTCACCCGCGGCCACGAACGCGACCTCGACATGATTCGCGACGGTGGATTCAAGTTCGTCCGCATGGATTTCGGCTGGGCCGGCATCGAAAGGAAGAAGGGCGAATTTGACTGGGCCGCCTACGACGAACTGACGGCGAACCTCGATAAGCGCGGGTTGCGCGCGATCTACATCCTCGATTACTCGAACGGCCTGTACGAGGAGGCCATCACCAGCAAAAGCCCGCTCAACGGCGAGGTGCATCGCGACACCGCGTCGCCCGCGAAACCGGAAAGCGTCGCCGCATTCGCGCGCTGGGCGGCGGCGGCGGCGGCGCGGTTCAAGGGGCGGCGCGTCATCTGGGAAATCTGGAACGAGCCGAACATCGGCTTCTGGAAACCCAAGCCGAACGTCAAGGACTACGCCGCGCTCGTGCTCGCGACCTGCAAGGCCATGCGCGAGGCCGATCCGGGGGCGACGATTGTCGCGCCGGCCAGTTCGGGCTTCCCGTGGCCATTCTTCGAGGAGTTGTTCCAGGCGGGCGCGCTCGAATTTCTCGACGCGGTGAGCGTGCATCCATACCGCAGCTATAACAAAGGGCCGGAGACGGCGGCGGAGGATTACCTGCGGTTGCGCACGATGATCGAGCGTCACGCGCCGGCCGGAAAACGTGACCTGCCCGTTCTCAGCGGCGAATGGGGCTACGCGTCGCACAACAAGGGCGTGTCGCTCGAAACGCAGGCGGCCTTCATCGCGCGGCAGCAGATCGCCAACGTGTGGCAGCGTGTGCCGGTGTCGATCTGGTACGACTGGAAGAATGACGGCGAGGATCCGGCCTACAACGAGCACCATTTCGGCACGGTGAGCAACCGCCTCGCGCCCAAGCCGGCTTATGCTGCCGTGCAAACGCTCGCCCGCGAATTGCGCGGCTTTCGCATTGCGCGCCGGCTCGACAGCGCGGCCGAGGATTTCCTCCTGTTGCTCGAGAATGACTCAGGCCAGCAGAAGCTCGCTGCGTGGACCACGGGCAAACCGCACACGGTTCCCTTCCCCGGCGGAATCAACGACCCCGCCGCCTTGGCCACGGTGAATGGACAGGGCATGCCCGTGGAGCTCAAGTCGAGCGCGGGCAAACTGCAACTGCCGCTGGAAGCCGCGCCGCAGTATTGCACCATAGCGAAGCCCGCCGTGCCATTGCGGCTGGCCGCGTCGTGGCGCGTGGACGGGTTCGTTCCAACGCGCGTATTGGCGGGCGCGAATGAGGCCGTTTCCGTCCTGGTGACAAATCCGCTCACACACACGGTGCGCGCGAAGCTTTCGCTCGCGACCTCCGGCGGGCCGGTTATCCAGACGCTCGAACTGGCCCCATCGCAATCCGGCCAGGCATCCCTGACGCTCGCGGAAGCAAATCGGACGGCAGGAACGCGTGAACGTATGTTGCGCGTCGAGTTCACGGACGCGCGCGGAACGGCGCTCGGCAGCTCTGGCGAGACATTGCCATTTCAAATCGCCAACCCGTTGTCCGTCGAGTTGGCGGCAACGGAGAAGGGCGCGCAATTCCTGGCCAGGAACCCGGAAGGCGGCGCGTTCGGCGGTTACGCCTCGCTGAACGGCCGGCGTTTCCCGGTACGACTGGGCGCCACGCCGATGGAGTTCCCAGTCTCACTGCCCGTCGAGGGCGGCGGCCCGTCGTTCAATGTGTCGGCCCAGTTGTTCGCCTTCGAGAAAGGGCCTGCGACCGACATCGTACAACGCAAATTCACGCGTGTCGCTGCCACGGGAATGCGCGCCTCGCTCGACGGGGATGCCAAGGTGCGCGGCACCGCGACAATTGTGGAGACAAACTCGCCCGGCCCGAAGCCACCTTTCGCGCGTGCCCACCGGCTGGACTATCAGTTCGAGGAAGGCTGGAAATTCGTGGAGTGTATCGCGAAGGGAGACAAGCCGGCCCTGCCGGGCCAACCCGCCGCGCTTGGTCTCTGGGTCTTCGGGGATGGATCGGGCAACGCTTTACGGATGCGGGTGACGGATAGCGCCGGACAGACTTTCCAGCCCAACGGGCCCGCGCTCGACTGGACCGGATGGCGGTGGGTGGAGTTCGACCTGAATAACCTCGCCAAGGCCGGTCACTGGGGCGGCGCTAATGACGGTGTGCCACGCGGCGCGTTGAAACTCAACACGCTCCTGCTCATCGACGGCTCACGGCAGAAGACCGGCGGCACGGTGTATTTCGCCGGGCCGGTGGTCGTTGAGTGAGCAGCGCAATTCAAAACTCCACCGCCTGCCGCAACACCGGCGCAAAAACCTCCGCCTTGGGCTTCATTTGCTTGAGCGTCTCGACGAACGCGAGGCATTGCGATTCCTCGCCGTGAATGACGGCAATCTTCTTGATGTCGCCTGTCAGGTTCCTGACGTAGCGGCCCAACTCGTTCTTGTCCGCGTGACCGGAGAAGGCGTCGATGGATGCGACCTGGGCCTTCACCTCGTAGGGTTCGCCGAAGATGTTGACCGGGGAACGTCGCGCGAGAATGGCCGCGCCAAGAGTGTTCTCGGCGCAATATCCGATGAAGAGCACCAGGTTTCGCGCATCGCCGACGTTATTCTTCAGGTGATGGCGGATGCGGCCGGCCTCGGCCATGCCGGACGCGCTGATGATGATGGCAGGTTCATTGAGGTCGTTAAGCTTCATTGAATGAGCCAACTCGCGGATGTAAGTGAGGTTCTCCATGCCAAAGGGATGCGCCTTCTCCCGGAGGAACTGGTAAATCCGCTCATTGAAACACTCGGGGTGCAGCCGGAACACCTCGGTGGCGTTCACGCTCAACGGGCTGTCCACAAAGATGGGCACGCGCGGGATGCGCCCGGCCAGCGTAAGCTGGTGCAACGTGTAAACGATCTGCTGCGTGCGCCCCACCGCGAAGCTCGGGATGATGACCTTGCCGCCGCGCGCAAAGGTCGCGGTAAGCAGCCTCACCACGTCTTCGATGGCCGCCGGCTTCTCTGAATGCAGCCGCCCTCCGTAGGTGGACTCGATCTGGAGGAAATCCACGTTCTCGACCGGCTCCGGATCGCGGAGAATCTCATCGTTGCCGCGCCCGATGTCGCCGCTAAACAGGAAACGAAACTTGCGACCCTTCTCGCGCACGTCGAGCACAACCTGCGCGGAGCCAAGAATGTGCCCGGCATCGCGGAACGTGACCGTGACGCCATCGGCCACCGGCATCGGCCGGTCGTAGTTGAACGTGACGAACTGTTTCACCGCCCGGTCGGCATCGGCGGCGGTGTAGAGCGGTTCGACAGGTGGAAGCTTCTTCTTCGCGCGCCATTTCGAGACAAACGCGGCGTCGTCCTTTTGAATCTCCGCCGAGTCTTCGAGCATGATGGCTGCAAGGTCGCGCGTGGCGAAGGTGCAGTAGATATTCCCGGTGAACCCCTGCCGGCAGAGGTTCGGGAAGTTGCCGACGTGGTCGATGTGCGCGTGGCTGAGGATGGCGGCGGAAACCTTCGCGGGATCGAATGGAAAGTTGCGGTTGCGCTCGATGGACTCCTCGCGCCGGCCTTGGAAGAGACCGCATTCGAGCAGGATTTGCTGGCCGTTGACCTCGACGAGGTACATGGAGCCGGTGGTGGTGCGGGTCGCGCCAAAGTAACGAATGAGCATGGCGTGGAAATTCCGGTATGCCGCCCGCGAAGGCGAGCCGGAATCTGATTTCGCAGAGCCATGACGGTGAACGGGCTCCTGGAAGAAAGCGACGCTCCGCGCCCCCGGCCAACCCCGGCCTCACGGAACCGCTCGCCAACCTGCGCGCGCCCGAGCATGGCGGGTGAAGCGTCGTTCCGGCATTCCACCGGGTGCGCGTTGGCGGAAATGCCGGTGGCGCAGGCGAAACACCCTTTCCGGCACAGCTGAACCAATCCCCTTGAATGCAATCACTCCATCCTCGTCTGTCTGAGCCTGAAACCCATGATGAACAACATGTTTCCCTGCCGCTCCTGGTTCGTTGCCTTGCTAGCCGCCAGCACCGGCCTCGCCGTGAACGGAGCCGACAACACGAAAGCCACGGCCGTTTCCACCAGCACCAACGCCCCGAAACCCGCCCACACGCGCGGATTCGGCCGCGAGGTCGCACTCAAAGAAATGGAGAAGATGTCCGTGGCCGAAGGTCTGGAGACAACCCTCTTCGCTGCCGAGCCAATGCTCGTCAATCCGTGCGACATGGACGTGGACGCGCGCGGCCGCGTGTGGATCACCGAGGGCGCGAATTACCGCAAGTGGGCCAAGCCGCCCGTGCGCCCTGAAGGCGACCGCATCGTCATTCTGGAAGACACCGACGGCGACGGTGTCGCGGACAAGCAGACCGTGTTTTATCAAGGGCAGGATGTGAACGCCGCACTCGGCATCTGCGTGCTCGGCAACAAGGTCATCGTCTCCTGCGCCCCGAACGTTTTCGTCCTGACTGACGAGGACGGCGACGGCAAATGCGACAAGAAGGAGCTTCTCTTCACCGGCATCAAGGGAGTGCAGCACGATCACGCGGTCCATGCGTTCGTATTCGGCCCGGACGGGAAGCTGTATTTCAACTTCGGCAACGCCGGAGAAACGATCAAAGACAAGGACGGCAAACCGATCATCGACCTCGAAGGCAACGAAGTGAACGCGAAGGGCAAACCTTACCGCCAAGGCATGGTCTTCCGCTGCAATCCGGATGGCAGCGAGTTCGAGGTGCTGGCCCACAACTTCCGCAACAACTACGAGGTGGCAGTCGATTCCTTCGGCACGCTCTGGCAGTCCGACAACGACGACGACGGTAACAAGGGCGTGCGCATCAACTACGTGATCGAGCACGGAAATTTCGGCTACACCGACGAAATCAAAGGCTCGGGCTGGGGAGACGCGTGGAAGCGCGCGCAGAGCCGCGGCGCCAGCGAAGGGGAAAAGGTCTTCTACGAATGGCACCAACACGATCCGGGCGTGGTGCCGAATCTCCTGCACACCGGCGCGGGTTCGCCGACCGGCATCGCAGTGTATGAAGGCGGATTGCTGCCAAAGGTCTTCCAAAACCAGGTCATTCATTGCGACGCCGGCCCGCGCGTAGTGCGCGCATACCCGGTCGTGAACAGCGGCGCAGGCTACACCGCCTCAATCTCGAATGTCCTCGCCAGCGCGGACGGTTGGTATCGCCCCTCCGACGTCTGCGTTGCGCCGGACGGCTCGCTGCTGATCGCGGATTGGAATGATCCCGGCGTGGGTGGCCACGCAGCGGGCGACCATGACCTCGGCATCATGCGCGGCCGCGTCTATCGCGTCGCGCCCAAGGGCGTGAAATACACTGTGCCCAGACTGGATTTGAAAAGCACCGCCGGATGCGTCGCCGCGCTACAATCGCCAAATCACGAGACGCGTTTTCTCGCGTGGACGGCCTTGCACGCCATGGGGCAGCGAGCGCAGAAGGATCTCTCGAAGCTCGCCGCCGGCAATGAACCGCGGATGCGCGCCCGCGCGTTGCAACTGCTCGCGCGCATCCCCGGCAACGACAAGGCCGTCGTGGCCGCTGCCGTGAAAGACAAGGACGCCGACATCCGCATCACCGGCCTGCGCATGGCGCGCACGCTCAAGCACGACGTGATTCCGCTCGTGAGGCAGCTCGCCAACGACCCATCCGCCCAGGTACGCCGTGAATGCGCCATCGCACTGCGACATAATCCGTCCGCCGATGCCCCGGGGCTGTGGTCCCTGCTCGCCCAGCAACACAAAGGCGAGGACCGCTGGTATCTCGAAGCGCTGGGAATCGGCGCGGACAAGCAGCAGGAGAAGTTCTTCGGCGCATGGCTCGCGCAGGTCGGCGAGCGTTGGAACACCCCGGCAGGCCGCGACATCGTCTGGCGCTCGCGCTCACCGAAATCCGCGGCGCTGCTCGCAAAGTTGATCACCGCCAAGGACGCCACGCCGCAAGACAAGGACCGCTACTTCCGCGCGCTCGATTTTCTGAGCGGCCCGGAGAAGGAACAGGCGCTGGCGGAAATCGCGACCGGAGGGCTTTGATTCCTCACGCCAGCGGTTTGCGGCGCATCGCGTCAAGTTGCAGCAGCACGTTCGCGCCGGTGATGAGCGCGCCGCCGGCCAGCAATCGCCAGGTGAGCCGCTCATTCGCGTATTCGACCGACACCAGCACCGACAGGACTCCCGGCAGGAACATTGCGAGGAGCGACGTGGCGACCGGCTCCACGCAATAAATCAGCCCCGCCTCCGTGGCCGTCACCAGCGGCTGCCATCGATTCATCAGCAGATACGCGCCGAGCGTGCAGCACACCACCAACGCGCCGAACGGAATCCAAACCGCCCCTGAACCGTACGCGGCGCCCAGAGCTGCGGCGTTCGGCATTGTGAACAGGACGACCGGCGCGAGTACCAGCGTCGTTCCGGCAAACATCACAATGGTGAAATTCGTCACGCGATTACTGGAATAACGCGGGCGTTCCAGCCAAAGGATCTGCGCCGCGAAAAGAACCGTGGCGATCAGCGTCTCCGTCTCCCCGCGGCCCAGCTTGAACTTCGTCCATTCCACGTCCGACAGAACCGCGATCCCGGCCAGCACCATCACGCAACAGAACACCACCGCCCCGCGCGGTGCGGCACGCTGGCGGAACGCGATCCATCCCGGGATGAGCAGGCAGGTGAACTGCGTGAGAAACGCGGAAGTTGAAGCGTGTGTGTAGGCGAGACCGTCCATCTGAAACAGAATTCCCAGCCCGCTGAACACCGCCAGTCCCGCTCCCTGCTCGAACTCCAGGCGGTTCAGATCACGCAAACTCCGCCAGGCGAACACGGCGATGACCAACGCGGCCAGGCCGAACCGCAACGCCGCGGCCAGCGCCGCGAGGAACATGCTGCTTCCACCCGGCACCAGGCGCTCCTGCACGAGCCAGATGCTTTTGATGAGCGGAAAGCTCAAACCCCACAACAGCGTCGCCACGACGAGCCAGAAACAAGCCCGCCAATGTTCCGAATGGCGCGGCCTCATTGCGGCAGCGGAAGGGACCGGGCGCATTCCCGCGGCGCCTCGCTTTTCATCGCCGTCAGCGCGGCCAGCGCGGCGGCCGACACGGCGGCCTGTTTACTCTTGCCGTGGCCGCGGGCCAGTTCGCGATCCTGGTGCAAGACGGCGCACTCGAAATTGCGGTCGTGGTCCGGCCCTGAGGTAGAAACGATCCGGTAACGCGGTGGATGCGCCGACGTTGATTGAAGCAGTTCCTGAAGCTCGCCCTTGGGATTCTCGATGGTCTGCAATGTTTCCAGTCCGGTGAACGCGCCAGCGAAACATCGCAGCAGAAATCCGCGCGCCGAGTCATATCCGCCATCGAGAAACACCGCGCCCACCACCGCCTCGAACGCATCCGCCAGATTCGACGACCGGTCCGTTCCCCCGCTGGCCGATTCGCTGCGGCTGAGGATCAGAAATCCGCCCAGGCCGATCTCGCGGGCGCGCGCCGCGAGGGCTCGGCGGTTGACCAGATGCGCCCGTGCCTGCGTCAACGGACCCTCGCCCGCCTCCGGGAATTTATCGAACAACTCGCGGGTCAGCACGAGGCCCAGGACGGCATCACCCAGAAACTCCAACCGCTGGTTGTGGGGAAGCCGGCCATCCAACTCGTAAGTTACCGATGGATGGGTGATGGCAATCTTGAGGAGCCGCAGATCGCGGAAAGCGTGACCCAGCTTCTCCTCGAGAGGTTTGAGTTCTTCGTCGCCCACGGCTCAGTTGGCAGGGCCGGCCGCGGCCGGCTCGGGTGCGGAAGCGGGAGACTCGGTCGAAGCTGCCACCGGCGCCGTCGGCGCTTCCGCCGATGTCTCTGCGGTTGTGGCAGGCGCGGCGGCCGCATCGCCGGGCAGGCCATGCTCAAGTAGGTCGGCCACGTCGCGTTGTACGGCTTCGAGTTGGTTTAACTGCAGCGCGGGGTCCGGGATCGTGAAGACGTCGCCTGTCTTCGGCTGCTCATAAACGAAGATGCGGCGGCCCTCGCTCTTGATCTGCTCCTTGACCTTGAGCAGGCGTTTCCGTTCGAGCATCACGGCGAGGATGAAGGTGGCGGCGGCATGACGCGGGTCGTTCAACTCGATGAGTTTGCGAAGCAACGTCTCGGCGGTCTCCTTCTGGATCGGATCGACCGGAGCGGCTGGCGGAGCCTCGTACTCCGCATGCCAGCAGGAGACGAATCCCTTGCGATCGCGGGCCTGGCTGAATTGCTCGGTCCAGCACTTCACGCACACGTCGATGCGCAGGAAGTCACGTCTCTCGTCGAAGAGAATGGTGTGGTACTGCTCGCGGTCCTTGAAGGGCGCGTGGCAGGAATGGCATTCATGCGCGCGGGACTGGATGTTCCATTCGTTCATCGCGCCGAAGTATCACGAAGCGTTTCCGCAGTGGAAAGGGATTTTCCGCCAGCACCACGCCACGCCGGGCATCTCGAAGTTGCCGGTCGGTTTTGTCGCGCTGCGACAGGACGAGCCCGAATTCAGCGCGGCGGTCCGTGTTGCGCCAGGCGTGAGGAACGGTTCCGGAAGCATTCATTTGCGCCGCTGGAGACGGCGCTACTCATTGCAGCGCAACGAGTTGCACCTACAACCTCAGAACGAACTGCCCGCCACTCGCCGGAGTTGACCTTGGGCGCTCCACTCCGCTCCAATCCCGACATGAAACACGCTGCCGCCGTCGTTCTCGCCTTCACCGCGCTCGTCCTGGCCGGGCGGGCGCAAGACAATTCTCCCGACATGCAACAACGCCTCCGCTTCGAGCAAAAGCTGACCAAGACCGTCTCCCTCAATTACCTGCTTTTCCTGCCGCCGGATTACAAACCCACCGGGGACAGCAAATGGCCGTTGATGATTTTTCTCCACGGCGCAGGTGAACGCGGCACGAACCTCTCGTCCGTCGCCGTGCATGGTCCGCCCAAGCTGGTGAAGACGCGACGCGACTTCCCGTTCGTGCTCGTTTCCCCGCAATGCCCGTCCGGCCAGCGCTGGCAGGACGACGCTTTGCTGGCGTTGATCGACGAAGTGATAGCCACGCGCAACGTGGACCCCAACCGCGTTTACCTCACCGGTCTGAGCATGGGCGGCTACGGCTCGTGGAGCCTCGCTGCCAAATACCCGGAACGTTTCGCCGCAGTGGCGCCCATTTGCGGCGGCGGCGAGACGATCGATGTCCTCCTCAGCAACCGCCAAAAGGCCGCCGCGTTGAAGACGCTCGGTGTCTGGGCCTTTCACGGCGCGAAGGATCCCGTCGTGCCGCTGGCCGAATCCGAACGCATGGTGGGCGCCTTTAAGAAGGCTGGCGCGACTGATGTGAAGCTGACGGTTTATCCCGAGGCGCAACACGACTCATGGACTGCGGCCTACAACGAGCCGGCGCTGTTCGACTGGTTCCTCGCCCACACCCGAGCGCCCAAATCGGCGCAATAATCCCGCCCGCGACAACAGCCGTTGACGCACGACCGGGAGTTCGCGGGGATGCACGCGGGTGCGTTTCCGGATCAACCCTTACTGCACAGCGTGCCCGGCCAGAGCCGAGTTCCGAACTTCCTGCACGTGCGCGGGAGGCACGGTGAGTTTCCCCAGCACGGGTTCGTCGAGTTCCAGCGCTTCGCCGACCGCGCGAACACTTCGGGCACGCACCACTGAACCATCGAGCAAGGTCACTTCCAGCGGCGTGGCCTGCGGAACGAGATCGTTGAACACCAGCGCGAGCGCATTGCCGCCCTCGCGCGAGAATGTCTTGCGGCCAAACAACACCGAACTTGTCGCCACCGTGCGGGAATCCATCTCCTCAAGCTCCGCCTCCATGAAATCGCCGCTCCGCAGGAAAAGGCCGCTGCGGTGATTGGCCAACTCGAAGCGGATGGGCTTGCGCGAGGAACGAAGCACCACCCGCGCGATGCGGTTGTTGAGGATGGTCAGCGTCTTTTCGCCCTGCCGGACGAACCGGGTCGCACTCGCATCAGCGCCAGGGGTTTCGCCTGCCAGGAAGGTTCCGCTGCGCAACCAGATTCCACGGGCCAGGAAGACATTGGTCACATTACCCTCGTCGTCAGGCGTGCGGGCATCAATGCGATGAGACATCACGCTGCCGGGCATCACCTCGCGCGAAAACTTGTCACTGCTCCAGCCGATGCGCGCAGCCTGCGCGCCGGGGATCTTCCGGAACTCGAATTTGAGGTCGTACTTGTCGCCGCCGTTGAGCACGATCTCCTTCACTGCGGGGTCGCGCTTGCTCTTGCTCTCGTTCCAGGCGGCCGGCCCCAGTTCCTGGCCATCAACCCAGAGGCGCGTTCCCTCCGAATCATAATGGAACCGGTAGCTGCCGCTCTGCTTGGGCTGAATCTGGCCGCTCCAGCGCACCGAATAACGGTTGGGTTCCAGCGCGGCGGCGGGCGCGCGGTCGCCCCACCAGTAATCGATCTTCTTCTCCGCGCGTACGAAGGCCGCCGTCTGGAAGCTGTCGTCGGAGAAATATTCCGCCAGCAGGCCGCGGGCGACGATGCCCACCTGATCGGCCTTTAGCATCGCGGTGGAGTTGCTGCCCGCGGAGGTAATGCCCAGGCCCGCATACAGACGCGGCGCCCAGTGCTCACCACCATCCGGGAACGGCTCATTCTTGAGGTTCAGCTTGCTCTGGCCGAGTTGCTGCCAGTTCTTCCCGTCGTTCGACCGGAACGCCACCACGCCCTCCTCCTTGTCCGCGCGCGACAACTTGAGCCAGACCGGCAGGCTGACGTTGCCAAGATCGCGGAACCTCGTCTCGGTCCAGGTGTTCTCGCGCGCGTGGTAATGTAGGTGACCGTCGCTGCTCACACCCAACAGCACATGGCCGCCGCCCGGTTCGATGCTCTCGCGCAACATCAGCCCGCCCACGGCCTCCCTGGCGCCGGTCACCCCCGTCACGCGCGCGACAATCGTGGCCTCGCTGCGAATCACCCGGTGCGCGTAGTGCGCCGCCTGGCCGCGCTTGGCCCTGGAAACCTCCCGTTGCTCCCGCGTCTCGACCACCGGCACGCCGCTGGCACTCAGGGTGAAAATTCCGTTCGTCTCCCACGAGGTTCCCTGTGCCCGGCCGATGTCCTCGATGCGCCAACCGCGCGGAAGCGACTCGCTCACGCGCAACGGGTTGTTCATGCGGGCCGTGCGCAACTGTTTCCATTGGAACTCCTCGCCGCCCACCCGCACCGCTCCGGCCGCCGTGAATGTCACCGGGCCGGACACCCGGCGTCCCTCGGCCGTCTCGACGCTGCCCGCGCGCGCGGCGAACGGAACCGCCAACAGCGCCAGAACAATGGCCGCGGCCGCGGTGCTCCAATGCTTCGATGATTGGTTCCGGAAAGACATCCGGTGAACCGACGCGGGCCGCGGCAGACTCATTCGTCCTTTCCTCAAAATGCGCGTTCGAGAATCCCGACGAGCCGCCCGGTTTCGAGCGGCACGGGATTGCCCTTCATGCTGCTGGTTTGCGCGGCCTTCGCGGCGAGGTCCGCGAAATCACCCGCCTGAACTCCGAATCCCGCCAGGCGCGGAATACCCAATCCCGCGCGCAATTCGCGCAATAGTCCCGGCACATCCACCCCTTCGCCTCGCACTCCGCCGGTGAGCAACCGCGCCAGTTCATCGAACCTCGCCAGCGCCTCCTCCGCCGCACTCTCGCGCGCCGCGCGGAAATTCTCCTCCATGACCTCCGGCAGAAGCGCCGCGCACACCGCGCCGTGCGGGGCGGAAAACACCCCGCCAATCGGCCCGGCAAATCCATGCACCGCGCCCAATCCGGCATTCGCCAGGGCCAGTCCACCGAACAGCCCCGCCAGCGCCATCTCCGAACGCGCCGCCCCGTCATCGGGCACGGCGAACACACGCGGCAACGCCCGGGCCGCACGCGGAATGGCCTCGCGACAAAGCGCGTCCGTCATTGGATTCGCCCGCCAGGAAAGGAACGGCTCGATCAACTGCGTCAGCGCGTCCAAGCCCGTGGCCGCGGTGACCGGCGGCGGCAGGCTGTGCGTCAACTCCGGATCAACCAGCGCCACGCGCGGCAGCATTTGCGGGCTGCGCAAACTCACCTTCACCCGATGCTCCGGCGACGCCAGCACTGCGTTGCGCGTGACCTCGGCGCCTGTGCCGGCAGTCGTGGGCACGGCGATGACCGGCAATGGGGTTTGCTCCAGCGGTTGCGCCCGGCCGATGACTTCGAGGTAGTCGAACGGATCGCGCGTGTTCGTGGCCAGCGCCGCCACGGCCTTGGCCGCGTCGATCACGCTGCCACCACCGAAACCCACCACCAGGTCGCACCGCTCTGCTCGCGCCAGTTCCGCACCCCGTTGCGCCAGCGCAATCTCCGGCTCGCCCGGGACCGCGAACCGGCGAACGCCAACACCCGCTGCTTCCAACAATGCCGTCGCCCCGGCCGCGCGCTCCGCATCCCGGCCGCACACCAGCAAGGCGCGCCGGCCGAGGACGCGCGCCATCCCGCCGAGTTCACGCCGCCGACCGTTGCCGAACACAATCCGGCCGGCCGTGGCGAATTCAAACGCGTTCACCATGCGGCGGGTTCCGGGAATACCTCGGAGAATTTCACGCTGCCGCGAGGTTCGGCCATCATGCCGGCGACCGTGTCGCGCCATTTCGCGTAATGCGCCGTCTCCTTGTGCGCGGCCGGCGCGTTGTCGTCGCGATACGCCTCCACCAGCACGAAGCGCGTCGGGTCATCCCGCTGCTGGACAACGTCAAAGCGGGCGATGCCGGGCTCCTGAACGCTGTGCCGGGCGTTCTCGATGGTGGCGGCACGGAACGCCTCGACGCATTCCGCTTTGACGTGAACATGGACGTGAACGATGAGCATGGGCGCAGCCTAAGAGCTGCCCGGACATTTTTCGAGCGAAGTTCAGCCGGGACGGCCGAACCACGATTACAGGCGGAAAGCCCTGCCCCGCAACGCCGGCGCGCTCGCGACCTCCCGCGTCATCGCGCCGCCTTGGTGAAGAGAGCGGGTCAGGTCGCGCCTACAAAATACAAAGCGCGGATGCTGCCGCATCCGCGCCGCGTTGTTCTGGCACCAGCCTCACTCGCGATCACCGCGCCGCAAAGGACGGGGTTCGTCCTCCACCCATCGCCCGCCGCGCCCCGGTGCAACCCCGCGCTCCGGCGGCCCCTTTGGTCCGCGCAACTGTGGCCCCATCCCGTCCCGACCGCGCGGTCCGGCCTGCGGCCCCAACCCCGCACCGCCCTCGCCACGCATCGGACCAAGGCCCGCGCCCGGCCCGCGGTTCACCCCGACGTCCGCTCCCGGCATCGGCCGGCCGCAATGCGGACAATAGTTCTCCATCCGGCCCTGAACGCGATCGCGGACACGCTCGCGCCGCAACTCGCGCACCGGCGCGCGTTCCACGCGGACGTCGTCACGCTCCCCCATCGCGTCGCGGCGCAACGTCCGGCGCCCTCCCTCCTCGCGTCGTTCCGCGATCTCGCGCCGCTCGCGTTGCCCGGCGTCATCACGGCGGACGCGTTCGAGGCGCTCCTTCACTTCACCATCCTCACGTTCCGCCTTCTCGCGGCGGAGTTCCGGGCTGTCGCCCTTGGGACGGTCGCCTTCACGGGCCTCGGCCTTGCGACGAGGCGCGTCATTGTCTTGTTCCGCGTATGCGGTGAGCACCGCTGTTCCCAGTCCGAGCGCCATCAGAATTGCTGTCGTAGTTGTCTTCATAGTTTTCTCTTTCGTTGGCGATGGCTTCCATCGCTCTTTCAACACTTCAGACTCCCGCAATGTTAAGGAACTGTTCCACCGGCGCTGGTTGTTTGTTAAGGCGCGGTAAAAGTACCGCGATCACGGCGTGTGCGATTCGACGCGATAGAAGAACGTCCCGGCCGCGTTCGTGTCGCGCAGCGTGACAGTCGAACCGTTGGTCGCGGCGGTGAAGTTCGTGACGGGCGCCCACGCCAGGTCGCTCAGGGCGGAACCACGCCAGAGGCTGAAGCTCACGTTCGTGCCCCGCGCCACGTTCACCGAGAACTGGTTGTTGCTCCTCGAATATCCCGTGACGACCGGCGCAGCGAGCGCCACCTGGTACTGCCCGAGCTTCATTTGGAGGCTGTAATAGTTGGCCAACTGCGTGGAAGTCATCGTGCCGGAAAGCAGGTTGGTCAGTTCCGTGGGATCGGCCAGCAGGTCGTAGAATGCGTCGCCTGCCGAGTCGAAACGAATGAGCTTGAACTGGTCGTTGCGCAACGCGCGCCCGTCCGTGGCCGAGGGAGCATTGGTGTTGAAGAGTTCGGCGTACATCAGGCGAGTCAGATCGGTCGTGGCGGCCAGCGCCGGCACCACGCTTTGGGAATCCAGCACTACGTTCGTAGGCACCGTGGCCGCAACATTGATGCCCGCCATCTCGAGAATCGTGGAGTAGAGATCGACCACATGCACCAGCGTCGAGTTCGTCCGCCCGCCGCCCGTCACAGCCGGGCCGGAAACGACGAACGGCACCTTGATGCCGCCCTCGTAGAGCGTGTCCTTGCCACGCGCGGAGGAATACGGCGGCTGGATCACCTGGCCCGGCGTTCCATTGTCGCCGATGAAGATGATGTGCGTGTTCGTGCGATTCACCGCGGCCAGCAGGCGGCCGATCTCGGTGTCCAGCGCCTCGGTCATCGCCTCGTAATACTTGCGGGTGTTGTTGTTGATGTCGGTTTGCGTCCCGGTCAGCGAGGCGTAATGCGGACAGAGATTCGTGGGCGGCCGGTGATACGGCACATGTGGCGCGTTGAAGGCCACCCACGCGAACCACGGCTGGGAACCGCGCGCCTGAATCCACGCCACCGCATCGTTCACCACGTCCGTGGTTGCGTAGTTCGTATAGTTCAACGTGGTACTGCCGTTCACCGTCTTGTTCCAGTTGTTGTAGTTCGTCACCGCGCCCTGGATGGAGCCGGCAAAGTGCGGCCAGCCACCGATCAAGCTCGGTGAATTCGGCCCGTTGGCCAGGTGCCACTTGCCAAACTGCGCGACTTGATAGCCCAACCCCGAATTCGCGGCGAACGCGTCCGCCAGCGTGAATTCCGCCGCGCTCAACGTCCCGCCGCCGCCCAGCACGACATCGCCCACGCCGGTGCGGAAACAATGCCGCCCGGTGACGATGCACGCGCGCGTCGGCGAACACACCGGGTTCGCGTAGGCATTGCGGAACACCACGCCGCTCTGCGCCAGCGAATTGATGTTCGGCGTCGGTGGCAGCGACGCGCCGTTGTTCGTCGAGTTGTAAAGCGAGCTGCTGTCCGAGCCGTAATCGTCGGCAATGATGAGCAGGATGTTCTGCTGCGCCGCGTGGGTGGCGGCGGCAACGGCGAGAAGCAGGGCAAGAAGTCGTTTCATGGTCAGGGTTGCGGGTATGAGACGGTAGCGCGCTCGAATTTTTCATCCGTCAGTGTTCGCAGGAACGCCACCAGCGCGGCCTTGTCCTGTTTCGAGAGACGCAGCCCGCCGTCGGGATGTTTCGCCAGATTCGGATCGAGAGTCGCGCTGCGCTTCACGCCGGAGCTGTAATGCTCGACCACCTCCTCCAGGGTCGCGAAACGCCCGTCATGCATGTATGGCCCGGTGAGGGCGATGTTGCGCAGGCTCGGGGTGGAGAACTTTCCCTCGTCCGCGGACCGCCCGGTCACTTTGGCTCGCCCGAGATCCTTGAATGCGGCGTCGAGGCCGTTGTTCGCGAAGGTCTGGCTCTGGAACAACGCTCCGCCGTGGCAATGGAAACAGTCCGCTCCGTATTGTTCGCGACGCGGGTCGAACTCGGTCATGAACAGCTCGAACCCGCGCTTCTCCTCGTCGCTCAACTGCGCCTCGCCGCGAAACGCCCGGTCGAACTTCGAGTCGAACGACGTGAGCGTGAGCACGAACGCCTCGATCGCCAGGCCGATCTTCTCCGCCGTAATTTCGGGCGAGCCGAAAGCCGCGGTGAACGGAGCCGCAAACCATTTCCTCCCCGAGAGCTTCGCCACCACGTTGGTCAGCGACTCGTCCATCTCGGAATGGTCCTGGATTGGCATCAACGCCTGCGCTCGCAGCGTCGGCGCGCGCCCGTCCCAGAAGAACGCGCTCTTCCAAGCGAGGTTGAACAGCGGCATCGCGTTGCGCGTGCCGACCTGGTTCCGCACCCCAAGGCTGAATCGCCGCGGGTCTGCGAACGCTGCCTTCGATTCGTGGCACGTAGCGCAGGACACCGTACCGTCTTTCGACAGCGCGGCGTCATGGAACAAGTTCTCCCCCAATGCCACGCGCTCGACGATCAGCGGATTGTCACGCGGCAAGTCCGGCATCGGAAACACCGCGCTCATTTGGAACGGAAACGGCGTGAACTTCGCCGGCATGAACAGCGGGTTCTTCGCCACTACCTCCTGAGCGGTGTCCCGCGCCTCGATCTGCCGCACGCGAAATGCGCCCGGCAGGTTCGCCACCAGGGCCGCCGCCACCGGATCGCCGTCACGCGAGTGGGTCGAGGAACCATCCCTGGCGAACGAGATCGGCCGCGGCGCGTTGAGGACCGGCGCGAGATCGAAGTCGATCTCCATCCGCGCATCACGGGCGAGGTCAAGATTGGCCGCGAGGTTGATGCGCACGCGGTTCGTGTCCCGGGCGAGATGGAACGACCAGCCGTCCGGCTTCCCGGCCGCGTTGCGCCACATGCCTTCCAGCGCGAGGAAGATGTAGCCGCCCTGCCAGCTCCAATGCAGCCCGTTCAGGTTCGGGTTGAGCGCATGGTCCGGCGGGTAGTTCGTCACCGGAGCGTTGTTCAACGCCGCGTCCAGTCCCACGTTAAACCGCACCCCGCGATACGCGCCCGCCGGGACTTCCGCCAACCGCAGCGCGGTCCGCCCGGCCTGCGCATCTATCCACGCGACAGCGTTCGTGAACTCCAGCCATGAACCATCCCCGCGCTCCAGGGCCACGCCGCTGACGAGATAACTGATGCGCGCGATGGAAAACGCCTCGCCGGCCACCGTGCGCTGGTCGGGCGAATCCAGCTTCAGCAGACCGCCGTTGTAAGCGTGGCGAAACGCGAACTCCAACGTCGCCGCATGGAGACTCATGCAACTGGCGAAGAACAATATCAACACGCCGCGACAGGCCGGTGTCAGGATCAAGGTCATGTGGAACGACGCCGCGAGCATACGCGCGGCGCGGCAAAAAGCGCGCTCACATTTCCACGCGGCGAACCGCAGCTGACCACCAAGTCTCACCATGAGACGTTAAGCAACGGAACCTTAAGCCCGCGTGAAGGAGGAACAACTGGAGGGCACGTTTTGCTTTCTTGCAGGAAGCGCATTTCTTGGTGGTGTGACTCGTCGCGCTGCGACGAGTGGCGCCGCGTCGAGCGGCGCAACGGACGGCCTCGCGCCATCCTTTCCGTCCGCTCTGCGCG
>CAYQWK010000071.1:0-18465 GCA_964420805.1 uncultured Bifidobacteriaceae bacterium | reverse complement strand
AGAGCATCGAGCGCTACACCATCCTGACCGCCATCGACAAGCTGTGGCAGGAGCACCTTTACAACATGGACTCGCTCCGCAACTCGATCGGCCTGCGCGCCTATGGCCAGCGCGACCCGCTGATCGAGTACAAGGCCGAGGCCTTCACCATGTTCGACGAATTGATGGTCAACATCAAATCCGAGGTCTGCCACAACATCTTCCGCAGCGCCTCCAGCATGATGGCCTTCGAGAATTTTCTGCGTAACCTGCCCAAGCAGATGCAGCACACCTCCGCCGACAATGTCGGCGCCGTGGGCAGCACCGGCACCGCCTCGACCGGCCAGGGCGCCGCCTCCGACGTCGTCAATGAAGCCGTTGAGGCCGTCGCCAAGGCCAAGCCCATCCGTACCGGCCCCAAGGTCGGCCGCAACGACCCCTGCCCCTGCAGCAGCGGCAAGAAGTTCAAACAGTGCTGCGGCAAGAACGGCTGATAGCCGGTCGCAACACCCTCAAATCGTGTGGCCTGACACCGAGCAAGTGGGTTTCTCCCCCACGGAGCGCACTGTGTACGTGCCGCCCATCGGGCAGGCAGGCTTCTCCCGGACGTAACGTGTCCCGCCGAACAGATCGGCATCCTTCGGGACGTCCGATTCGAGCTTCTTGTTCTCCAGTGCCCACGTGGACTTCGCCCCGTCGATTATCATTAGATTGGCCCGGCAAGCAGCACGGGCGGAGGCATTACGGGCCTTCACAAAATTCGGGATGGCAATCGACAGCAACAACGCGAGCACGGGCGTCAGCAGCAGTGAAACCGCGCTCATGATCGTCCCGGCCAGTGCCAGGCCGTGACCGCTCTCGATTCCGCCAGAGGCTTTTACCCGCTTCATGCCAAGAATACCGCAGATCAACCCCGGGATGGCGAACAGCGCGCCAGCCACACAAGTGCAAATGGCAAGGATGCCAAGGAAGAGACTTGTAACGGCGAGTTTGTTCTTACGTGGCTGCGGAACAGAGGGGGGAATCGATTCAGCGTTCATGGCTGGATTGAACAGCGGTCCATACGTAACCGCAAGCGGCTTGGGAATGCACTCAGCGGAACCCACCGGCCGAGCCTGTGCGCAACCACGTTCGACCTCGAACAATTCGCGCCGGACTCCTATACGCTCCGCTCATGTTCCACCGGCCACCCGACATGAACGTGCTTGTCACCATGCGCCTCAAAACCGCCAGCTAATTCCCCCATGCCAAACCAACCTACCGAACCCGCGCCGGCCACTCACCATGTGTTTGTGGATTATGAGAATGTGCAGGAACTGAACCTCGACCTGATCGGGAACCAGTCGTTTCAGTTCACCCTTCTGGTCGGGGCCAAACAAACGAAGATCGAGACGCCGCTCGTGGAATCGCTCTGGCGGCACGCCGGCTCGGTGCATCTCGTCCGGCTGGCATCTCCGGGCCGGAACGCACTCGATTTCGCCCTGGCTTATTACCTCGGGCGTGCCGCGCTGGCTTGTCCAACCGCGCAGTTCCACATCGTCTCGAAGGACAAGGGCTACGACGCATTGATCGAACATCTCAAAGCGCAGGGCCTTCGCGCCCAACGCCACGATCATTTCGCCGGGCCGCCGTTCTGCGCCGAAAACAAACCACCTAATGTGCTGCTGGTTCCGGCCAAGGTTGTTTCAACACCAGCCAACACTTCCACGCCGCAGCCTAACCAACTCGACCGCGTGCGAGAACACCTGCGCAAACTCGGCAAAGCCCGCCCGAAGCGCAAAAAGACGCTCTCCAGTCATTTGCACGCCTCATTCAAGGAAGCCACACCCGAACTACTCTGGCAGTGGATCGAAGGTTTGGAGAGAGAGGGGAGCATACAAGTAGGTGCCGACGAATCAGTAATATACCGGCTGTGAAATAGAGAGTTTCCGTGACAGTCACCGGAACCAACCGATCTGGGCTCTGAATCTCATGCTGGCGACGTTCCGCATGGGTACTGCGAGGGGCTTTTGCAGCCACCGCGGCACGACCGTCACAATCTGAGCGCGCATTCCGCGCTCAGTTCTGCCACCTTCCCGACATGTTGAGCCGCTTGCTGGTCCTCTTGCTCCTCGCCGCTGCCGCGCCGTTGTGGGCGCAGTCCGTCGTCATCAGTGAGTTTCTCGCCATCAACAACGGCGGGTTGCGCGATGAGGACGGCGATTCCTCCGACTGGATCGAACTGCTCAACACCGGCACAACCAATGTGAACCTCAACGGCTGGTGCCTGACCGATTCAGCGGCGAACCTGACCAAGTGGCGGTTCCCGTCCACGAACATCCCGCCCGGCGGATTTCTCATCGTGTTCGCCTCGGGGAAGAATCGCGCGGTGGCGGGCGCGCCCTTGCACGCGAACTTCAGCCTCAGCTCCGGTGGCGAATACCTCGCGCTGGTCCAGTCGAACGGCGTCACCATCGCATCACAATTCTCGCCTCAGTTCCCGGAGCAGTTCGCCAACGTCTCCTACGGCGCTGAGCAGCTCGTGCAAACCACGCGGCTCGTCTCGAACGCCTCCCCTGCCCTCGTCTATTTCCCGTCGAACGCCGCGCTCGGCCTCACCTGGACGGGAACGAACTTTTCCACCGCCAACTGGCTCGCGGCCACAAACAGTGTGGGCTACGAGAACTACGTCCCCGGTTTCGCCGTGCGGAACATCCGCGCGAACGTCGGCGTGTGCGACATGGGGACGGCGGAGGGGGTGGCCGTGACGCCATCGCAACAGGCCGCGGTGTTCACCGCCACGGCGCAGTTCATCGACTACTTCAACAGCGGAGGAGGAGGGAATTTCGGGAACGACCTCACCTTCCCCGGTTTCACCATCAACGTGGATGAGGACAACTTCGTCACCGAAGCCACTGGCATCATCACCATCCCAACGGCTGGAGCCTGGACGTTCGGCGTGAACAGCGACGACGGTTTCCGCTGCACCATCGGCGCGAACATCTTCGAGTATCCGACGCCGCGCGGGCCGAGCGACACGCTGGCCACGTTCACGCTGGCGGCGGGCGAATATCCGGTGCGGCTGCTCTTCTACGAATGCGGCGGTGGATCGGGCCTGGAGTTCTTCGCGGCAGCGGGAAGCTGGGGCGGGTTCAATGCCAGCTTCCGTCTCGTGGGTGACACGGCCAACGGCGGTCTCGCCGTGAAGTCGCTGCCACAGTCCGGAGGCACCACGAGCCTGCGGTCGCTGATCGCCACGGATGTGCAGACGCAGATGCTCAACCGCGCCAGCTCGGCCTACGTGCGCATCCCGTTCGCGCTGACCAATCCGGCGGTGTTCACCACGCTCACTTTGCGGATGAAGTACGACGACGGCTTCGTGGCCTACCTGAACGGCCAGGAAATCGCGCGACGCAATTCGCCCGCGTCGCCAGCTTGGAATTCCGTGGCCGTCGCAAACCGCCCGACGACAAATGCGACGGTTTTCGAGGACATCGACGCGACCTCGTTCCTCGGCCTGCTGAAAGCCGGCACGAACGTGCTCGCGTTGCACGGCATGAACGACGCGACGAACAGCACGGACTTCCTCGTTCTCGCCGAACTGGTGGAGAACAAATTCCTTTCGCTCACAAACCATTACTTCGCCACGCCCTCGCCGGGCGCGGCGAACACAGCCGGCTTCTTCGCCTTCGTCGAGAACCTCAAATTCACGCCCGGCCGTGGGTGGTTCGACAACACGAACTTCACCGTCACCATCACCAGTGCCACGCCAGGCGTCACGATCCGGTACACCACCAATGGCGAGGCGCCAACGGCTACGAACGGGATGGTTTACACCGCGCCGGGCATCGCCGTGGCCGGGACGAAATTCATACGCGCCGTGGGCTATCGCGATGGCTTCGAGCCGACCGAAGTGGAGACGCACAGCTACATCTTCCTCGGCCAGGTGCAGGCGCAGAGCACGAACTCAGGCTGGATTGGCGGTTCGTCGGGAGACTATTCGCTCGATACGAACATCACCCTGAGCGCGACCTACGGGCCAACCTTCAAGAGCGATCTGACCAACATCCCCACGCTCTCCATCGTCACAACGTGGGAAGACATGTTCGGCGATTCGGGAGTGTGGTCGCATACCGATGTCTATGGCGTGGCGTGGGAACGGCCCTGCTCGCTCGAATACATGCGGCCGGACGGAAACAAAGGGTTCAACGTGAACTGCGGCATCCGCATCCAGGGCGGTGTGAGCCGGAGCGCTATTCCCAAACACGGCATGCGCGTGCTGTTCAAAAACATCTACGGCCCCGGCAAGCTCGACTATCCGCTCTACGAAGGTTCGTCCGTGCGCGAGTTTGACACCCTGACCTTGCACGGCAGTTTCAACGATCACTGGTCCTGGGGCGGAGGCGCAGCCGTCCTGCATCGCGACCAGATGTGCCGCGACACGCAGAACGCCATGGGCGGCTACGGTCCGCACGGAACCTACGTCCATCTCTACATCAACGGTCTCTACTGGGGCCTCTACAACATTGGCGAGAAAGGCGACGCCAGCTACGCGGCCAGTTACCTCGGCGGCGACAAGACCGAATACGACGCCTTCAACTCGGACGAACTGGTCGATGGCAACACCGACGCCTGGTACGCCATGTTCGCCATCGCAGACGCCGGCATCACCAACGACGTGGCCTACACCAACCTGGCCGGCTACCTGAACATCCCGAATCTCATCGACTACATGCTGATGAACTTCTACGCGGCGAACACCGACTGGCCCGGCCACAACTGGAACGCCGCGCGCCGCCGCGTGCCGGGCGCGGGCTTCCACTTCTTCTCGTGGGACGCCGAGTGGACCTTCGGCATCGGCAACGACGTGAACACCGACCGCACGGGCGTGGGCTCCGGCGACGGCTCGCCCAGCCGGCTCTACGCCGCGCTGCGCGCACACCCGGAGTTTCGGATGCAATTCGCCGACCATGCGCAGAAACATCTCTTCAACAGTGGTGCGCTCACACCCTCCGTCGCGCAGGCGCGCTGGCAGAAACGCAGCACGGAAATCGACCGCGCCATCGTGGGAGAAACGGCGCGCTGGGGCGGCGGAAACACGCGGCAAACCTGGCTCAATGCCGAGGGCGCGGTGCTGTCGTGGTTTCCGCAGCGCACGGCCATACTCATTAACCAGCTTCGCAACGCCGCGCTTTTCCCTGCGCTGAACGCGCCGGTGTTCACACCTTTCGGCGGCCTCGTCGCGCCCGGCTATTCGCTGGTGCTCTCCAATCCCAACCCGTCCGGCGCGGTCTATTTCACCACCGACGGCAGCGACCCTCGCCTGTGGGGCGGTGCCGTCGCGCTGTCCGCGCAATTGCACGCCGCGCCGCTCACTGTGACCAACGCGCTCTTCGTGCGCGCGCGTGTCCGCGATGGCACCAACTGGAGCGCGCTGGTCGAGGCGCCTTTCTACGTCGTGCAGGATTCCACCGCGCTCAAGGTCACGGAGATCATGTATCACCCGCCTGACTTCGGCCCGATCAACAGCGACGACGTCGAGTTCCTTGAAATCAAGAACACGGGTACCAATACGCTCGACCTCTCCGGGCTGCGGTTCACCGATGGCATCGATTTTGCCTTCACCAACAGCACCCGACTCGCGCCCGGCGCATTCTTCGTGCTCGTGCACAATACGAACGCCTTTGCCCTGAAGTATCCCGGCACCAACTTCCACGGCGTGTACAGCAACAAGCTCGACAACGCGGGCGAGAAGCTGACGTTGGCGCACGTCCTCGGCACCAACGTCTTCAGCTTCACCTACCAGAACACCGTGCCGTGGCCGGTGACTCCCGACGGCCATGGGTTCTCGCTCGTGCCTGCGAACACGAACGGCGATCCCGGGCTGGCCGCAAGCTGGCGACCCAGCGCCAACCTCGGCGGATCGCCCGGTGCAAACGATCCGGCCGCGTCAATCGCTCCCGTGATGATCAATGAAATCCTCACCCACACCGTTCCGCCGCAATCGGACGCGATCGAATTGTTCAACCCCACCACCACGAACGTGAACGTGAGCGGCTGGTTCATGAGCGATGATCCGGCGCAGCCAAAAAAATATCGTCTGCCCGGCGGCTCAATCATCGCGCCCGGCGGATTTCTGGTGGTGGGCGAAACGAACTTCAACCCCGTGCCCGGCGTGTTCCCGAACTTCGCGTTAAATTCGTTCGGGGAATCGTTGTACCTTTTCTCCGGCGACGCGGCCACAAACCTCACCGGCTACAGCCACAGTTTCGACTACGGCGCCGCCGCTCCAGGCGTGAGCTTCGGCCGTTATCTCATCAGCACCGGCGAGGAGGACTGGCCGTCGCTGGCTTCGACCACCTTCAGCGCCACGAACACCGCGCCGCGCGTCGGGCCCGTGGTCATCAATGAAGTGATGTATCACCCGGCGGCGGGCTACGACGAATTCGTTGAACTGTTCAACCTGAGCAGCACGAACGTCCCGCTCTACGATCCAGCGTTCCCAACCAACGGCTGGAAAGTAGGCGGGCTGGGCTACGTTTTCTCGAACAACGTCGTCGTTCCGGCGGGCGGATACCTGTTACTGGCGAACATCGACCCCGCCGTGTTTCGCGTGAAATACGGCGTGACGAACACAGTGCAAATCCTCGGGCCATATCCCGGCACTCTCCAGGACAGCGGCGAGCGCCTGCAACTGTTGCGCCCCGAAACGCCCACCACCAACGGCACGCCTCACGTCGTCGTGGATGAAGTGCGCTACAACGACAAGGCGCCGTGGCCCACTGGTGCGGACGGCGACGGCCCTTCAATCCAGCGCCGCGCGCCGGCGCTTTACGGCAACGAGCCGACGAACTGGTTCGCCAGCGGAATCACGCTCGGCGCGACGAACGTGTTCAACCAGCCGCCGCTGTGCGTTCTCGTGTCACCGACCAACGGCGCCGGCTACAGCGTGCCCGTGGACCTCGCTCTCGCCGCCACCGCCAGCGACTCGAACGGCGTCGTTGTACGCGTGGAGTTCTATGCGAACGACGTGTTGATCGGCACCGTGACCAACGCGCCGTTCAACTTCACCTGGTCCAACGCGCCGGCGGGCAGTTTTGCCATCGTCGCCAAGGCGCGCGACAACGGCCTGGCGGTTACCGCGAGTGCCGCCGCCAACATCACCATTTCTCCGCCGCCCATCGGACTGGGCACCGGCCTGCGCGGGGATTATTACGACAACGTGGATTTCACCGGCACGCGCCTGCGCCGCGTCGATCCTGTGGTGAACTTCGACTGGGGCGGCGGGGCGCCCGATCCCAGCATGGGCGTGGATAGCTTTAGCGTGCGCTGGCTTGGTCAGGTGCAGCCGCGCTTCAACGAGACTTACACCTTCTACACCGTGACCGACGACGGCGTGCGTTTGTGGGTCAACAACCAACTGCTGGTTGACCGCTGGATCGACCAGGGGCCGACCGAATGGTCCGGCTTCATCCAGCTTCAAGCGGGCTACCTCTACGACATCAAGATGGAGATGTACGAGAACGGCGGCGGCGCCTACGCGCAGCTCTGGTGGTCCGCGCCCAGCGTGCCGAAGGAGATCATTCCAAGCCCGCAGCTCTATCCGCCCGTGGTCTCCAACCTCCCGCCGGCTGTCACCATCACCAGCCCGGCCACTGGAGCGGTGTTCGTCGTGAACTCGCCGGTCAACATCACCGTGAACGCCACCGACCCCGACGGCGCGGTGGCGAAGGTCGAGTTCTTCGCCGGCACGAACAAGATCGGCACCAACACTGTCTCACCGTTCGGGTTCTCGTGGACGAATCCGCCCGCCGGCCTGCCTGCCTTGCGCGCCGTGGTCACGGACGACAACGGCCTGTCCCGCACCAGCGCGCCGGTGGACATCACGGTGGTCTTCGGCTTTACCAGCAACGTGACAATTGTCGCCACCGGCTCGGTCTGGCGTTACCACGACAAGGGTGTCGATCTGGGTTCATCGTGGAGCGCGTCCGCCTTCAACGATTCCTCGTGGAGCAACGGCCCGGCTTGGTTCGGCTACGGCGATGCCAACGGACTTGTCCCCCGCACCACGAACAGCTACGGATCCGACGCGAACAACAAGTATCCCACCTACTACTACCGCCGCGGGTTCAACGTCACCGATCCCTTTGCGCTAAGCTCGCTCAACCTCCGGCTCCAGCGCGACGACGGCGCGGTGGTTTATTTGAACGGCTCCGAGGTGCGCCGCGACAACATGGCGGCGGGAGCGGTCGGCTACTCGACCTATGCGAATTTGGGTGTGGGCGGCGCGGATGAAGCGACGCTGTTTGCCTCAACCGTCGCCCCGGGCTACCTCGTGTATGGCAGCAACGTTGTGGCCGTGGAAATTCATCAAAGCGCAGGCAACAGCAGCGACATCGCGTTCGATCTCGAACTCACCGGCCAGCAAAATTTCACCGCGCCATACTTCACGGCACATCCTCAAAGCCGGAGCGTCGCCCCGGAAAGCAACGTCACCTTCACCGCCACCGTCGGCGGCAGCGCGCCGCTGTTCCATCAATGGCGCTTCAACGGCACGAACATCGCCGGGGCCACAAACCTCGCGTTTATCCGCTCGAATGCCCAACCTGCGCACGCAGGCGCGTACGTGCTGGTGACCACGAACTCCCTCGGCGCCGCCACGAGCCAGGTCGCCACGCTCACGGTGACGAACCCGGACACCGACGGCGACGGCCTACCGGATTCGTGGGAACTCGCCTATGGCCTAAACCCCAACAACCCCGCCGATGCCAGCGCCGACAACGACGGCGACGGCATGTCGAACCTCGCCGAGTTCCGCGCCGGCACGAACCCGACGAATGCGGCCAGCGTGTTGCGCGTGCAGTGGCTCTCCTTCAGCCCTGCCCGAGTGCAGTTCGTGGCGCAGTCGAACGTCGCCTACACCGTGCAATACCAGAGCAACCTCGCAGCGACGCCGTGGCTGAACCTCTCCGGCGTCGCCGCGCAATCCCTCATTCGCACCGTGCAGGTGAACGACCCTGTACCAATGACGAACGCAACGCGCTTCTACCGCGTGGTCCTGCCCTGACTCGCGGCGAAGCGGCGGGTGCATCCCGGTGTTCTTGCAGGATGCGCATTTCTCGATGGTGGACTTCGTCACGCTGCGACGAGTGGCGCCGCGTACAGCGGCGCAACAGACGGACTCACACCTTCCTTTCTGTCCGCTCTGTGCGGACAGGGTCGTCGCAGCGCGGCAACCACTAGCGGCAGGAGGGTGAGGTGCGCCCGGCGGCGACGCCCCCACCGACTGCGCCCTTGTCTGGTCGTCCGCCGGTTTTCATACTTCGCCGGTGTCGGCCGAAGATTCATCCCAAGCTCCCGTCGATGACGGCAACCCGGTACTGCGCGATTACAGCGCGGACTCGGACGTGTTGATCGTCAGCTTCGGCGGGTTGCGACGGCGGCCGGAGATTCCGCCGGGCTTCTCCTTCGTGCGCGTGCTCGATGGCTTGCCCGCGCGGAAACTGCTCGTGCGTGATTTGCAGCGTGCGTGGTTCCTGCGGGGCCTGCCCGGCCTGGCGCGGAATGTCGCGGAGACCACGGAATTCCTCGAGCGCGAGATCGAATCCGCCCGCGCCCGGCGCGTGGTGATGATCGGGTTTTCGCTCGGCGGATTTGCAGCCATGCTTTACGGGCATCGGCTCAAAGTGGCCGAAGTTCACGCCTTTTCTCCGCAGACCTTCGTGTCGCTGGCCCGCCGTCTCCGCCATCGCGACAGCCGCTGGCAACGCCTTGTACTCAAGTTTCATCTCTCATCCGCTGCGTTCGCGCCGCGCGATTTGCGGCCGCTGCTCACCGCCGCGTCGGGCCGGACTCGGCAAATTGTTTATTACGCGACCGATTCGCGGCTCGACACCGTCCATGCGGAGCACGTGTGCGGGCTGCCGGGAGTGGAACTTCGCGCTTATCCTGAGGGCGGCCACCGGCTCGTTACCGACATGCGGGACCGCGGCGAATTGCGAACGATCATCGAAGGTTCAATCAAGGGAACACCGGCCAGCGGGCAGGCCAGCGAATCATCAACCCGCGCGCCGCTGTCCTCCCAGGCATAACCCGGCCCGGAAATATTGGCAGAACGTGGACAGATGCGCGCAGTTCGCCCCTGGATCGCCCGCAAAGCTGCGCACGACGACCAGCAACTCTTCGACACGCAGCGGCTTTCGCAAATGGCAGTTGGCGGCGAGGCCAAACGATTCCGCGATGACCTCCGGCGCGTCGGAATCACTCAACACGATCACGGGCGTGCGTGCCGTTTCCGCGCGTGCGCGGATGGCCCGCAAAACCGCGCTGCCCGAAACCTCCGGCATCTGCCAGTCGAGCACAACGAGTTGCGGCAAGGGAAACCGACTGCGGTCGGAGAACTGCCCGTGCCCCCGCAGGTAGTCCAGCGCCGCGCTGCCAGAGCGAAGTATGCACAGTTCGAAACCAGCGCCGCTCCGTTGGACAGCCCGCTCGAAAAGCAACGCCTCGTCCTCCCCGTTCTCCACGTAAAGTACGAGGCGAGATGGCTGAACTGATCCGGCTTTCACAACGAATGCACCGTAGGTTTGCCTCCAGGCAGGCGTCCAGCGGGAAGCTGCGGTTCGCGGAAGAAATCTCGACGATTGGGTTGCCACAGCCGGCGCAAGTTCGGGTTGGAACGTCCCGGTCTCCCGCATGCTCTTCTCGCTTGTTTTGCGACACGCCGGCCGGACAATCGGCGCATCGCATGAACCATTCCTCCGCCACAGAGCCCGGCTCTGCCGAAACATCCCTGGACGGGCGCCCCATCCCGCCGCTTCCCGAAAACGCCACGCCCGACGAGAAAGACCGGCACTGGATCGAACACGTTTATCAGGGCGACAAGGTGCCGCAACTCACCGTGCGCGCTGTGTTGATGGGCGGCGTGCTCGGCATGTTCATGAGCGTCTCGAATCTCTACACCACGCTCAAACTCGGTTGGGCCTTTGGCGTGGCCATCACCGCGTGCGTACTGTCGTACGTGCTCTGGAACCTGCTCCGGGCGTTCAGCGGCGGCCGCCTTTCGCAGATGTCCGTCCTCGAAAACAACTGCATGCAATCGACCGCATCCGCCGCCGGCTACTCGACCGGCGGCACGGTGGGAGTTGCGTTCGGCGCGCTTTTGCTCGTGCAAGCCGGCAACCCGCGCACGCTCGATGTGCAGCCCTGGGTCTATCTTGCGTTCTTCGTCTTCTTCACCGCCGCGCTGGGTGTGTTCCTCGCCATCCCGATGAAGCGGCAGATGATCAACTACGAGCAGTTGAAATTTCCCAGCGGCATCGCCGCCGCGCAGACGCTGCGCAGCCTTTACTCGAAGGGCAGCGAGGCCATGCGCAAGGCCTGGTCGTTGATTGCCGCGATGGCGGTCGGCGGCGTCATCGGCCTGCTGCGCTCATGGGGAACGCTCTTCGAGCAACTGCGCCTCAACGGCCGCCCGCTGGCCTGGTGGGAGAAGCTCTCCACCACCCTGCACATTCCGGAGGAGATCAAGTTCGGCGGCTTTCTCAATCCGCTGGCGAAAGGCACGCTCGCGAAATTCTCGATGGCGGGCCTCGCCTTCGAGCCGAGCGTGTTGCTCATCGGCGCGGGAATGATCACCGGCCTGCGCGTCTCGCTTTCGATGCTCCTTGGTTCAGCCGCTCTCTATTATTTCATCGCTCCGCAACTGTTGACCATCGACCTCGCGAACGCGGGTGTCGCGGGATACGTGCCGTCGTTCCGCGCCAACCCCGCGGGCTTGTTCAACCCCACGCGCTGGGCGCTCTGGGGCGGAACCGCGGTGATGGTGTTCTCCAGCCTCACTTCCGTTGCGTTGCAATGGCGCACCATGGCGCGCGCGTTCAACGTGTTCAAAAAGTCGGATAGCCCCGCTCGCGCGGACGACCTGGCCGCAATCGAAGTTCCGGTTTCGTGGCTTGTCGGCGGGTTGATTCCGGTCACCATCGGCCTGGTCATCGTGCAGTTTCTCGCGTTTCAAATCGCCATCTGGCTTGGCCTGGTGACGGTCGCGCTGTCGTTCCTCGTGTCGCTGGTCTGCTGCCGCGCTACCGGCGAAACGGACACCACACCCATCGGCGCGATGGGCAAGCTGACGCAACTGCTCTTCGCCGTGCTGCCCGGCGCGAAAGGCAACACCACCATCAATCTCATGACCGCCGGCGCGACCGCCGCGGCGGGCGGCGCGTCCGCAGACCTGCTCACCGACCTCAAGAGCGGTTACCTGCTCGGCGCGAACCCGCGCAAGCAGTTCATCGCGCAGTTCGTCGGCGTGTTCTTCGGTACTCTCGCCGTGGTGCCCGCGTGGTATTTGATGGTGCCGGACAAGGCGAAGCTCGAGGCCTTCAATCCGCCCGCCGCGAACATGTGGAAGGCCGTGGCCGACCTGCTCACGCAAGGCGTCCACATGCTTCCGCGCACGGCGCTCATCGCCATTGTCATCGGGGCGATTGTCGGCGTGCTGCTGCCGGTGATCGAGAAACTGCTGCCAAAAGCGCGCGCGTTCCTGCCCTCGGCCATGGGCCTCGGTCTCGCGTGGGTCATCCCGTTCCAGAACTCGCTCTCGTTTGCCATCGGCGCGTTGCTGATGTGGGGCTGGGAGAAATGGAACCGCAAAAATGCCGACACCTACGGCATGCCCGTGGCCAGCGGCTTCGTGGCCGGTGAATCACTCCTGGCCGCGTTCATCGCCATCCTCTGCACGCTGGCGGGCTTCTTCGCGGTGAAGAACTGAGGCCGGCGGCACTATTTCTCGATGGCGATTTCCACCGACTCGATCTTGCCCGTGAACGCGTTGTCCGCGCCGTAGGCGGCGACCAGGCCGCCGGAATCCTCCCCCACTTCAAGGCCATCCTGCGGCTGCGTGGGCAGGACTCCCAACGCTCTCGCCGTGGCGACGGGCCGGCCGTCGAGCGCGAGACTGAGTTCGCCATCCGCGGCCAGCCTGGCAACAGCCACATGCGCACCGGCGCCCGCGAATTCCGTCGCAGCCACCGTCAACACGCCCGCCCGCCGCAGCGCGAAGCGCAATTTCCCGTCGCGCACGAACAAGGCGAAGCCCTGCGAACTGCCGCCTTGCGCCACGATGACGCCATCCTTGCCATCACTGACAAACTTCGCCGTCACGGTGAATCCACGATGTGCCACGTTCGGCGCGTCCTCACGGTCAAGGCGGTCGCCGGCCTTGAGTTGGAACAGCCGATTAGTGGTCAAAATCGCCGCAGACTTGCCATATCCCCTGCCCCGCCAGGTTCCCAGCGGCAGCACGTTCGCGCGCGCCGCCCATTTGTCCCACTGCGCCTCCAGGTTCTTCACCCGGCGCGGATCGCTGGAGGCGACATTGTGCATCTCGGACCGATCGGACTGCAGGTCGTATAGTTCCCAAGGCTGGTTCTCCTTCGCTACGAGCTTCCAGCGGCCTTCGCGCACGGCGCGGTTGCCCTCGTGTTCCCAGAAGATCGGATTGTTGCGCGCGATGGATTTGCCCTTAAAGGCCGGGGCAAGGCTCGCGCCTTCCATGGGCTGGATGACGTTCGTGCCGACGTTCCGCGGATACTTCGCGCCCGAGAGATCAACGCACGTCGCCATGATGTCGATGAGATGGCCGGGCTGCGCGTCGAATTTGCCACGTCGCGACTCCGCGATGCCGCGCGGCCAGTGGACAATGAGCGGCGTGCTGATGCCGCCCTCGTGAACCCAGTGTTTGTATTCGCGGAAGGGCGTGTTGCCCACGTTCGCCCAGCCCTGACCGTAGGAAATGTAGGTATCCTCCGGCCCAGGCAGCGCATCCGGGCCAGTGCGGTAAGGCCGCCCGTCGCGGACATGGGTGCCGTGGTGGTTGGTGAAGACGAAGCCGGCGGGCTTGGGCTCGATGCGCGCCAAGGGCTGCTTTGGCGCGCCGCGGCCAATGTTCTCCGCGCACGCGCCGTTGTCCTGCATGTAGAAAATAACCGTGTTCTCAAATGTGCCGTTGCGCCGCAGTTCCTGAACCAACCGGCCCATCGCCTGGTCCATGCGATCGAGTTGCGCCGCGTATACTTCCATGCAACGCGCCTCCCATGCCTTGTTCGCCACGCTGTTCCAGTCGCCCTTCTGCGGCGTCAATTCCCACTTCGGGTCGATCAAGCCCATTGCCTTCATCCGGGCGAACCGCGCGGCGCGCACCGGCTCGTAGCCCGCGTCGTAGAGGCCGCGGTATTTCGCGATGTCGTCTTCCAGCGCATGGAGCGGCCAATGCGCGGCGGTAAAGGCGAGGTAGAGGAAGAACGGCTTGTCTGGCGTGCGCTCGACGTGTTCGCGAAGAAAACGGATGGAATTGTCCGCCAGCGCGTCCGTGTAATAATAGCGCGCCGGCCTGTAATCCGGATCGGTGGCGGCGGTGACGTTCGTGTTGTCGCGCGTGAGCAGGGCGGGATCGAAATAGTTCCCCGCGCCAGTGATGGTGCCATAGAACCGGTCGAATCCACGTTGCAACGGCCAGCTCTCCTTGGGGCCATCAGGCCGCATGTGTGAATTGTGTGACACATGCCACTTGCCGGCCATGTAGGTCGAATAACCCGCAGGCCGCAGTGCCTCGGCGATGGTCACACTGCGGCGGTTCAACTCGCCGCGATACCCATCGTGTCCACGGTCATCCGTCATGTGCCCAATGCCCGCCTGATGCGAATACAACCCGGTAAGCAACGCTGCCCGGGTGGGGCAACAGCGCGCGGTGTTGTAAAACTGCGTGAAGCGCAGCCCGCCCGCAGCCAACCGGTCGAGGTTCGGCGTCCGCACCTCGCCACCGAAGCAGCCAAGGTCCGAATAGCCGACGTCATCGGTAAGAACCACGATGATGTTTGGGCGCGGCACCGCCGCCGACAGCCCGGCAACAAACGACATGGCCAGCAACGAGGCGATGGCAAGAACGGGCAACGGGAGGATTTTCACGCCGCCGTTTTGCCCACCCCGCTCCGAAGGCGCAAGCGGCGAATGAACCCGTAAGCCATGACTGCACCTGTGAATGTGTGGCGATTCTGGTTCGGTGAAAAGACGGCCATCGCTTCACAGCGGCGGCCCTGCTCGCTGGACAAAGGCGCGTGGCTCACGGTTAATTCCACCCCTCAATGCAAAGCTACGGCGGCAACAAATTCAAAACGGCGCTCGATATCTATCGGCGCATCGACAACTGGCCGGCTGCTTTCGACCTCCGCATCCGGCGCCAGCATCCGGGTCTGCGGCTGCTGCGTTTTCGCGACGGCTTCAACGTCGTTTGCCGGGGCGGCACGCGGGACTGGGACGTGGTTTATGAACTCATGTTCGCGGGCAGCTACGGCCGCGCCTTCGATCTGTTGCGCCGTGGCAAAGGTCGCCAGGCGGTGCTCGATCTCGGCGGCAACATCGGCCTGTTCAGCCTGCTGGCGGCACGACAGTCACCGGATGTCGAGGTCCACGCTTACGAGCCTGGCCCGCCGAATTACCGGCTTTTCGAGATGAACCTCCAGGCGAACCACCCGTTGTCCGGGCGAATTCAACTTCACCGCGAGGCCGTGGGCGGCGAGGCGCGCGAAACGGAATGGTTCTTCGACGAAAGCAATCCTGGTGGTTCGAGCCTTTTCGGAACGGCGGGCACGTCGCAGTTCAAGGTGAAAATCATCACCTTTGCCGACGCGGTGAATGCCGTTGGCGGCCAGGTGGCGCTGGCCAAGATTGACATCGAGGGCGCGGAATTCGAAATGCTCGACAAGACTCCACCGGAGGTCTGGAAACGTGTGGACGCCATCTCGCTGGAACTGCACCACGACCCGGCAGGCAAAATCAGCCGCGAGGAGTTCATGGCGCGGTTCGAGAGGTTGGGTTTCCACGCCACCGAGGAGACGGCCTGCTCGTATTTCCTGGCACGGCGTTAGCGCATGGTCATCGCGCTGCTCACCACGGACAACCGCGAGAACTTCCGGCAATACGAGAAGCCGGAACCCTGGTTCGGCACCGCGCCCGAGGCGTTGATGCAAGGCTTCGCCGCGATGCCCGGCGTGACCGTGCATGTCGTGGCCTGCACGCAGCGGCCGATGAATTCGCCGGCGCAGCTTGCGACGAACATCTTTTTTCACAGTCTGCTGGTCCCGAAATCCGGCTGGCTGCGCACGGGGTATCAGGGCTGCATCCGGGCCGTGCGGGCGAAGCTCCGCGACCTGAAGCCCGACATCGCGCATGGACAAGGGACCGAGCGCGATTGCGCCATCAGCGCCGTTTTCTCAGGACTTCCGAATGTCATCACCATCCACGGCAACATGCGGCTCGTGGCGGCTGTGAACCGCGCCCGACCGTTCTCCTACCAATGGCTGGCGGCGCGGCTGGAAACGTTCACCGTCCCGCGCACGGGGGGCGTGGTGTGCATCACGCGCTACACGGAACGCGCCGTGGCGCCAATGGCCCGGCGGACGTGGGTCGCGCACAACGCGGTGGACAGGACCTTCTTCGACGTGTCGCGCGACCCGGCGGCTCCACCTGCCATTCTCGTGGTGGGTAACGTCCAGCCGCGAAAGAACCAGAACGCGTACATCCGCGCGCTCGACCCGCTGGCGCGTCGCCTGGAATTCAAACTGGTCTTTCTCGGCCCGGCGGACGCGGATGATGATTACACCCGCGAGTTTCGCGCCCTGGTGGCGGAACGGAACTGGTGCGAGCACGCCGGTTCCGTGGGCCGCGCCGAATTGAAGCGCCGCCTCGCCGCCGCAACCGCCGTGGCGCTGCCGTCGCACGAAGACAACTGCCCGATGGTAGTCCTTGAAGCGGCGGCGGCCGGCGTGCCGGTAGTTGCAGCAAACGTCGGCGGCGTGCCGGAACTGGTCGGGCACGGCGTGACCGGGTTGCTCTGCGATCCCTCCGGCGCGGATTCAATGCGGGAGCAGACAAGTGAACTGCTTTTGAATCCACAGCGCGCGGCCGGCCTTGCCGCGGCGGCGAAGGATTCAGCGCGGCAACGATTTCATCCCGAGGCAATCGCGCGGCGACACGTGGAGATTTACCGCGAGGTGTTGAGCACGCGCTCGTAAATGGCGCGGAACTGCGTGGCCACTTCAGCCCACGAGGCGGGTTTTTGCGGCGCTGCCAACCCGGGGGCGGCGGCGTGGAATTCCGCGAGACAACGCGCAGTCTCATCCTTCGATCCGGGCACGGCGCAATATCTTGCCGCGCCGCCGAATACCGTGCGCGCCCAGGGCAGGTCGCTGAGGAGCAGCGGACATTCGCACGCAGCGGCCTCCAGAGCCGAAAGGCTCAGGCTTTCCATCGCGCTCAAAAGCACGAAACCACGTGCCTCGCGATAAATCGTCGCCAGCCGCGCGCGGTCGCTGATCGGTCCCTCGTAACGGACAAACTCCGGCGCACCTGCGGCAACTTGAAGAAACCGCCGTCCGTATGGATCCTGCTCAGAATACGGTTTGCCAATGATCCAGACCGGCGTCCGCGCCGCGACGGCGGCCTCGGCAAGCTCAAGCACACGCTTGCGTTCCGTGATCGTCGCGGTGCAGACCAGCCAGCGACCGCGGACTGTGGCCGGCGCGTTGAAGAACGCGGTTTCCACACCGTTCGGCACCACCTGAATCTTCTCCGGCGGTGCGTTAAACAAATAACGCATCAACTCCGCCTCCCACCCGGTCAACGCCACACAGGCGTCGGCCAACCGGAAGGAATCCCACGACAGCCGCACAGTAAACGCGCCAGGCAGGAGCTTGCGCGACAGCGCGATCATGACTTTTTGCACGCGGAGCGCGTTGCGTGAACGCGATCCGGTGCCGGTGAGCAACTCCGCGAGAATCACCTTCACACCCTTCTGGTGCGCCGCCTCAATGTACGAGGGCAGCGGCCGGCCAAAGTAATGGATGATGTCCCCACGTTGCGCGTCGTCCCACCAGCGCAATGGCTCGACCGTTACGCCAATGCGCTCAAGCGCCAGACGGGTCTGCTCGATCTGGGTCTGGAACCCGCCGTGGGTCAGCGCAAATGGGAAAGGATGATCGAACAACACTCGCATCAAGCGCATCACAACCGACGGCCGCCAGCCAACACGAGAAGTTTTTGTGCGGCGGCGGCAGCGCCGGTCCCGATGGTCAAGCGCGCCAACAGGATAGTCGGCCAGGCGAAATGTTCCCACCGGAATGAGCGAGGTCGCGCTTGCAGAGAGGACGTCTGCTCCATGGCCCCCAGATCACGGTGCTGGCGGCACCAGCACGCGGAAATAGCGCGGGTTGTTTGTCGTCTCCGGCGGGCTGGCGAACTGGATTGTCCGGATGGCGGGTTGCGGCGCAACGTTGCTCAACGTCTGCCAGATCGAACCGTCGAAGTTCGTTCGGTACTGAATGGTGTAGGTGATATTTGACTGCGCGTCGAATTGCAGCGGCAGCGCGAGGTTCGTTTGCGTCAGAAACACCTTCAGGACGCTGGCCGCGTTGGTCGGATTGGTGCCGGCGAAATACTCGTCGCGGTTGATCA
>CAYQWK010000070.1:4932-18533 GCA_964420805.1 uncultured Bifidobacteriaceae bacterium | reverse complement strand
GACCAACACCGCCGCCACCGAGGCCAAGGTCACGCAACTTGCCGCAAAACCAACCTGGGTGCGACTCACACGGGCGGCGGGAGTGTTGAGTGCCTGGCAGTCTGCCGATGGCGCGGCATGGACTCAGGTGGGAACGAATCTCGACATCGTGTTCGGCTCCGAGGTTCTAGCCGGCCTCGGCGTATCGGCGCAGACCGAAGGGCAGCTCGCCACCGCGACCATTGACAACGTATCGCTCACGCCGGGTCCGTTGCCGCTGTTGCAAGGGCGCACGGTTGGTTTCACAGCCACTCAGGGCGGCGATGAACTCGCTGGCGGCATCTACACTGTCACGGCCTCCGCCGACGGTTTCAATGGCACGAGCGACGACGGCCATTTCGTTTCTGCTCCGGTGACGGGCGACTTCACTCTCTCGGCGCGGGTGGTTGGAATCACGGGCAACGCCACATCGCCGCAGGCCGGCGTGATGGCGCGGGAGAACACCGGACGTCGCGCGCGCAGCGTCTTCCTCGGTGTGGTGCCCGGCGCCGCGCCGCAACTGACCTGGCGCAACTCGACGCTGACGACCGCCAACGGGCTGGGACTCGACTACACTCTCGCGCCGGGCGTTCTGACCTTCACGCCCGGTACCGCGACACAGAACATCGCGCTGGCCATCAGCAATGACACGATTCCCGAGAGCGATGAGGCGGTCATGGTCGTGCTCCGGAACGCGACCGGCGCGCGGCTGGGCAACGTGCAATTCACCCAGGTCATCGTCGATGACGATGCGGCGCCCGCGCTACCGTTTGTGCAGTTCGCCGCTACGAATTCGACTTTTGTCGAAAGCGATATTCTGGCCCAGGTGCCGGTGTCATTGAGTGTCCCCGCCACCGAAGTGGCCTATGTGAGCTTCATCATCTCCGCGGGCACGGCCACGCCGAACGTCGATTTCGTGCCGAACACGGGCACGCTGACCTTCCTGCCGGGCGAGACGGTGAAGAGCATTCCCGTGACCTTGCTTGATGATGCCCTGGTCGAATCCAGCAAGACCGTGACAATCACTTTGAGCGATCCGGTGGGTCTCAACTTCAGCACTATCACCAACCACACGCTGACGATCCTCGATAATGACAGTCCGGTGGTGAGCATTTCGTCCACCGACACCAACGCGACCGAGGCCGGCGACACCGCGCTCGTCACACTCACCCGTGGCGGGCCGACGAACAGTGCGTTGACCGTGAATCTCTCGCGCACCGGCACCGCCGCAGCCGGCACCGATTACACCGGCATCAATACAACGGCTGTGATTCCAGCGGGAGTGACCTCTGTGGTGCTGACTCTGACTCCGTTGCAGGATGCGGCGTTGGAGGGAACGGAGACGGCCATTATCACCGTGGCTTCTGGCGTTGGATACCTCGTGGGGACTCCTTCCAGTGTGACGAACTTCATCGCCGACGACGACCGCAACGTCGTGACCATCACCGCCACCACGCCCGTCGCCGTCGAGGGCGGTTCAAACGGCGTGTTCACCGTTTCTCGCACCGGCTCGACGAACGCCGCGTTGACCGTGAATCTCACCACCACCGGCACCGCGACGAGCGGCGCGGATTACACCACTACCCCCACGCCGATCACCACGCTCGTGCTGGCGGCTGGCCAGGCCAGCCGCACCATCACGGTGACGCCGGTGAACGACAGCCTGACCGAAGGGGATGAGGCGATGCTCGTGCAGATTGGGACGGGCAGCTACGACATCGGCGGGCTTGGCTACGCCAGCATCACCATCCAGGACAACGACATCCCTCCGACTGTGTTCATCAGTTCGCCCGCCGCGCAGGGCGTTGTTGTGGCATCCAGCAACGGCGTGGTGTTCACCGCCACGGCGAATGACGACGGGCTTCCCCAGCCGGTCACCTACGCCTGGTCGCAAGTCACCGGCCCCGGCGTGGTGACATTCACCACGAGCAACGCCGCGAGTGCCGCCGCCACGTTTTCAGCTCCGGGCGTTTATCTCGTGCGCGTGACGGTGAGCGACGGCCAGTTCAGCGCCAGCGACCAGATCGCGGTGAACATCGGCACAACCAATTCGCTCGTGCCCGCCGACTGGGTTTCCGCTGATGTCGGCCCCCCGACCGCGCGCGGATTCGCCGGCCGCTCCGGCAGCAACTGGGTCGTGTCTGCGGCCGGCACCGGTTACGCCAGCAACTCGGACCGCGCGCACGCCGTTTCGCGCCAGATCACCGGTGACGGCTCGATCATTACGCGCCTCGTCAGTGTCACCGGCACCAACACCGCCGAAGCCGGGCTGAGCGTGGGCGATTCGTTGCACCGCTACTCGCGCCGCGCGGCGCTGGTGTATGTTCCCGCGACGAAGATACTCCGCTTCCGCTCGCGCCTGGTGGCCAACACCACGGATTTTACGATCAGCATCACCAACTTGAACCTGCCGCTCTGGTTGCGCCTGGATCGCGGCGTTGGCAGCAACACGGTTTCCGCGTTCTACGCCACCAACAACGCCGGCGCGCCAGGTCCGTGGACGCAGTTGGGCACGAATGTGAACATCACGATGGACGCCACGGCTGATTTCGCGATGGTCGCCGACAGTGGGAGCGATACCGTCGCGGCCACGGTGTTGTTCGATCAAACAGCTCTGACTCCTGCGCCAACAAACTCAGCAACGGTCGCGGAGGATTTCGGCGCGGGCACACAGGCGGGCAGTTACAGCTACGACGCCACGAACGACATTCACACGCTGGTTGGCGCCGGGTCGCTCGACGGCTCGGGCATGTTCTGGGGTCAGCAGGTCACGGGGGATTTCATTCTCACAGTGTTGCAAACAAACGCCACGTCCGCCGCCACTGACGCGCGCAGCGGGTTGATGGTCCGCGACAGCATGGACGACGGCCCGATGGCCTTCGTCGGGCGCATCCCGACGGGCAGCTATCCCTCGTTCGTCTGGCGCACCAATCCCAAGGGCGGCACCAGCGGATTGAATGGCATCACGCAGCGCACGCGCTGGCTGCGCATCATCCGCCGAGGGAACCAGATCACTGTGCTGCACGCGCCGAATAACGCGGGCAACACGCCCGGCGCGTGGGCGCAACTCGGCCAGCCGCAAACGGTGTTTCTGCAACCCACTGTGCTGGTGGGGTTGTACTGCGACAACGCGAACGGCGGAGTGAATTTCAACACCGCCACGTTCACCAAATTCAGCATCGTGCCCCTCAACCGCGCACCGATTGTCAACGCCGGTTCCGCCCCGACGAACACCACGTCGCCCGTCAGCATCGCGGGCGCGGTGATGGACGATGGGTTGCCGCAGGAGTTCATCACGGAATGGGCCGTCGTTTCCGCGCCCGGCGTGGTGACTTTCGCCAGCAGCAACGCGCTGGCGACCACCGCGAGTTTCACCACCAACGGCACATTTGCCTTCCGGTTGTTCGCCGATGACGGCGTGGCGAGGTCCTTCAGCGATGTGAGTTTCGCGGGCAACGCGTTGACACCATTTGCCCAATGGCAGGCTGCGAATTTCGCAGGCGGTTCATCCAATCCCAACGCCGCGCCCGATGCCGATCCTGATCACGACGGCGACAACAACGCCGCCGAATATGTTTCGGGCACCAATCCAAACGTGCCCGGCATCAGCGCCGTCGTTTCCGACGTGGTGACGGCGGGCACGAACCAGTTTCTGCGAGTCAGTATAACAAAGGACCCCGCAGCGACCGACGCGGTGGTTCTGGTTGATGGCACGAGTTCGTTGACACCCCCCGCATGGAGCGGCGCCGGTTTGGTGATCGAGACTAATACGCCCACGCTCTTGCGTGTGCGCGACGGCATGCCCATCGGCGGCGGGACGAACCGTTTTCTGCGCGTGCGGGTGCAATTGAACTAATATTATGAGCGACGATTTACAGGCGAGAGTTGCACGAGTGAAGGGTTCACGCCCGGCTGCTGTTGCCGGTGTGTTGTGCGCACTGGCGATGCTGTGCCTGGTCCCGTGCCTTTTGCGCGCGGACATTGCTTCTGACTACGCCGCGCTCACTGCCGGTCTCGCGAGCGTCCCCGGCAGCGGCGGCACGCCGGGCACGGTGGTGATGCACGGGCGGACGGCCTTTCCCGTCTTCACCGCCAACACCAACGGCACCGCACCGGTCGTCGCCGCAGGTTGGTGGAACGACAACACGAACTCCGGGCGCGGCCTCGCGTATTCGCATACCGGTTGGGCCTCGACAAATGCGAACAACGGCCTCGCGCTCTCGAACGCCGTGCGCTGGGCGGCACGCGGGAAGACCAACGCCGTCATCGGCCTCGGTGGCAGCATGCCCTCGGCGAACTGGTTCACGGCGCAGGGTTACACCACGAAGTCGCTCTCCACCACGATGACCACCACGAACAACGATTTCACCGGCGTGGATGTGGCGCTCATTTCCATGCACTCGGGCTACAGCTCGAACGCGCTGTTCAAGGCCATGACCTTCCTCACCAACGGCGGCGGCATCCTCATCTTCTCCACGCCGTGGGCGCTGGGCTCCGGCGCGTATGCGGACGCCAACAACCTGCTCGTGAACCTCGGCCTCTCCTTCTCCGGCGACTACAACTCCGGCGGCCCGTTCACCGTCTCGCCCACACCATTCCCGTCCCACGTGAGCGCACTCATCGGCCTCGACCTGCTGCTCGCCCAGCGTGCCGGCACCACGAACGTCGCTGTTTCGATCCAGCAGGCCGCCGCCGACGGCATCGATGGCGTGCTTGCCGTGCGCCCGATGTTCCCGCCGCTCACGAACGGGCTGGCGCAACTGCTCGCGACTTACGGCGGCTTCATTTCCATCAACGCCGGCCGCACGCTCACGAAGGCCAGCGTGCCGATCGAGTCCCTCTGCGAGCGTTACCAGGCCGGCCTGTTCGACCTGACGCCCGCCGCGCAATTGCCGAAGCATCCCGACGCCGATGACTTTCCCGGCGCCGTCTCAGCCAACGCCCCCGTGGTGAACAAGACTGTCATTGTGCGAGGCAACGCGCCGCCGGACGATCCCGCGCTCATCAACCAAGGCTCGCACGGTGTCCGTCAACCGGTCGGCCTCTACGCCCGCGCCGGCACGGTGCTGCGCGTCAGGATTCCGGCCGACAAAACGGGTGCCGGACTGCGCATTCAAATCGGCCATCACCACGACGAGAACTTCAACCTCGATTCCTGGCACCGGCATCCCAAGGTCGCGCGCTATGAGCCGTTGACGAACGTGCTGAACGAAGTGGCCTCGCCCTACGGCGGCCTCGTCCTCGTGCGCGTGCCACCGGATTCGTTGCTCGGCAACTTTCCCATCACCATCGAAGGCGCGGTCGAGGCGCCGCACTTTGAACAGGGCGTGGATTTGCCCGCCGACTGGGCGCGGCTCCAGTCGCTGCCGGGCGCGCAGGGCTACATTCGTTCGTCTAACTTCACCGCTTACGTTTCGCGCGACGCCTTGCAAGGCGTGGCCGACGCCCAGCAGGTTGCCGACTTCTGGGGCAACACCATGAAGACCTCGGACTACTACCTGGGCTATCTGCGCCGCTTTCGCGAGGAGGCCGGCAAGGTGGATCGCGACATCATCGCCGGCTATGGCCACGCGGGCTATCCGGTCGTGATGGCCTACGGCCGCGACGACGATGAACTGGTGAAGGGTGTTGTCGGCGACGGTGACTGGGGCTTCTACCACGAGCTTGGTCACACGTTTCAGGACGACGGCCACGGCTGGAACGGCACCAGCGGCGGCGAAGTCGATGTGAACCTGAACCCGAACCTGCTCATGACCCTCGTTCACAAACGCAGCCTCTGGGACAACAACACGCACTCGACCATGGACGCCGCGAACCGTGCCGCCGACCGCGCCGCATATTTCGCGACCACGAACGTCTGGGCCGACATTAGCGGTGGCGGCAGTTCCGCGCCTTACGACTTCTACTTCAACCTCGTTGAGAGTTTTGGCTACGACCTCTGGCGCCGCGCCTTCAGCCGCTTCTATCGCTGGAGCACGAACAACGCGAGCGAGCCGAGCTTCGGCGGACTTGACAATTACAACCGCTGGTTTGTCGCCATGTGCGAGGAGACGGGCTACAACCTCACGCCCTATTTCGACAACTACCGCTGGCCCGTCGATGCCACGAACAAGGCGCGCTTCGCCGCCGCGCCGCTCTGGAGTAGCAACCGCCCTCCCACAGCGCTGAATCTCCCCGCGCCTTTCTCGCTCAGCGAAAGCACGCCCGCCGGCACGCTGGTCGCGACATTCACGACCACCGATCCCGACCCCGGCAATCTGTTCATCTACTCCATCCTTTCAGGCAACGAGGACGGCGGGTTCACGCTTGACCGCTGGAGCGGCCAGTTGCGCGTGGCATCGCTCGACTATGAGCGCAAGAGCAACTACGTCCTCACCGTGACCGTATTTGACAACGCCCTGCCGCGCTACTTTCTCACCAACACGCTCACCATCACCGTCACGAATGTTTCCGAGCCGCCGACCGTCAGCGCGCCCTTGCTGGTCGCTTCCAACACCATGTCCGTCGGCACCGTGTTGGGCAGCGTCACGGCCACGGCGGATTTCGGGAAAACCATCGTAAGCTACGGACTTGTCAGCGGCGGGTCGGTATTCGCCGTCAATGCCGGCAGTGGACAAATCACGCTCCAGCAACCCGGCTCGCTGCCCAGCCCCGGCGTGTTGCAACTGAGCGTTCGCGCCACCGACAGCGCCGGACTCAGTGCCACCGGAATCGTGTCCGTGCTGTGCAACACCTCGCGCGGCCTGCTCGAAGAACGTTGGAACGGCTCCACGATTTCCGGCCCGCCCGCCGTGTCGCAGGTTCTCACCGCATTCCCGACCGCCAACGTCGGCGACAATTATTTCCGCCGCCTGAGCGCGTGGCTGGTGCCGCCGGTGAGCGGCCTCTACACCTTCTGGATTTCCAGCGACGACAGCAGCACGCTTTCGCTCGGCACGAACGCGCTGCGGTCGTCCGCCGCAGCCGTTGCCAGCGTGGGCGGCTACACGTCCGTCGGCGCCTACGATGATTCATCGTCCCAGAAATCCCCGACGGTGTTTCTCGAAGGCGGCAAGTTCTACTACTTCGACGCGCAGCAGCGCGAAGGCTCCGGTGGCGACCATGTGGAAGTGGCCTGGCAGGGGCCCGGCATCACGCGGGTGATGATTCCTGGCACGAACTTCGTGCCCTACTCGGCACAGTTCCTCGTGCCGAACATGACTGGACCCGTCACCGGCGTGACCCTGCGTTTTGGCACCAACGCCGCGAGCGAGCCGACGCTCTTCGTCGCGCCCGGCCCGTTGGTCCTGAACGCCGACCTCGCGGGCAACGCCGCCGCCGTGACCAATGTGCAGTTCCTCACCAATGGCCTCGTGGTTGGTTTGGACACGACGTTCCCGTTCGCTGCGAACTGGAACGGCGTGGCCGCGGGCAACTACGTCGTGCAGGCCGTGGCCAGCGACAACCTCGGCAACGTCGTCACCTCGCCTGCCCGCATCGTAACCGTGCAGGCCAGCGTGACCACGAACCTGCTCGTGCCGACCAACGGCGTCTGGAAGTACCACAACCTCAATCAGGACCTCGGCACCGCCTGGCGTGAGACGAACTACAACGACAGCACCTGGGCCAGCGGCCCGACACGCATCGGCTTCGGCGGCGACGGCGAGGTGACCAGCATCGACATCGGCCCGAGCGGCGCGCGTTATCCGACCGTCTATTTCCGCCGCACCGTGAACATCACCAACCTCTCGCGCTACACCGGCTTCACCATGAGCATCGCGCGCGATGACGGTGCGGTGGCCTACGTGAACGGCGTGGAAGTTTTCCGTACCAGCATGAACGCCGGCGCCGTGACCTTCACCACACCCGGCATCAACGCTGCCGACGAACAAACCTTCTTCCCCACCAACCTCCCGCCGTCCGTGTTCAGCGAAGGCACCAACACCCTCGCCGTGGAAGTGCATCAAGTGAACGCCACCAGCGGCGACCTCGGCTTCGCCATGAAGCTCGACGGCACCTTCACGACGCCCGCGTTCAGCGTGGCCATCACCGACCCTGCGCCCAACGGCACGCTCATCCTGCCCGGCGGCCCGATCCTTGGCGGCTGGGGCGTCACCGCGCAGGCCACGACGCCCGCCGGCACGATCACCAACACGCTCCTGCGCGTGAACGGCTCCGTGGAGACGAATGTTTACGGCGATTACCTCCTCTTCTTCTTCCGCCCGCCCGGTGCCTACACGCTCGATGTCATTGCTCGGAATTCCCTCGGCCAGTCCGTGACCAGCGCGCCCGTGACGGTGACGGTGGTTTCCAACGCCGCGCCCGTGGCCAGCATCACGTATCCCTTCCCGTTCCAGAACCTGCTCGCGACGAACACCATCTTCCTCAATGTCAGCGCCTCCGATCCCGACGGCTCTGTGACCAACGTCGAGCTGTTCCTGGACAACGTCTCCCTCGGCGTCCTGCACCAACCCCCTTACTCATGGCTGTGGCAGCCGGTCGTCGGGACGCATCAACTCCTCGCCCGCGTCCGCGACAACACCGGCGGCATGGGGATGGCATTAGTGAATCCATTCGCCGTCAATGCTCCGCCCGTGACGACCAATCTCACGCTCGTGGCCAGCAATAGCGTCTGGAAATACAACGACGAGGGAATCGATCTCGGAACGGCGTGGACAAACCGTAGCTACGCCGATGGCTCGTGGAGCAACGGCGTCACCCGGATCGGCTTTGGTGGTGATGGCGAGGTGACCACCGTTCGTGGCCAGCCCCGCATCACCTATTATTTCCGCAAGAGCTTTCTGGTGCCCGCCGGTTTCGCCGGCAGCAACGTGACTGTGCGCCTCTCGCGCGATGATGGCGCGCTGGTGTATTTGAACGGCATGGAGATCGTGAGGGATAACATGCCGGCGGGCGCGGTGAGTTACTCAACTCGCCCGAGCGCGGTCGTGAATGCGCCGAACGAAACCACGTTCTTCACGTTTACGACCAACGCCAGCGCGTTGCGCGTGGGAACAAATGTGATCGCCGCCGAGGTGCATCAGATCGATGGCTCAAGCTCGGACGTCGGCTTCAACCTCGAACTCGTGAGTGCCGGCCAACAATCCTCTGTGAACAGCCCGCCGCCGGTTTTGAATCTTCAGTCGCCGTCAGCCACGCAGGTTGCAATTTCTTTCCCGGATGTGGATGGCCTGCTCTACGCCGTCGAAGGCTCGACGAACCTCCCGTCTTGGTTCGCGATCACCACGAACATGGTGAGTGGTGGTGTGTTTCAGTTCACCGGAAGTGCGACGAATCCGCCGGTGCGGTTCTTCCGTGTGCGGCGCCTGCCATGAGCATTCCCCCCGGCCAGTCTTCCGCTTTCTCGGGACACAAACCCGGACAGGCGTCGCCGCGTTTGCGTCGTGCCGGGGCCGTGCTTTCACTCATCGGAAACACGCCAATGGTGCCGCTGCGCTTCGAACCGGAGGGACTGACCATTCTTGCCAAGTGCGAGTTTCTCAATCCGAGCGGCAGCGTGAAGGACCGGCTGGCGAAGATGGTTCTGGTGGACGCCGAACAGCGTGGCCTGTTGCGCCCGGACTCGGTCGTTCTCGAATGCACGAGCGGCAACACGGGCATCGCGCTCTCAATGGTTGGCGCGGCGATGGGCTATCGCGTTTGCATCCTGATGTCCGCCGGGGCGAGCGAGGAACGGCGCAAGATCATCCGGCAGCTCGGGGCGGAACTGATCTTGTTCGAGAGCGCGGGGCGATACCAGACGGGCATCGACATGTCTCGTGAGATGGCAGCGAAGGACGCGCGCTACTTTCTGCCTCGGCAGTTCGAGAATCCGCTCAACGTCGCCGATCACGAACACGAGACCGGGCAGGAGATTATCCGGCAGGCGGGCGGGCCAATCGACGCGTTCGTCACCGGCTTCGGCACAGGGGGCACGCTGGCGGGCTGCGGCAAGGCGATCAAGAAGCGCTGGCCACAGGCGCGTATTGTGGCCATGGAACCGGCAGAGCAGGCGCTGCTGGCGGGCGAGTGTCCCTGTTGCCATTACATTGAGGGCGTGGCGGATGGATTCGTGCCGCCGCTGCTCCGGGACGCCCCGCTTGATGGCGAGGTGAAAGTCACCAGCGCGGACGCGCTGGCCATGACCCGCCGGCTGCATCGGGAGTTCGGCCTTCTCGTCGGCACGTCCTCGGGTGCGAATGTCACCGCCGCGCTTAAACTGGCCCGTGAGCTTGGCGGGGACGCAAGAGTTGTCACACTTCTCTGCGATCGCGCGGAGCGTTACTTCAGCACGCGTCTGTTCGAGCCGGCTGGAACTGGCAGACAGGACTGAACACGGCATCCTATGCAGCTCTGGCTTGAACACTTCGGCATCACCGTCTCCGCCATCTCTGGCGTGCTGGCCGCGCGCGGGAAGGGTGTGGACTTGTTTGGCGTGCTGGTGCTGGCGCTGGTCACGTCGTTTGGCGGTGGGACCGTTCGGGATGTACTGAGTGGCGATTTGCCGGTGACGTGGATTCGCGAGCCCTCGTTTCTGCTTAACGCGACGATCACGACATTCGTGACCTTCTTCGTGCGCCGGGTGCGCGAGCTTCCGCAGGGCTTCCTGCTGGTGGCCGACGCCTTCGCGCTGGCGCTGTTCACCATCGTTGGCACGCGCAAGGGGGTTGCTTTGCATTTTGCTCTGCCAGTCGCCGTCCTGCTTGGTGTCGTCACCGGAGTGGCGGGGGGCATCCTGCGCGACGTGCTGACGGGCGAGGTGCCGATGGTGTTCCGGCCGCAAATTTATCTCTATGCCACGGCGGCGCTGGCGGGGGCGGTGGCCTTTGTGACGTGGAATCATTTTGCTCCAAATCAGCCCGCCGCCACGGTCGTCTGCACGGGAATCGTTCTCGCGCTGCGACTGGCTGGCATCCGGCTCAAGCTCTCGCTGCCGGTGCTGGAAGCGGATAAACAAAAGAACTGAGTGAAAATGGAAACCAAGCCCGCCGTGGCCGCGCCTGTGAGGGCGTGGCTGATTTCGTCGTTGATTAACCTCGGGATGTCGGCCACCGCTTCAAAGCGGTGGCTACGATTGCTCGTGGCTGCGTACACGGTATTGATTGCGCCAGCGACCTTCGCGGTCGAGTTCACGAATTCCGCCCAATCGGAAATCGCTCCCAAGGTCGCCGCCGCGCGCGCGATTCTCGATCCGTGGCTGGCGGAGAATCCCGTCCGCGCTCAGAAGAAAGTTCACCTCGTTCTTTGGACGCCGAAGGACCGCGAACCGGCGCCGCGTTACCGCGAACGGCTCACGGCCATCTTTGGGGACATCCGCAAGTTTTATGCGCGCGAGATGGAGCGCGTTGGATTCGGCCCCCGCACCATTGGCCTCGATCCCATGCCCGACGGTCTGCTGCGCGTGCATCTGGTGCGAGGACTGAAGGATTACACCAACTACGCCGTCGCCAGCGGCAGTGCGATTCGCAAGGAGTGCCTGCCCACGCTGGAGGCAGCGGGCCTGAATCCCGCCGAGGAACTCATTGTCATCTTCTGCAACATGTCGAACTGGGACCCTGACAAGCGCACCATCTCGCAGAACAGCCCCTACTACGCGAGCGGCACGTTGAAGGGCGGCACCGCGTGGCAGGTGGACTCGCCGATCCTGGACTTGGATTTTCTCAGTAAGAAGGGCCAGAACGTGCGCGACGGCCAGTACGGGAACATTTCGCTCGGGCGCTACGAGAGCATCTTCATCGGCGGCGCGTGCCACGAACTCGGTCACGCGCTTGGACTGCCGCACAACAAGGAGCGCGCCGATGAGCGCGCGGCGTTCGGCACGGCTCTGATGGGCAGCGGCAATCGCACCTACGGCGAGCAACTGCGCGGCGAGAGCAGAGGCTCCTTCCTCACACTGGCGCACGCTTTCCGGCTCGCGTCGCACCCGATGTTCAGCGGTTCGGTGAAGGACATCGAGAAGCCACGTTCGGCCAGACCGGATGAGTTGAAGATTCAGCCAAGGGGCAAAGGTTTCGAGTTCAGCGGACGCGTGACGGTCCCGCCAAATGATCCGCCGGTGTATGCCGTGCTGGGCTACATGGATCCGGCAGGCGGCAACGACTACGACGCCACCACCACGATTGCCGTGCCGGACAAGGACGGCAGGTTCACACTCGACTGTCAGGCGCTCGCACCGGGAAAGACCGGCGAGTTGCGCGTGGTCTATTTGCAGGCCAATGGGCAGGCCTCCGGATTTCTTTCCTCCACGCCATATCGATATCCCTACGTTGTCGCGAAGGATGGTGCGGTGGATCTTGCTCCTGCCATTGCCGCACTAAACCGGTCCTCGCTTCGCGCGGGCATTCCCTCCGTGGAATCCGCGGATACCAATGTGCCGGCCTCGGTGAAGTTGCTGGCCGGAAGCGAGTGGGTGTTGAAGGACGTTTGCGGTCAGCCCATGGCGGCGGATTCCAAGGCCAGCCTGGTGTTTGGAGACGACGGAGCCGTGACCGGTCACGCAGGCGTAAATCGTTTCAACGGCCGCATTCGTGGCGCCGACAAGGGCATCAAAGCCGGCCCGTTCATGTCCACCAAGATGGCCGGCCCGCCGGAGTTGATGGCCGTCGAAGCGAAATATCTCAAAGCCTTGGGTGCAGCCACGAAGTTTGAAACAAACGGCGACACTTTGCGCGTGACCTGCGCTGGCGAGATGAAGCCGCTGGTGTTCACGCGAAAACAAAACAGCGATTTGATGAATCAGATTCAAAAATGAAAAACCTCTTCTCCCTCTCCCTCTTGTGCCTGCTTCCGGCGGCTGCGATGGCCGAAGTGCGCGTGCCGGCCTTCACGGCCTACGCCGACCCGGACGCGGGCGGGGCACGCTTCTCGCAGAACTCCGGCGTGACCGGGTGGCGCGATCCGAAGATCACCGTGAGCTGGTTTGGCGACATCAAGGAGCGCGTGACGGTGGAGGCTGCGGTGGAGTTGCGCTTGCCGGAGAACGCGACCTCGAAGCTGCGGCTCTCCGCGGCGGGGCAGTCGCGCGAAGTGGAAGTGAAGGGCGCGGGCACGAACGTGGTCACGGCGCAGTTCGGAAAATTCAACATCAAGGAACCGGGCTACCAGCGTTTCACACTCGCGTCATTGAACGAAGCGGGCCGGCCCTTCGGCGATCTCTCGGCGCTCGTGCTTGGCGGCGTGACCACGAACAACACCCACTTCAACTACAAGTCCCGGCGCAACGCGGCTTCGGTGCATCTCAGCTACCCGACTCCCAAGGGCACGAACGTCGCCGCGTTCTACTGCGAGGTTACGGGCGTGGAGGAAACCGTGCCGGTATATTACATGGCCTGCGGCTGGCATCGCGGCTACTTCGGGATGCAGGTCAACAGCCCGACCGAGCGGCGCATCATCTTCAGCGTGTGGGACAGCGGTGGTGAAGCGGTGAGCCGCAGCAAGGTCGCGGACACGAACCGCGTCATCCTCATGGGCAAGGGCGAGGGTGTGTATTCCGGTGATTTCGGCAACGAAGGCACCGGCGGGCACAGCCACTTGAAGTACATGTGGAAGACCGGCGAGAAGCAGCGCTTCATGCCGAACTACGACCCGAAGGCGGAGCGCGCGAC
>CAYQWK010000070.1:0-4922 GCA_964420805.1 uncultured Bifidobacteriaceae bacterium | reverse complement strand
CAGCCGACGAACAACACCTTCACCATCTTTTCCGGCTACTGGTTTCATCCCGAGAGGAAGGAGTGGATGCTCATTTCCTCCTGGCGCGCGCCGAAGGACGGCGGCTGGCTGCGCGGGCTGTATTCGTTCAGCGAAGACTTCGGCGGCAGTCGGGGCCATCTGCCGCGCAAGGCGCTCTACGGCAACCAGTGGATTCGCACCGACACGGGCGCGTGGCACGAGATGACGACGGCGAGCTTCAGCCACGACGGCACTGGCCGCGCGGATCGTCTCGACCGTTTCATGGGTGTGGAGAACGGGCAGTTCTTCCTGCACCACGGCGGCTTCACAAACGGCTTCACCAAGTTCGGCGAGAAGTTCACGCGTCCGGCGACCGGAATAGCGCCAGTCATCCAACTCCCGCCGCCAAAGGAATTGCAGTGATCAGAACGCGGCGATTGCAGTTGGTTTGTCAACGCGCGGCAAACGCGGCGTGGTTGCCCCTATGACCTCTTGGACCATGAAATTCCTCGTCAACCTGCTGCTTGGTTCATTGATGGTCTTTCACGCCGCCGCGAGTGAGCATCAGCTTTTCGCGCGCACCAATCTCATGGCGTGGTGCATCGTCCCGTTCGACGCGAAGAAGCGCGGGCCCGAGGAGCGCGCGGCGATGATGGAGAAGCTTGGCTTCAAACACTTCGCCTATGACTACCGCGCCGAGCACATTCCGCAGTTTGACGCTGAAATCGCCGCGTGCCGAAGGCACGGCGTGAGTCTCGACGCCTGGTGGTTTCCCGGCACATTAAACGACGAGGCGAAGCTGATCCTCAATGTGCTCAGGCGGAACAACGTGAAGGCTCAGTTGTGGATCACGGGTGGCGGCGCGCCGACGAAAACCGCCGACGAGCAGCGCGCGCGGGTGGAGGCGGAGGCGAAGCGCGTGCGGACCATCGCCGAGGCGGCGGCCCAGGCTGGTTGTGCGGTGGGCCTTTACAATCACGGCGCGTGGTTTGGGGAGCCGGAGAACCAGATTCAGATCATCGAGCGGCTCCGACGGGACGGCGTGACCAACGTCGGCATCGTCTATAACCAGCACCACGGACACGATCACCTCGACCGTTTCCCCGCGCTGCTTCAGGCGATGAAACCGCATCTCCTGGCGCTCAACCTTAACGGCATGACGCGCGGCGGCGACACGGTGGGCAAAAAGATTCTCCCGCTGGGCCAGGGTGAACTCGATCTGGAATTGCTCGGCGTGATTCGTGCGAGCGGGTGGAGTGGTCCAATCGGAATTCTCAATCACACGGACGAAGATGCCGAGGGCCGCCTGCTCGACAATCTCGACGGACTCGACTGGCTGCTCGCGCAGCAACCCGGCCATCCCGTTGGCAACAAACCTGTGCCGCGCACCTGGCGCGCGGCGGCCGGGGCAGGCGTTCCATCTGCCACCGTAAGACAGGCTTCCGGCCTGCCTACCGCGTTTGGCCAGGCCCTAGCCAGCGGGCAAGTCGTGGAAGGCCGTCCGGAATACCGCGTCCGGCCCATTACCATCGAATGCTTCGCGAAGCTGAACTCGAAGAGCGGTTTCAACATCCTCGTGGCAAGCGACACGAAGAAATCCTCGGAGCATTGGGAACTATATTCGTACGCCGGCAGCGGCGTTTTTTCCGTGTATCAGCCGGGCAGGGGAGGGGAATTCAAATCAACGGTCAACATCTGCGACGGGCAGTGGCACCACCTGGCGGCAGTGCTGGAACCAGAGCGCGTGCGGCTTTACGTCGATGCGACGCTGGCGCTCGACAAACCGGCTCCACCTCCGCAAGGCGCGGCGGTGCCCGGCGGGCTTGCATTCGGGCAACTCGTCGAGGGTTCGGTCGGCTGCGACGGATTAATTGACGAGGTGCGGATCTCTCGTGGCGTGCGCGAGATTTCATCCGTGCCCGCCGCGCCGTTTTCACGCGACGCGCAAACGATTGGCCTCTGGCACTTCGATGACCTGCCGGCGGCCGGCAATGCCAGGACCAATTCACCCTACTGGACCGTGGAGGACGCCGCCGCGCGCGAGAAGCTGCCGCTTTACCAGATCATCCCGGCGGCGAGGCCAGAGGAGCTTACGCCCGCCAACGGCCTGCCGGCGCGCGAGGCCTACCGCAACTGGCACCGCTCGCACGGCGACAACGGCGGGACTCGTTTCTCCGCGCTCGACCAGATCCATCGCGGCAACGTGAGGCAGCTTGAAGTCGCGTGGACGTATCACTCGAAGGACGGGAAGCAGAACCTCCAGTGCAATCCCATCATCGTGGATGGCGTGATGTTCGCGCCCACCGCCGGGAAGCACATCGTGGCCGTGAACGCCGAGACGGGCGTGGAATTGTGGCGCTTCAAACCAGAGGGCAGGCCGGCGTTTCGTGGGTTGATCTACTGGCCTGGTCACGGCGGCGCGGCGGCGCGGATTCTCTTCCCATCCGGCGCGCATCTGTACGCGCTTGATCCGAAGACGGGGCAACCTGTCGCGGGCTTTGGCGAGGGGGGACGGGTATTGCTGCCCGGAGTGGCGCAGGGAGATTTTGGAGCGGCCACGGCGGGACCAACGGTCTTCGAGAGCATCGTGGTGCTGCCCGGCTTCGAGAAGGACGTGTGGGGCTTCGACGCGGTGAGCGGGAAGCTGCTCTGGACGTTTCACACCGTGCCGCACGCGGGCGAGTTCGGGCACGACACCTGGGATCGCACGGAGACCTACGGCGCGAATTGCTGGGCGGGCATGGCGATGGATGCGGCGCGCGGCATCGCCTACATCAGCACCGGCGGTCCGAAGCCGAACTTCATCGGCGTGAGCCATCACGGGGACAACCTGTTCGCGAACTGCGTCGTGGCCATCGACGCGCGCACGGGCAAATACCTCTGGCACTTTCAGGAAATCCGCCACGACCTCTGGGACCTCGACATCTCCGCGCCGCCGAACCTCGGCACGATCACGCGAGAAGGACGGCGCGTGGATATTGTGGCCACGACGACAAAGATCGGGAACACGCTGTTGCTCGATCGCGTGACCGGGAAACCGGTCTTTCCGTTCCGCCTCCGCCGCGCGCCGACGAGCACCTTGCCCGGGGAACGCACCGCGCCGTACCAGCCGGATGTGGAACTGCCGGAGCCGTTTTTGCGCATGGAATTCACCGAGGCCGATCTTGGAGGACGAAACGAGGAAATGGAGGAATGGGGCCGCAGCCGTTTCGCCAGCGCCACGCGCGGCTTCTTCGTCCCGTGCAGCGAGGGCCGCGCAAATTTGTTCTTCGGGATCGACGGTGGCGCGGAGTGGACCGGCGCGTGCATCGATCCCGACACCGGCCGCCTCTACGTCACCGCGAATCACGTCGGCTGGATCATCTCGGCGATGCGCGACGACGAGCCGCCGGACAATCTGTCCGCGCCGAAAACGCGCGGGCGCGAGGTGTATGAGCAGGCTTGCATGTCGTGCCACGGGCCGACGCGCATGGGCATCAGCACCTGCCCGCCGTTGCGCGGGTTGCGCCACCGTTTGGATGCCGCCGCCGTGAGGAAGCAGGTGCGCGAGGGGAAGAACGCGATGCCCGCCGTCCCCGACATGCCGGAGGCGGACTTGAACGCGCTGGTGGATTACTTGTTGCTCAAGGACGGCTTCATCAAACCCCGCACCTCGCAGCCCGAGCGTCCCGCATACACGGTCAGCGGCTATCCCAAGTTCTACGACCCCGATGGATTCCCGCTCAACAAGCCACCTTGGGGAACTCTCAACTGCATCGACCTGAACACGGGGAAGAAGCTCTGGACCGTGCCGCTGGGTTTCGATCCGCGCCTCAAGGACAGCGATCTCAAGAACACCGGCACGGAAAACTACGGTGGAGCGATCGTCACCGCGGGTGGCCTCGTCTTCTGCGCGGGCACCCGCGATAATCTGATCCGCGCCTTCGACAAGGATACCGGCGCGGAGTTGTGGTCCGCCCAACTGCCGTTCACGGGCAACGCCCCGCCTGCCAGCTACGAGGTGAAAGGCCGGCAGTTCATCGTCATCTCCGCCACCGGCGGCAACAAGCTCGGCACACCCTACGGCGACGCCTACGTTGCCTTTGCTTTGACTGCGAAAAACCAACGCTGATTTATGTTTGGAAACTTCAAGCAACATCTCGAAACCCAGCTTGCGGACATCCGCGCTGCGGGCACCTACAAACGCGAGCGCGTCATCGTCACGCCGCAGGGCACGACCATTCGCGTGGCTGACGGCAGGCCGGTGCTGAACTTGTGCGCCAACAACTACCTCGGCCTGGCCCAGCATCCCGCCGTGAAGCAGGCCGCGCACGACGCGCTCGAGAAGTGGGGCTATGGCTGCGCCAGCGTGCGGTTCATCTGTGGCACGCAGGGCGTTCATAAGCAGTTGGAGCAGAAGATCAGCGAGTTCCTTGGCACCGAGGACACCATTCTCTACTCGTCGTGCTTTGATGCGAACGGCGGTTTGTTCGAGACGCTGCTTGGTGCGGAGGACGCGATCATCAGCGACGAGTTGAACCACGCCTCTATCATCGACGGCATCCGGCTCTGCAAGGCGCAGCGGCATCGCTACCTCAACAACGACATGGCGGACCTTGAGTCCAAGCTCAAGGACACGCGCGGTTGCCGTTTCAGGATGGTGGCCACGGACGGCGTGTTCTCGATGGACGGCTACATCGCGAATCTCCAACGGGTTTGCGATCTCGCCGAACATTACGGTGCGCTGGTGATGGTCGATGATTCGCACGCGGTCGGTTTCATGGGCCGTACCGGGCGCGGCACGCATGAGCATTGCGGCGTGATGGGGCGTGTCGATGTCATCACCGGGACGCTGGGCAAGGCGCTTGGCGGCGCGAGCGGCGGTTACACCAGCGGTCGGAAGGAGATTATCGAACTGCTGCGCCAGCGGTCCCGGCCCTATC
>CAYQWK010000069.1:12754-18582 GCA_964420805.1 uncultured Bifidobacteriaceae bacterium | reverse complement strand
AGCGACCTCGTCGGCGGAACCCCCGGCACCAACGAGATCGTGTCCGCGAACCCTTACACGACGGTGATGATCAACGAGTTCCTTGCGCACACGGACCTGCCGGATCTGGATTACGTCGAGTTGTTCAATTACTCCACGCAGGCCGTGAACCTGTCGGGCTGCGTGCTGACGGACGATCCAGCCACGAACAAGTTCGTGCTGCCCACCAACACCGTGATTGCCGCGGGCGGCTTCCTCGTGTTCACGGAAGCGCAAATGGGTTTCGGTCTCTCGGCTGCCGGTGAGAATCTCTTTCTCAAGAACCCGGCGGGAACGCGCGTCATCGATGCGGTTCGTTTCGGCGCGCAGGAAAACGGAGTGCCCACGGGCCGATTCCCGGACGGGGCGGCGCGCTTTTCACGGCTTCAGGCCAGGACGCCCGGCACCAACAACGCGACGCTGCGCACGCCCGTGGTAGTCATCAATGAATTGATGCATCACCCCGTGACCGAGGACTCGAATGACGAGTTCGTAGAATTGTTCAATCCCGGCTCGAACGCAGTGAATCTGGCGAAATGGCGGATCGAGGACGGCGTGAGCTTCACCATCCCCGCCGGCACGATGCTGAACCCGGGCGGTTATCTCGTGATCGCGAAGAACGCCGTCCGCTTGCGCAGCAATTATCCGCAACTCACCACCAACAACTGCCTCGGCGATTACTCCGGCACCCTTGCCAACCGCGGCGAGCGTGTCGCGTTGTCCATGCCCGACGAGATCATCAGTACCAACGCCCAGGGCCGCGTCACCACCAACACCATCCACATTGTCATGGACGAAGTGACTTACTCTCCCGGCGGACGCTGGGGCAAATGGTCGGATGGCGGCGGCAGCAGCCTTGAGTTGCGAAACTGGCGGGCGGAACGGCGGGCCGCCTCGAACTGGGGCGACAGCGACGACACAGCCAAAAGCGCGTGGACCACAGTCGAGGCGACCGAGATCATGACCAACGGATGGGACGCCACCAGCGCCTATCAACTCCACGTCACGCTGCTGGGCCCGGGCGAATGCCTGATCGACAACGTGGAAGTCATTCCCGCCAACGTCGGCACCAACCTCATAGCGAACAGTACCTTCGAGTCCGGAACCGACGGCTGGGTCTTTCAGGGCAACCACAACGAAACGGGCTTGGAAACCGCAGAGGGCTACAACAGCGCCCGTTCGCTTCACCTGCGCGCCACCGGTCGCGGCGATACCGGTGCAAACCGCGTGCGCTTCCAACTTCCTTACACGCTCACCTCCGGCACCGTGGTGACCCTGCGCGCCAAAGCCCGCTGGTTGAAGGGCAACCCCAACCTGCTGCTGCGCCTGCGCGGCAACTGGGTCGAAGCCCCCGGCTACACGCTCACCACGAAGAACCTCGGCACGCCGGGGTTGCCCAACACCGCCGCCGTCACCAACACGCCGCCATCCATCGAGGGAGTCACACACTGGCCCGTGCTGCCCGCGACCAACCAACCCGTGCTCGTCACCGCGCGCGTGGCCGATCCCGACGGCCTGTCCACGCTGCTGTTGAAATACCGAATTGACCCGGCCCTGAATTACACCGGTCTGGCCATGTCCAACAACGGCGCAGGCCTGTTCAGCGCGATGATTCCAGGCCAGGCGAGCAACACCATCGTCGCGTTTTACATCCAGTCGTCGGACCGCCTGCAACCCGCGCTGCCCGCGCTGTTCCCGGACGACGCGCCGTTGCGCGAATGCGTGGTACGCTGGGGCGATCGCGTGCCTGGCACGCTGCCCGTTTACCGGATGTGGATCACGCGCACGAACCAGGACCGCTGGACCCTGGAGGAGAAGATGAGCAACAAGCCCAAGGACGTGACGTTCGTGTACGACACCAACCGCGTGGTGTACAACGCCGGCGCGTGGTACCATGGCAGCCCGTATCATTCTCCGAGTTACAACACACCCACCGGAACCGCGTGCGATTATGACATGGGCTTTCCCGCCGACGACCTTCTGCTCGGCGAGTCCGACATCAACCTGTTCCGTCCCGGCAACGGTGGAGGCGATGCCACGGGCCAGGCAGAAATTCACGCCTACTGGTTTGGCGGACAGTTCGGAGTTCCATTCCTGTTCCACCGCCCGGTCTTTCTGGTGGTCAACGGCCTGCAACGCGGCGGCAGCGCGAACTTCATGCACGATTCCCAGCAGCCCAACGGCGACTTCGTGGACCAATGGTATCCCGACGACGCGGAAGGCGAGTTGCACAAAATCCAGACCGGTTTCGAGTTTGGCAACACGGCCTACGGCAATGGCGAACCTGGCTACGCGGTCACGGGAGCGAACTTCAACCGATACTACAAGAACGCCGCCGGCGCCTTCCACATGGCCCGATACCGGTCCACGCTGCCGTTGCGCTCAGTCTCGCCCTCGCAGCAAAACGACTATACGAACCTCTTCACGTCGTTGATCACGCCAACCATGACCAGCGCGGCCATCAACACCCCGGCCTATCACAGCACGCTCACCAACGCCTTCAATGTCCGGCAATGGTACAAAACCGACGTCACCCAGCATCTCTACAACAACACGGACAGCTTCTCCTACGGCGGTGGCCAGAATGCCTTCACCTACAAGCCGCAGCGCGATGGCTGGCATTTGCTGCTTTGGGATGTGGATTTCGCCTTCGGAGGCAGCGGGTCAGACAGCAACCTCTTCAGCATCGGCGGCGCCGACCACGGTCCGCGCAACGATCATCCCCCCTTCTCGCGCATCTACTGGCAGACACTCATCCGCGCGGCGGACACCTTCATGGCGCCAGAGCGGTCGAACCCGTTGATTGATGCGCGCTACTCCGGCCTCACCAACGCGGGCGCGAACGCGGGCAACCCGGCCAACATCAAGACCCACATCAGCCTCAAACGCGCCACTATTTATGCGCTGCTCGCAGCCACGAATTCCTCGCCCTTCGAGATTCAGAGCAACAATGGCAACGACTTCTCCGCCGCCGACAATCTGGTCACTCTCTCTGGCCGCGCCCCGCTTGAAGTCGCGACCATCCTGGTAAATGGCGTGGTCTGGCCCATCACCTGGTCCACGTTGACGAACTGGAGCATCACCCTCGCGCTGACCGGCGGCTCGAACAGCCTCAACCTCACCACGCTCGACCAGTTCGGGAACGTCCTAACCAGCCGGACCGACTCCATCAACATCACCGTCACGCCGTCGAATGTGCCGCCACAGGACAGCATCGTTTTCAACGAAATCATGTTCCGGCCCCTCGTACCGGACGCGGAGTACCTCGAACTGTTCAACCGCTCGACGAACTACAGCTACGACCTCTCGAACTGGCGGATCGAGGGCCTGGATTATACGTTTCCGGAGGGCACAATCTTCCGCCCGCGCACCTACATCGTTCTAGCGAAGGATCGGACCGCCTTTACCAATGCCTACGGCACGAACATCACTCTCTTCGCCACCTACGCCGGCAACCTTCAGTCCGGCGGCGAGACGCTGACGCTCATCAAGCCCGGCCCTGGCGGCGGCACGAACGACACCGTCATCGACAAGGTCCGCTACGAGAACGCGCTGCCTTGGCCATATGGCCTGCCGAACATGCTGTCCTCCGTGCAACTCATCGACGCCGCGCAGGACGGGAGCCGCGTGGGCAACTGGTCCGGCCTCTCGCCGTTGAGTACCAACCTCACCTGGAAATTTGCCTCCATCACCACCAACGTCAGCACCGGCACGCGCCTGCTCATCAATCTCGGGGAGGCCGGCGACGTGCATATCGACGACATCGCGCTGGTGCAGGGCACGACGCCCGGCGCGGGGACAAACCTCGTCCGCAACGGCGGCTTCGAGGCGCCGCTCTACGACGCCCCGGTGGTCACAAACAGTTGGTCGATCGGAACCAATTACCTGGCCACCCACATCAGCACGGAAACAAAGCGGACGGGCAACGGAAGCCTTCGGATTATCTGCGCCTCGGGACCGTCCAGCACCACCAACCGCTTGATCTACCAGAATCTATACCCACCGCCAGTCACCAACACCCTGCACACCCTCAGCTTCTGGTACCTGCCAAGCACCAACGGCACGAGCATCACCGTCCGCATCCAGGCCACCAGCCTGAACCTCGCCGTGAACGTCCGACCCAGCCTCACGAACAGCACCCCGCTTCTCACCCCAGGCACGAACAACTCGACGGTGGCCGCGCTGCCCACCTTTCCCAACCTCTGGATCAACGAGGTGCAGCCCTCGAACCTCAGTGGCCTGACCGACAGCGCCGGCGAGCGCGAGCCGTGGCTCGAACTTTACAACCCCGGCACCAACAGCGTATCGCTCGACGGCCTCTGGCTGGCCACGAATTACACTTCCCTCGCCCAATGGTCCTTCCCCACCGGCGTAGTCATCGGCCCGAAGCAGTTCAAGATCGTCTTCGCGGACGCCCAACCGGAGCAGTCCACGAACGGCGAAATTCACGCCTCGTTCCGACTGGCGTCCGGTTCCGGTTCCGTCGCCCTTTCCCGGCAACACCTCGGCGAAATGCAAGTAATTGATTACGTGAACTACATCGCCGGCACAGACCGGTCCTTCGGGTCTTATCCGGACGGCCAGCCGTTTGAGCGGCAGGAGTTCTATTTCGTCACGCCCGCCGCGACCAACAACGGCGTGCTGCCGCCCGTCGCACTCTTCATCAACGAGTGGCTCGCGGACAATCTGGACACGCTGGCTGACCCGGCGGACGGGCATTTCGAGGACTGGTTCGAGATCTTCAACCCCGGCACGAACGATGTCGCCCTCGGCGGCTATTTCCTCACCGACTCCCTAACCAACAAGTTCAAGTACCAGATTCCCCTTGGCTATTTCGTTCCGGCGGGCGGGCACCTGCTCGTCTGGGCCGACGGCGAGCCGGGGCAGAATTCGCCAGCGCGGCCAGACCTGCACGTGGATTTCAGCCTCGCCAAATCCGGCGAGGAGATCGGCCTGTTCACGCCCGACGGCTTGCAGGTCGATGCAATCTCGTTCGGCCTCCAAGGCACCGACATCAGCCAGGGCCGATTCCCGGACGGCGCCGCGAACATCCTTCTGATGACCAATCGCACGCCGCGCGCGGCAAACTATTATCCGCTCCCGAACTCCGCGCCGGTCATCGCTGCCCTCGCGGATCGCACCGCGCTCGAAGGTGAATTGATCACCTTCACCGCTCTGGCCACGGACAACGACGTGCCTGCGCAGCAAATCACCTGGAGCCTCGACCCCGGCGCGCCGACCAACGCCGCCATCAACCCGATCACCGGCGTCTTCGCCTGGGTGCCCGGCGAGACCGACGGCGGGTCCGCCATCCAGATCATCGTCCGCGCCACGGACAACGGCACCCCATCACTCTCCGACGCTCGCGCGTTCACCGTCACCGTGTTGGAAAGCAACCTGCCCCCGGTGCTCTCGACCGGCGGAAACCGCGTTGTGAACGAAGGCAGCCCGCTCGCCTTCAACGTCGCCGCCACCGACCCGGACGCGCCCGCGCAGAATCTGGTGTTCTCCATCGACAACCTGCCACCCGGCGCAACCTTCGACACCAACAGCGGCGCGTTTAACTGGACTCCGTCCGAGGCCCAAGGGCCGGGCGTCCACACCGTCACCGTCCATGTCACCGACAACGGCGTGCCGCCGCTGCAAGACCAGGCGGCCATCACCATCACCGTCAACGAGTCAAACCAACCGCCCGCGCTGGCCGCGATCTCGAACCGCACGGTGACCGTGGGCGAAGCCTTGAGTTTCAGCCTCGCCGCGACGGACGTCGACCTGCCGCCGCAAATGCTCACGTTCGATCTCGTCGCGCC
>CAYQWK010000069.1:0-12744 GCA_964420805.1 uncultured Bifidobacteriaceae bacterium | reverse complement strand
ACACCAGCACCTCGCCATCGCGCGCAATCAGATCGATCTCGTCGCGCCCGTGCCAGTAGGCGCGCAATTGAACGCGACCAACGGCCTCTTCACGTGGACCGCCAACGTCACCGGCACCAACACCTTCACCGCGCGCGTGACGGACAACGCGGTTCCCGAACTGAACGACATCAGGACGTTCGAAGTGGTCGTGCTTGATCCGTTGCAGATCAAGGGCGTGGTCCTGACCAACGGCGTGGTCGCGGTGGAATGGCATTCCATCCCGGGCCGCGAATACCGCGTCGAGTTCAAGGACAACCTCGCCCAGCCCGCATGGACGCCCCTCGGCTCGAACATCCTCGCCGCGGGCGCGTCCGCCGCCATCACGGATGTAGTGGGAACAAACACGCAGCGGATTTACCGTGTCCAAATCCTCCCGTGAGCCAGCCATTCCAGCGCTCACTCCGCGCTGCGTGTGCGGGCCTTTGGTTGCTTTGCGCCGCCGGCCTTGTCGCCGCGCCGATGGGCATCCTTGTGCCAGCGTATTTCTACCCCGGGCCGTTGTGGACGAGCATGAACTGGGCGGCCGGCCGAGTGCCGCTGGTGGCGATCATGAATCCCAACAGCGGCCCGGACACGGTGCAGAACCCGGATTACGTCGCGGCGGTGAACGGCCTGCGCGCCAGCGGCGGCAAGGTGATTGGCTACGTTTCGACCAGTTACGCCGCGCGTGGAACGAACGCGGTGCGCACGGACATTGACCGCTATTTCAACTTCTACACCGTGGACGGCATCTTCCTCGACGAAATGACGGGCAATGCAGACACGAACCATCTCAATTACTACGCTGCCCTTTACCAATACATACAGGCCAAGGGCAGCAACCTGCTCGTGGTCGGCAATCCAGGCATCAACACGCTCGAATCCTACCTCGCCCGGCCGTGCGCGGACGTGCTGGTTACCTTTGAGGTCAACACCGGCTACGCGGGCCATGTGACAGACCCGTGGGCCACGAACCACCTGGCGCGGCAGTTCTGCCACCTGCCCTACGCCGTGCCATCCGCAGCCACCATGACGAACTACGTAAGCCTGGCCACGGCGCGCAACGTCGGCTGGATTTACGTGACCGGCGACAGCGGAGCCAACCCCTGGGACACGTTGCCGGCGTATTGGACCAACGAAGTGAATCACATCCGGGCTCTGAACCTTGCGCAACCGCAGAGCCGTTTGATGATCGAGTCAGCAACAAACCACGCAGCCAGGCTGGGTTTCTCCGGCGCGCCCGGCGTTCATCAACTGTTGGCCAGCACCAACCTCCTTCACTGGACGCCCATCGGCGTCGCCGGCACGCCGTCGAATCCCCCGGTCTTCTCTGACCCCGCCGCGACAAATTTTTCCCGGCGCTTTTACCGCACGCGGCAATAACCCGCGGCGATCGCGTGGTTGCCACCACGCTGGATTCCACGATCAAACCTTCAGATACACGTAGATCGCGAAGACAATGGCGGCCACTCCGGCCGCGGCGGCAATGGTCCAGAGGAAATTCCGTTTCTGCGCCGCAATGGCGAAGGTGGCGATGATCACCGCCGCCTGGGCAGCCAGCATCCCGAAGAAAAACTTTCCGCTGCGCCGGTGATGGCGCTCCGCCGAGACATTGCCCGCGCGCACCTGGAGTTCGTAGAGGTTGGCGATCACCTGGTTCAACCGCGCCTCCACGTCATAGCGGGCCGCCGCATGGCGCATCCGCGCCGCAGTGAAATCCCGCGTTGCGGCACGATCGTTGGCGGGCAACGCCTTTTCCGCCTGGTCAATGGCATGGTTGGCGGCGGCTACTTCCTTGTCGAATGCGGTCGCGTTCGCCTTGGCAGCTTCGAGGGCGCCGGAGAGCGATTTCGCATCGACACGCGTCAGCGCCTCCCGGATTTCGGTCTCGGATTGCTGCTTCTCTAACGCCGCCATCGCCTGGGCCACCGTCTCTTCCATGGGCGACGGCGGAGGCGCGGGGATGCGGTCGAGCGCGGGGTTGTTGACCGGCCGCAAATCAGTGGTGGCATTGAGCAGTTCGAGCGAGTTGCGCTGCATGGTGCTGCGCATCTTCTTGGCCTGAAAATAGCCCCACTGATCGCCAGCCTTGGCCTGCAACTGCGCCGCATAGGCACGGTCGTATTGCGCGCGGGTCATCTCGCTGGAAGCGAGGCCGGCGAGCAGCGTCGCCACCACCGTCATCACCACCGGGGTGGACAGGAGAATCTTGCCCCAGATGGTCTGGGGAACGTCTTTCTTCAGCTCGTCTGGAATGGTTGTCTTCATACGTTTCGACCCGAATTTTGAAATCGGTGCGGAACGTATCCGGACGTCTCAATAGTTCCAACCACGATGATCGCATGCGCTGGCCCCCTCCATCGCAGCAAGTTCGGATCGTGAGATCACTTTGCAGGTATTGTCTCCAAGAAAGCCGAATGCTCCTTGAGAACATTCTGCCAATGAGGCCGCTCATTGGTTTGTAAAAACTTGAGAGTGGCGATCAAACGGTTGGTGAACTGCTCAGTCGTCAGCGATTCGCTCATCTCACCGTAATAGACACGCTGATGCGGTCCACGGCCCAACGCCTTTCTTGGGTTTGGCTCCGACGACAGGCCCAAAGGGACAACCACCCACAATCTTTCCTCCCAAATCGGCTCGGGACGCGTGTGCATGATCCACCGGGTTGGGCGATTGAAGTAGGTGAGAATCAATTTCGCCGGGTCGCCAACTCGCAGGCCAGGGACGTATTTGTAATCTCGGATAACAACGGGAAGCATCGGGCCAAAACCGCTGCTTGCCGCGATGATTGAGGCGGCACTCTCTCCGTTGACGTTTGGGTAATCGTCGGATTTCCCCGGGTTCTGAGCCGGGTCATGCATCCAGACACGCAGACTAAATTCCAAGTTCTTGTGACAAGTCGGCGGGTCAGTTCTGTCCACAAGGATCACGCCGCGACGCGCCAGAATCCTTCCTCCGATAAGAATCCCCGCCAGCACCAAACCGAGCAGAAGAGCCCGGAAAACCATCCTGCGTCGCATGGCAGCGAGATTGCCGGGTGGTTCCCGCTGGTCAACGAGCAAAATCTTTTTGCCTTCACCGGCGCATGCGCAAAGATGCGCGCCGCATGAGCAAGAACTCGAAGCATCAACTCACCAAAAAGTTCGCCGCCTATCCGCGCCTTGACCCGCTGGGGGTGGGCAAGGACATCTCCGCTGCCGACCTGATCGACAACGTCATGCTCGCCTACAACGGCGGACGTCTGCGCGAGGCGGCGAAGTTGCTCGCCGAGAAGATGCTCCCGAACGACGGTTGCATCGGCATGAGTCTCACTGGCGCGCTCACCCCAGCGGGCCTCGGCAAGTCGTGCCTCATTCCACTCATGAAGGCGGGCTTCGTGGACTGGATCGTCTCCACCGGCGCGAATCTCTACCACGACCTGCACTACGGCTTGAACATGGCGCTCTACCAGGGGTCGCCATTCCTCAATGACGTGGACCTGCACCGCGACGGAGTCATTCGCATCTACGACGTCCTGTTCGACTACAACGTGCTGCTCGACACCGACGCCTTTGTGCGCGAAGTGATCCAGGGACCGGAGTTCCAGCGCCCGATGGGGACGGACGAGTTTCATTACCTGCTGGGCAAATACGTCGCCGAGCGCGGGCGTAAGCTTGGTTTGAAGGACAGTTCCATGCTGGCCACCGCTTACGAATGCGGCATTCCAATCTTCACCAGCAGCCCGGGCGATTCGAGCATCGGCATGAACGTCGCCGCCATGGCCTTGCGCGACGGAAAGCTGATGTTCGATGTGAACCGCGACGTGAACCAGACGGCCGGCATTGTCTATCACGCCAAGTCCACCAAACATAAAAGCAGCGTGTTCATCCTCGGCGGCGGTTCGCCGAAGAACTTCATGCTCCAAACCGAGCCGCAAATTCAGGAGGTCATGGGCATCCAGGAAAAAGGGCACGATTACTTCCTGCAATGCACCGACGCGCGCCCCGACACGGGCGGCCTTTCCGGGGCCACACCCGCCGAGGCCGTGAGTTGGGGGAAGGTTGACCCCGAAACCCTGCCGGACTGCGTGGTGTGCTACACGGACTCGACCATCGCGCTGCCCCTGCTGACTGCCTACGTGCTCGCGCGCGTAAAGCCGCGCCCGCAGAAACGCCTCTACGACCACCGTGACGCAATTCTCGGCAACGTGAAGGCGAAGTATCTCAAGACCGGCACGGTGACCAAGGTGCTGACCAGCCGGAAACTGGCCAAGCGGCAGAGCGGCGTGGGGGTGAAATAACCCCGCTCAGGCCGCCGCAGTGACATTTTCAATCATCGCCACGATTTCATCCACGCTGGCTGGCTTGGCGATGCAGGGATGATCGCAGATCACGCCGTCATGCATGGCCACGGTGCTGCGCTGGATGGCGGCGGTGAGGAAAACGATGGGCAACTTCTGCATCTCGGGGTCGGACTCGAACAGTGCCACCACGTTCCCGCCCGGCATCCGCGGCATGATGATGTCGAGGAGCATCACGTCCGGCCGGAATTCCTTCGCGGCGGGCAACGCGTCCTCGCCCCAGTTCTCGACGCGCACCTCATAGCGTCCCGTTTGTTCGAGGTTCAGCTTGAGAAGATTGGTGAAGCTCTTCTCGTCATCCACCAGCAGGACTTTCTTTTTCATGCGATTTCTCCGCGCGGAGCAGGATGGTCACCCGAGCACCGCCTTCCGGACGATTCTTAATCTCAATCGCGCCGCCGTGCAACTCGACGATCTTCCGGCTGACCGGCAACCCCAACCCGGTGCCCACTCCCGTGGGCTTGGTGGTGAAGAACGGATCGAAAATCTTCGCCAGGTGCTCGGACGGAATGCCCGGCCCCGTGTCGTCGATGTGAACACCCACCACAACGTCACCGAGGAAGAACTGCTCGCTGGTCCGCGATCCCTCGGTGTGCAGGCTCTGCGCAAGCCGCTCGGAGAACGTGGTAATGCTGACACAGCCCTCGCGTCCCATCGCCTGCAGGGCGTTCATCAGCACGTTCACCAGCACCTGCTGGATCTGGTTCTTCTCGATGGCGACCTTGGGCAGGGTTGGGGCGAAACGCGTGACCAGTTCGATGTTGTGCAGCTTGAACTCGTGACGCAACAACACCAGCGTCCGCTCGATCAGCGCGTTCAAATCCTCCGTGCGGACGTCCAGTTGCCGTCCGGCGGCGAACTCGAGCAAATCGCGCGCGACCTTGTCGGCCCGCCCGATGGCATCGCGCATTTCGTTCAGCACCAGCGTGGTGTTCTCGTCCTTCGCCGGCAGGGAGCGGTCGAGGAAATTCAGGCCCATGACCAGCGTGGCCAGCGGGTTCTTAACCTCGTGGGCCACGCCCGCCGCGAGCGTGCCGATGGACTCCATCTTCGCGGCTTGGATTAGCTGGAGTTGTGCGGCCTTCAACTCCGCGTGCGAACGGCTCAAATCCTCGTGCGCCCGCCGAAGCTCCTGCTCGGCCTTACGCCTTCCGGTGATGTCCCAAAAGATTCCCTGGATGCCGATGATGCGCCCACTCGGATCGTGAATGGGCGTCTTGATCACGTTCACATAGCGCAACTCTCCGCCCGGTGCCTGATTCACCTCCTCGGTTTCAAAAACCTGTCCAGACCGAATCACGGCGCGGTCATCCGCCTGGTATTTGCGCGCGAGGTCGGCGGGGAAGAAATCGAAGTCCGTCTTGCCCACCAACTCTTCGAGCTTCCTGCCCACCAGGTGGCAGAACCGCTGGTTGGCGAAGGTGAAGCATTCGTTCAAGTCCTTCCGCAAAATGTGCTGCGGCAGCGTCTCAACCAGCGAGTGATAAAACGCCTCCGACCGGACCAACTTCTCCTCCGCCAGCTTCCGGGCCGTGATGTCGCGGATCAACCCGTCGTAGGCGACGACCTTGCCGTCCTCGTCACGCTGCGGCACGACGGTGTTGCGCACCCAGCGCAAGGCACCGTCGCGGTGCAGGATGCGGTGTTCGAGCGGGCGCATGATCTCACCACGCCGCACCCGCGCCGCCTGGTCCAGCACGGCAGGATGATCCTCCGGAAAAACCATGCGCAACCAGAGGCCCGGGTCTGCGTCGTATTCAGAAGGCGCATAACCAGTCACACCGAGGCAGGTCGCGCTGTGCGTGGTGGACACCACCTCGCCGTCGCGAAGCTCGACCCGGTAGGTGTAATCCGTGATTGCCGCAAGCAAATGGCGGTAATGCGCCTCGCTCTCCATCAGCGCAGTCTGCAACCGGTGGCGTTCCAAGGCATGCCGCACCGCCCGGCGCAACGTCACGGCGTCGAAGGTTCCTTTGACCAGGTAATCCTGCGCCCCGTCACGCACCGCGCTCATGGCCAAATCCTGGTCGGCAGTCCCGCTGATGATCAGGATTGCCGAATGCGGTGCGACGACGCGCAGACGTTTGAAAGTGTCGATCCCCGCACTGTCCGGCAGGTTCAGGTCGCAGATCACCACCGCGTGCGCCTTTTCGGTAAGGGCACTCTCCGCGTCGGCCAGCGTGTCGCGCGCAACCGCGTCGTAAGCACCGCCAGCCTGCAACATTTTCACGAGCAGGCTTGCATCCAGCCGGCTGTCCTCGACCACCAGCACGTTGGTCAATCGATCGTTCACGCGGCGCAAAGTCTAGCGGCGCGATCTCCGAAAGCCATTGGTTAAAATGCAAAACCCCGGCGCGGTTTCCGCGCCGGGGCCTGCATCGGGATGTCCCTATTTCGTCGCACCCGCCGCGTTCGCTGGCTCCACCACGAGGTAGCGCGAGCCTCCACCGCGACTGCTGCTCCACACGCGCAGGAGAATCTGCTCGTCGCCGCTCAACTTCTCGCTGGCATCGATGGCCTCCTGCGCGCTCTTCACCGGTTTGCGGTCGATTTCGAGTATCACGTCGCCCGCGGCCAGACCGGCCTTCGCCGCGGTGGACTCAGAATCCACCGCCGTCACCAGTGCGCCGCGCACGTCCGCGTCGATGCCAAACTGGCGGCGCATGCGCGCGTCGATATCGCCCACCTCAACGCCCTCCAGGGCCTCGGATTTCTCCTTCGCCGGTCCCGCTTCGCGGCCAGGGCCGCGAAGCGTGGCTTCCTCACCGGGCAGTTCGCCGAGCGTGACGTTGACAATCCGTTCGCGACCGGCTCGCAGCACTTTTAGCGCGACCTTTGACTTCGGCGGAGTTTGCGAAACCCACAGACGCAACTGGCGGCTGTCCGGAACCTTCTTGCCGTTCAATTCAGTAATCACGTCACCCGCCTCCAAACCGGCCGCAGCCGCCGGAGTGTTCTTCGGAACGCCACCCACCATCGCACCCGCGCGCTCTTTCAAGTCGAACTTCTTCGCCAACCCCGCGTCCACGTCCTGGATATAAACGCCCAGATAACCACGCGTGACCCGGCCGTGCTCGATGATCGTCTCCATGACGCGCCGGGCCATGTTGATGGGCACGGCGAAACCTATGCCGTTGTTCCCGCCCGTGGGACTGATGATGGCGGTGTTGATCCCGACCAGCCTGCCCTCTGCATCGACCAGCGCTCCGCCGGAGTTGCCCATGTTGATCGACGCGTCGGTCTGGATGAAATCCTCGTAATCCACGATGCCGAATCCGCCGCGGCCCGTCGCGCTGACGATGCCCATTGTCACCGTCTGTCCGACACCAAACGGGTTCCCCACGGCCAGCACCACGTCACCGACTTGCAAGGCGTCGCTGTCCGTGATCGTGACCGGCTTGAGTCCCTTCGCCTCAATCTTCAATACCGCGATGTCCGTGTGCGGATCCGTGCCGATCACCTTCGCCGGATATCGTTCGTCACCGCCGGCCATGGTCACCTGCAATTCATCCGCGCCCTCCACCACGTGGTTGTTGCTGAGGATGTAGCCATCCGCGCTGACAATGACGCCAGAGCCAAGCCCCTCCTCGCGCTGCTCGCGGGCCGGCGCGCGCCGCCCGCCACGCCGCCGCGGACTGTCGCCCTCGTCCGGGTTGCCGAAGAAACGCCGCAACATCGGATCGTCCATGAACGGATTGGAACGCAACGATTGTTGTACGCGCTTGGAGGAATGAACCGTGACCACGCCGGGCGCCACCTTCTTCACCACTGGCGCGAAACTCGTCACCCCCCGCGATTCCTTGGGGAGCGGACTGTCATCCTTCTGCAATTTGGGAACCGTCCGTGCGGGTTTGTTCGCCGCGCTGGCCGAAGGCGCTATGCGGTCTTGCGCCAGAAAGAAGATCGCCGCAGCCGCGGCCACCGCAGCGCCGCGCCAGAGAATTTGTTTCATCGTCATAGATTCAATTGCCGATGTGACACGCGGACCGCGCGGCGCGTTCAAACGCGGCGGCAAACGAATGTGGAACCGGGATGCGAGACGCGCGCCCAAGGGCGTTCAAGGCAGCACCGGGAACGGCGCGGACACGCCGACGTTGTTGGTCTCGGCGCGTTCGGTGACCAGGTTGAAGCTATCCACCACGGCGATGACGCGGTGGCCCGAGGGGTTGACTCCCGGCGGCACGCGCCAACTCAACGGCACCGTGCGCCCGCGCAGCATCGACCGGAACGCGCTCACCAAAGGCACATGCTGAAGACGCACGTCGTCCGGGCTGATTGCATCGTCAGCGGAAAGATAGAATGTCAGCGTGTGCGCCGGGAGCAACGCGAGATCCAACTCGTGCAACATCATGCTCCCCCGAATCTGATAGGTGCGGATTGCGGTATTCGTGGCGTACTCGATGGTCATGAAGAGCCACGCGTCGCCATAGAGGTAATCGTTGTCGATAAGCCGAACGTTGGCGTTGAACGGGCACACGATCTTTCTCGGCGCCTTGTTGGTGCATGAATCGAAGCTGGCGTCGATCTCAACGGTCAGGTCGGTCTGCTTCGGATGCACCAACCGCGTGACCGCCAGCGACATCGAGTCGAGAGGCAGCGTATCGGCAGCACCGGAACTGATGGTCACCTTGTTGGTGGCGTATCCCGTCCGCACAGGACGCCCAGCGACGGTCACAGCGACAACAGCGCCGGGCGGCAAATCACCGAGGGCGCATTCGATCACGCCGTTGCTCTCGGCGCACGTGCCAACGCTTGATGTCGCGGAGATGAACGCCAACTTCTCCGGCAGCAGGTCGAGCAGTTTGACGGCGGGGTTGGTCATCGTGCCGAGGTTGGCAACGTGAATCCGGTAAATGAGGTCGTTGGTCACATAGGCGCTGGCTGGTGCGGTCTGTTGAACAGACAAATTCGCCGGAGGTGCCGAGGTCGAGGATGGAAAGCCGAGCGTAATCCGCATGCGCGCGTCTGAGCCGAGGTTGTTGCCAAGCGTGGTGAATGTTCCGAGACTCTCATCGACGGCATTAAAGACCGATGCATGCAGCGCGTTCCCACCCAGAGCAAGATAACTCGCCACATGGCTCGCCGGCTCGCTGCGCCCGTCTGCAAAGCGCAGCACGGCTGCGGCAATGTTCCCGCCGCCGCCGAACGGCAGTTCCCGGTCGAAGACCGCCTCCACCGTGAGGTAGCTGCCGGCCAGATTCGGTCTTCCGTACGCGTCGGAGAAGAACACGTCGAAATACTCGCGCCCGGTGGCGCCGGAGAAGTCGTTATTCTCCTGCGCAAGAGTTCCACCGCGCCGTTTCGCCAGCGCGACCGAATTGATGGCGAAGTTGAAGACATTCGTAGTGTTCGTGCGCTCGAAAACATCGATGGAAGCCAGGCCCGGCAATTTGCGTAGGGCAACCCCTTGGGCATAGCCCGTGACTAGCGCGAATAAGGCTATCCAAACGAGAAGGAGGCGACAGTTCTTCCCAATCACAATACGAAAGCGGTTCCGTCGCCCGGTCGCAATAGCTTGGCAGCAAGTCTCATTTTGGCGCGCGGCGTTCACGCCGCTTCAACTCTCGCATCGGTCAACACGCGGAAAACCTTAGAGACCCGTCGGCAATTCCGTTGCCGAAACGACCTGAAGGTCGCGCTCCAAGTCAAAATGAGAATTGCTGATAGCATGGCGGCAGAATTCAACCCGGCTCTCAGGCTGCTGGCTTCGCCGAGGGACGGCCCACCAGATAAACCAGCGCGCCCATCAACACGCCTTGCACCAGGCCGGCGATGAACCATTTGACGGCCAGTTCGCCGGGAATTGGCTGCACCGCGTAGCTGATGACAGCACCAGCCCGGCTGAGAATTCCCATGGTCAATCCGTAGAGACAACTGCCGCCAAAGGACGAGACGGAACTGCCGCCCTTGCCCCAGATGAGCACAAAACCCGCAGCGAGAATGAACTGACCGATCAGCAGCCACGGCATGTGTTTCGCCATCTCGGCTTCCGGCCTCCAAAGAGCGGCTGTCTCCTTGTAAAGGCCCTGTAGCCAGACACCGTGGATGAGAAAATCCGTGGCCCACACCCCGACAAACACGGCCACGACAGCAAGAATGAAGCGCATGGGTTTCATAAACGGAGAATGCCACGCCCATGCCCCCCGGCAAGAGCGCATCCGGGGAAAATATCCGGCAAAAAGCGCCGGCTCAACGGCAGCGTCGATCGTCTCTCACGGCACAACTTGCACGCGATAGAACCGCCGCGCACCGGCTGCGTTTGTGTCCGTGAAGGTCATCGTCCCGTTCGTTGCGGTCAGCACGCCGCTCAACGGCTCGAACGCCGCCGGCACGTTCGTGGCCGTGAAAACCTGGTAACGCAGTCCCGCCATACTGGCCCAGGAGATTGTTCTCCCGGCCGCGTTGGCAGCGGAGATTTTCAATAACGACGACGCATCGCGAGGATTCGTCCCGGCAACAAGCTCGCTGTAATTGTCGAACCCGTCCCCATCGGGATCACCACTGGCCCCATTGGCTCCCGAGGCATCCACGGGGTTCAGGTTATTCGTCCGTTCCCAGAAATCGGGCAGACCGTCGCCGTCGTAATCCGAATTCCCAAACGTCACCGCCATGACATTCGAGCCGGAGCCCGCGGAGAGCGGCCAGGTGATACGCACGCGACCAAGGTTCGTGTTCAACACGTGAAGCACCGCGAAGTTTGTATTCACCACAACCATCGCCGGCACCTGCCCCGGCGGAATGCGCAGCCACGCATCCACACCCAACCACGCGCCGGTCAGCATGTTGATTTGGAGCCGGGTGCTCGTCGGTGTCTCCGCGATCGTCGCGTCGAACCGGTGGTTGCGATACTGCAGGTTGCGGAAGGTTACGTTCGTCCAGGCCGTTGGCAGCTTGGGCGACAAGATCACGGTGTTGCTAGTCGTCGGCTGGAAGTCGAGGAATAACATCATCTGATCAAGCAACGTCGAGTGGCTTTCCCACACGTTCGGCCACGCGGTCTGGAGCCAGAAGCCGGGATACTTTTGCGCGCCGCTGTTCGGGGCGATCTGCTCCGCGCCGAGGCCGTTCGGGCCGAGCTTGTCGAGCAGCAGGTTCAGCTTGTCACGACTGACGTCGATGAACGACTTGCCGGGCCGGTAATCCTGCCAGCGCGCGTAGTATTCGCCATACCACGCGGTGGCGAGAAACCACGGGCCGCCGTTCCAATAATTGTCGATGGCAGAGGTGACGTTGTGATTGTAGCGGCGCAGGAGTCCTGCCACGGGCGCGGAAGGCTCGACGAGATTGTCCGTGAACCCGCCGCTCGCCTGCCGGCCGTGCAACCATTCGATCATGTTCGTCATCCGCGCGTCGGTCGGAGCATAAACCTCGTACGGGAAGACCAACCCGAGATGACTGATGTCCGCCGGCTCGACTCGCGCGTCGATGCGCGCGTCCATGCCACCTTTGATGGCGCTGGCGCGGTTGTTGAACGTCGAAGCCCAGCCGTGCTGGCCCATCGCCACCGCGATGTTCGCCGCATCGCGCAGGCCGCGCACCACCGAGCCGTTCGAGTAAAGGAACAGCCCGAAGGCGTCCTCCCAGCAGCTCATGCCATCGACGAGGTTGTAGGTGTCATTGTAGTTCAACCGCGAATCGATGGCGCTGTCCTCGCTGCTCGCGCGGGCGCACGTGTAGGCGAGGTTCCAGAAATTGGTGAGAAACCCGCCATGTCCGGTGATGAGATAATGCTGGTAAAGCCCCCAAGGCACGCTGGCCGTCTCGTCCACCTGCGGCGCGGTCCAGACGCGATAACCGTCCGTCGTGTACTTCTGGTAGAAGAAGCCTTTGTCGCCGATGCCGCTGTCAATGTCACGTGACGCTGTGTCGCGCAGCCAGCGGTAGAAATTGTGGCTCTCGTTGGTGTGGCCTGTGCGCGCAAAGGTCATCGCGGCGTAAATGCCATCGCGCGGCCAGACGAATGGATACGCGCCGTTGTGCATCCCGGCGAGAATCGACCCGCTCGCCGCGTCCACATGCAGCGCGCTGACCAGCAACGAGCGGTTCCACAACGCATCCAGCCGGTCATCCGGGAAATCCACCGTCACGCCCGACGCCAGCCAGTTACTCCAATGCGCCTCCGTTGCCGCCTGCGCCGTGGCGATGTTGTTCGTGTAGAACCAGTCTACGATGGGCCGGCCCCAATAATCATGCGTGCCCGTTTGACCGGCCGAGTCATCCCAGGAACCGACGATCAGCAAATCGATCTCGACCCACTCTCCGGCGGGAATGCTCACCAACTTCGCGATCCAGCCCTCCTGGTTGTCCGCGAACGTGTGGTCGCGCCACGCGGCGTCCGCGGGTGAACCCGCGCCGGTGATCGAGTTCGTGACCAACTTCAGCGC
>CAYQWK010000068.1:0-18623 GCA_964420805.1 uncultured Bifidobacteriaceae bacterium | reverse complement strand
AGCCGTATTCACGAAGATTCGCAACGGCGTTGTGGAACTGAAGAGGGCACGGAACCGGAAAATGGCTTTACAGTTTTCAGAGTGGGCAGACAGAGTACGGCATCATGTCGGTCATGTTCTTAGAACAACAGCGGAGCGAGTCGGAGAGGCACCAACACGCTGCCGGCCAGGTGTCGGCGGCGGAGGCCATCGCCCGTTCGCAGCATTACTTGCTCTCGGTTCAGAACCCAGAGGGGTACTGGGTCGGTGAGTTGATGGTGGACACAACGATCTTGTCGGACATGGTTGCGTTTCATCGGTGGGACGGAAGCGTGGATCGGGAGTGGGAGCGGAAGGCCGTCAACCAGCTCATGGCGGAGCAACTGCCGGACGGAGGCTGGAACATTTATCACGGCGGGCCATCCGAGGTGAACGCGACGGTGAAGGCGTATCTGGCCTTGAAGCTGGCCGGGGTGCCGGTAACGCATCCGCGCATGTTGAAGGCGCGAGAAATGGCGAAAAATTTGGGCGGCGTGCCGCGTTGCAACACCTTCAGCAAACTTTACCTCGCCCTCCTCGATTTGTTCCCGTGGGACTACGTGCCGACGATTCCGAGCGAGGTGGTGCTGATCGGGAAGTGGTTCCATGTGAACTTCCACGAAATGAGCAACTGGTCGCGCTCGATGCTGGTGCCGCTGGCGATCATAAATCACTACAAGCCCACGCGAAATGTGGGGGTCGATCTGGAGGAGCTGTATCCGGAAGGTTATCACGAGCGCGACCTGGCGTTGCCTGCCGACCCGGACACATTCACCTGGCGCAATTTTTTCCTGTGGTTGGATCAGTTTCACAAGTTCATCGAGAAGAACCACCTGCGGCCGTTCCGGAAGCTGGCCCTGAGGAAGGCGGAGCAGTGGATGCTGGAGCGGTTCGAGGGCAGTGACGGCCTGGCGGCGATCTTCCCCGCGATGCTCAACTCGGTCATAGCGTTGAAGGCGCTTGGCTATCAGACGGATAATCCGGTGTTGAAGCGTGAGTTGCAGGAGTTGAAGAAGCTCCAGCACGAAACGAAGGACACGGTGCGGATCGAGCCTTGTTTTTCGCCGGTGTGGGACTCAGCCATTGTGGCGATCTGCCTGCACGAGTCCGGCGTGCCGTCGTCGCATCCGGCGCTCAAAAAGGCGTGCTCGTGGATCATGGATCGCGAGATCCGTTTTCGCGGGGACTGGAAATACAAGAACCCGGCGACGGTGGAACCGAGCGGTTGGGTATTTGAATACAACAACAAGTGGAACCCGGACGTGGACGACACGGCGATGGTGCTGCTGGCGCTGCGCAAGGTGCCAACCGACGATGTTAAACGTCGCGACGAGTGCTTTGCCCGCGGATTGAAGTGGATGATGACGTTCCAATGCCGGGACGGCGGCTGGGCGGCGTTTGACCGGGATTGCACGAAGAGCATCTTGGAGAAGGTGCCGTTTGCAGATCACAACGCGATGCTGGATCCAGAGTGCGCGGACATCACCGCGCGCATTCTCGAGTTGCTGGGCTACGAAGGTTATGACCTCAAGCACCCGCAGGTGCAAAAGGCGATGGAATACATCCGCGCCGAGCAGGAGGAAGACGGTTCATGGTACGGGCGATGGGGCGTGAATTACATTTACGGCACCTGGCAGGTTTTGCGCGGTTTGCGTGCGATGGGCGTGGACATGAACCAGCCTTGGATCCTCAAGGCGCGCGACTGGATGGAAAGCGTCCAGCACGGGGATGGCGGCTGGGGCGAGCGCTGCAACACCTATGATGATCCGGTTTTCAAGGGCAGGGGACCGAGCACCGCGTCGCAGACGGCGTGGGCGGTGATGGGGTTGCTGGCCTTCGAGGACACTGCGCGTCCCAGCGTACAGCGTGGCATCGAGTATCTGGCGCGAACGCAGAACGAGGATGGCTCATGGACAGAACTGGAGACGACCGGTACGGGTTTCCCGAAGGTCTATTACCTGAAATATGACATGTACCGGAACGCCTGGCCGCTACTGGCGCTGGCGACGTACCAGAATCTCCAGACGGGTTTGAAGCCGGGCTTCAAGGAGACGATCAAAGGGCAAGCAAATCCACGGACGACGAGGAGTTGACGGGACTACTTCAGAAGCGGCTCGGTTGAGAGTTTTTCGCCGGTCAGGAAACTCCGGTCCGGCGCGTAGCGGTAGCGGGCACCAAACTGGTGGTTGAAGATCAAGCGGAAGGTGTTCACCGGGGTAATGCCGGCGGGGATAGAGTCACGCTGAAGACCCGGAATGTGCATGGCATTCAAGATCGTTAGTGCCTCCCCGCCCGACGATGCTCCGGCCAGCCAGCGAAATCCGTGGTCACCTTGCAGAATAATGATGGGGGGTGTCGGAGAATGCCGGAGGATCTTGCTCACGAGATTGGTGACACGCTGGTTCACATAGAGGAGTTGCTCCAGGTATTCGGCCGGAGTTCCGTGCGGGTCGAAGGAAGGGTTGCCCTTGCGGCCGTGCCGGTCGAAAGCCATCGGCGAATGCGGCATCATGATGTGCGCGTAGATGAAACGAGGATGGTCGGACCGCGTGGTGGCGAGGGTGTCCAGTTCGGAGAGAATCGCCAGATTGATGTCGATGGTCTGGCGCCGGCGCCACCAGGCATCAACGTATCCAAGAAATGATTTCTGCAGGATGACCTCGGACAGATTGCTGAAATCAGTGAACGGAAACTTGTATCGTTGCGGATGGCCGGCCACGTCGAAGAGCGATTTGTTGACGATCTCGTAGCCGATGTCCTCGAGCTTGCGGGGGGCGGCCGCGAGGTCAACGAGTTCGCAGGCACGGTTGACCCGGCCGAAAGACCCGAGCGAGGCTGGCGGTTCTTTCAACAACGCCATGTTCAAGCTGGCCGCCATGCACCGGTAGGTGCGGTCGTAATTCGCCCGGGCGTTGGAGATAACGAGGAACCCTGCCGCCTCGAGCGAGGCGAGAAACGGGGTGTTGTCGAAGTTCCAGTATTTACGCAGGCTCTCGGCGCTCGTGTAGGAATCAAGGATGATGAAGTAGATGTCCGGTCGCGTGGCGACGCGTGGAAACGGACCGTGCTCATCCACTTCGCGCGGGCGGTCGCGTCGGGACACGAACTGGACCGGAAAAAGCTGCTCCTGCACGACAGTGACCAGCACCATCACCGTGATGATCAGGTTCAATACTTTCTTCAGCACCGCCAGGTCGCGCTTGGTCCGGACAATCCACCACGCGGCGGCAAATGCCGCCGCGAACAGGACCGGCGCAACGAAACGTGACCGCCCCATCGATTCATGGGCCAGCGAGAATACCGCGCGCAACCGCGCATCGGCGTCGCCGTAGAAGCATGCCAGCGCGACCGTCAGCGTGGTGAGCAGCGATGCCTTGTAGGGCGCCGGCGCGATGAGTTTGTAGAGCCGGAAGAATCCATAGGTTGCAAGCAGCGCAAGAAACCAGAGGCCCAGCAATTCCTCCCAGCGGACGAACGGCTGGATTTCCCGGTAGCAGGTGAGCACAAAGAGCGTCACCAGCATGAAGGGATGAAGGACGGGCGGCGTTTTCATCAGGGCACGCGCAATCGGCGCAGCAGATAAAGCACGCGGTTGGAATCCGCCGGACGCGCGGTTTGCTCGATGGCGAACCAGCGCGAGAACTCGCGGGTGAAATTTTCCTGGGTGTATCCGGGGAAGATGTCTTCCCGGACCCGCAGGAGCTTCTGCGCATTCGGATCATCCTTTGGCACGAACTCGATGATCAGCCGGGGGGCAAGGCGGGCGAAGAACCGCGCAAGATCCGGCAGAGGCACGTTGTTCCCAATGGCCAAATGATGCACCAGCGCCAGCGCCAGCACGGCCTCGGGGGCGGGCCGCTCCAGCCACGACTGGCGCTCGCGGTTTTCCCATCCCAGCGCGGGGGTTGGGTTGGAAAGGTCGAGCACGAGCGGGAGCGTGTTCTCGCGACGCGGGCCGTCCAATTCGCGGTAATGCGCCTCGACGCATTCCGCGTCTCCGTCGAAAGCAACCACCATCGCGCCTGCTTCAGCGGCCAGGCGGCTGAACATTCCAGTATTTGCCCCGAGATCCCACACGGTGCGCGCCTTCATGGTCCCGAGCCAGCCCGCCACAATACGGTGCTTCGATGCCACGTAATCGCCGCCCGTTACCGTGCCGCCGTAATAAGCGGTCCAATGGTGCTGGCGGGGTTGGAACTTCAGCCCCGCGACAGCGCTGCGCAATGTCGTGACCAATCCCCGCAGCGAGTTCAGCGAGAACTTCGGCTTCAGGCCTTTCTTCACTTCCTTGTGTTCAAGCCAGCGTTCGCTTGCCGCGTGCGAATGCAGATGGAGCAGCAACGATGGGCGCAGCCGTGTGTGCCACGGCAGCAACCGCGAGGTCATGTCGAGCGGTAACCCGTCCAGATGCGCAAGCAATAGGCGGTTGAGCCGCGCGTCGCGGTGCGACATCAGGGCCAGCGGGGCGAGAAAATGACGGCAGAACTGCGCGTAGGCGGCCCACGGCCCCGGTTGGTCCAGCTTCTGGAACGAAAGCGTGTCGATCAACATGGGGCGTCCACCCACAAACTGCATATTGAAGGCGCTGGCGTCCTTCAGGATCATCCCGCGCGCTAGGGCTTCCTCCTGAATATCCAGCGTCGCGAGTGCCGCATCCTTGAACTGGCTGAAGCACCACTCGTAGGGATAGGAAACGAAATCGAGCTGCCGTGGTCGCAACAGCTTCCAGGCGCCAGGAAACGGCGCGGCGTTGATCTCTTCGTGCGGGATCAATAAACCCTTTGCGGTCAGGGAGTCGTAAAGACCCGATTGGTTCAGGTGATCGAAGTGCGGCTGGTAGGACGGGCAGACCACGCGAACGAACTGCCCGTCATGCCGCGTGATGAAGCCATCGGGATCGCGAAACGACGCCGCGACACGCGGAGACATTTCCGCCGGCGCGGTTTGGGACATAGTCGGTGGCTCCTCCGGTGGCAGGTTCAAGACTTCGGAGTGGCTGCAGTATCGTTGGCTGGCACCTCGGCGTCCTTGTCCTTCCGCCCGCAGATCGCGCGGAAAAACTGGGCGATTCTACGCTTGAGTGACGAGAAGAAGAATAGCACCGCTGCCAGGCCGGCGATGAGCAGTTGGAACAAGTAGCTGGAACTGCCCGGATCGATGTAGGCGGCGACGTCTCGCGTGGTGGCCAGCAACAGGAGGCCCGCCAGCGGGAGGAAAAATGCGATCCGTTTCATGGCATTTAGAACAAGCTGATTAAAGGTTGCCAGAGTGCGACACGAATTAAGGCCGAAGGAAAGCCGATTCTTTGATTGTCGCAAGTCTGTCAGTCCGGTTCGGTTCGCGTCCGGAAGAAGAGGTGCGGCTGGTTTGCCGGAAATCCAAGATACCGGAACCCGGCGCCATTGGAGACAGATTGCGCCGGAATCCAGTGGATCAAATCCTCCGAAACTTCGAGCCGGACGCCTTTGTGGCGAGGCCATGAAAGTGAAACCACCATCCGCCCGTTTTCATCGAGCGTATCCGCGCGCACCGAAGGCCACGGTTGCTCCGGAGGTTCATTGGTGGTGAGCGACAGAACGGCGCCGCTGCTCATCCGCTCACCGCCGGCGTTGATGGCGGACAAGGTGTAAGTGCCCATATCTTCCACCGCCACGTCGTTCAGGAAAAAGGTCGAGTTGGTCGCGTCGGGAATGGCTGCCCCATTGATCTTCCATTGATAGTGGACCGGGACCGTGCTCACCGCGCGACCTTGGAACAACACGCTGCCTCCAACCGGGACCGCCCTGCTGATTGGCTGGAGCGCGAAGACCGGCAAGGGCACGGCGGGCATCACGTTCACACGCAGTGTCGGCGACTGCCAGATCAGGTCGAAATCATCCACCGTCCGCAGGGCGAGGTTGTACTCATGCGCGGAAGCGTTGCTCAGGGTGATTGACCACGGCGGCGCGACCAAAGTCCGAATCACTTCTCCGCCGTCCATTACCTCCAGGCGGCTCAATCTCTGATCGGGATCGGTCACGGATATGGCCGCCAGGATGCTCGCCGGTGCGTAAAGTGTTGTCCCGTTCGTGGGCGTGGCGAAAGAAGCCTTCGGAATTTGGTAAGCCGTGGTGACCAGCACATGATCGAAGCGTGCCCCGGTGTTGGCCCACGAATACAGGGCCAGCGTGCCGGCCGGCAGCGAACCATCTGTCACTTCCGGCAAGGCCGGTTGGCCATCAATCAAGATGCGCAGCAAGGACCCAGACACTTCGACGCGAAGGGAGTAGGTGACGCCAGGAGTGAATCCGTTCGTGTTGCTGGCCAGCGTGGTTTCGATCCCGTTCACGCGCTTGAAGAGCTTCCGGAACTTGCGCTGTGCGTCCATCTCGAACTTGTAATAGTTCGACGAATTCACGTAACGGAACATCACGCCGATGCCGTCGTCGTCGTACGACCGTAAATCCACGATCGCAGTGTAATTCGACCACAGCCGCGCCCGTGGATCATTCCAAAGCGCGTAGGTTCCGACTCGGTTGCTGGTCGCGTTGGCGTCCGGACCGTAGCTGTTGGCGTTCTGCATCAAATAGCCATTCGCCCGGCTCCACGATGCCGGACCATTGACCGGCCCCTCGTCCACGAACTGCCATCCGCTCAGGCCCTCGTCTCCAAAATTGTCGTGCAACATCACGGGCAGGTAGGTGAACGGGACCGTGATGGCAGTCGTCATGACATTCGACTGCGCGGTGGCATCCATGACGTTGCTGGCGGAAACAGAATAAGGCGTGTCCTCCAACAACGGCACTGCCGGGCTCAGCACAACGGTTCGTTTGTCTGCCAGCAACACGCTGTTCGTGACCGGCACGCCGGGTACTTGGAAATTTCCCGCGTTCTGCGCGCTGGCTGGTTCGAGCGGCTCATCGAATACAAGCCGGATTTCCTCCGGAACCCCTCGCGCCTCGGCGCTCAGAAGGCGTGGCGGTTGAAAATCCAGATCATCGCTCGCCACCGTGAGCGTCACGGACGAAAACGCTGGATCAATCGTGTAACGGCCCGAAACTCCTGTGAATACATCGAGGTTCATGTAGGCGAATTCATTGGAAGGATCCGTAAGGGCGAATCCCGTATAGGGTGAGAATGACCGCGCCTCCAGTCGATCCTCCTCCGGGAAGAACTCGATCACCCGCATCAGTCCGGAACCGCCGTTGCCCCAGATCTGATAATTGCACAACATTTGATACACGCGGTTGCCGTGGTCGCCAATACCCACCAACCGGCCCTGTCCGCTGTTCAGCACGTGACCGTTGAAGACGAACGCGATGTTGGCGTGCTTTCGCACCAGCTTTTCCCACACATCCACGCCGTCATTCGCGCGTCCGTAGCTGTGCGGCGTCCAGAGGTGGCCCGGCGAACTCCCATGCAACGTGCTGTCCGAATAGATGTGCGTGTGCGTGACGATGATGACCTTGCGCTGCGGGTAATTGGTCACCACCGCGTTCGCCCAGGCCAGCACTTCGTTACGCGGACCGAACTCCAGCGCCAGCACCAGCCAGTCCAATCCGCCGGCGCTGAACAAATGGAACGTGTTGTCCATTTTGTTCGACTCAAACATCCCTCCGAACGTCGGCAGCCCGGTATAATTCGTCGCCGGGAAGAACTTGTTGAACAGCGCCGTGTCATTATTCCTCGTCCCCATCCCGTCATGGTTTCCCGCCGCGATGGCATACGGCACCACGCCATCCAGCAGCGCCATGCTCGCCTTGGTCCGCACCCATTCATTCGAGGTATTCCCGTCCGTGCAATCACCCTCGTGCAGCACGAACTGGATATTCCGCTCCTGTTGGTGATCCACGATCCACTTCGTCTGCGCGGTGAACATCTCCGGCGCCCCGCCGTAGGCCGGCGCCGTGTAATATTGCGTATCCGGCAACAGCACGATCGAGAACGGCCGCGCCCGCGAAACCACCGTCACCGTCACCGTCTCGTTCGTCTCAATGTCCACGTCATCCAGCGGCTTCAACGGCGCCGCCACCGCCGACTGCCCGGCGGGAATGATGATCTCCGGTTCCAGCCGCACGAAATCCCGGCCACCCTGCGCCGTTCCCGTCACCGCGAGCGCCACCGCCAGCGGCGCGCTCGTGTCACCCGTGCGCGTCACGATCAACCACGCCGGCAACCCGTTGCTTTCCGCGATCACCGTTCGATCCGCCTCGATGCGCACGCTGGGAAGCACCTCCGCCCGCGTTTGTGAAACGGCAAACCACGCCATTACCGCCGCCATGAGGACGACAAGACGGCCAGGCCGCTCAGTCACAATTTGAGAAAACGCTCCAGTCACGGGGTGTTCGGTTCGCGCAAGCTAGGCGAGCCGCCTGCGTAACGCAACCGCGAGATGTTCACAGTAACAACCTCCGTAATCCGCCCCTCCCACCGCTCCAGGCCACTCCCACGGCGGGGATTTGTTTCGCCTTCGTCCCCGCGCCCACTATTTTCCCGGCCCGTGCCCTGGCTCCAGAACTACAACCCCCTTGGCCACGCCCTGTGGTCCACGCTTGTCGCCGCGTTGCCCGTCATCGTGCTGCTCGGCTCCATGGCCTGGCTGCGGATGCGCATCCATTACTCCGCCTTGCTTGGCCTGGCCGTGGCCATGGCCGTATCCATCCTCATCTACCACATGCCGGCCAAACTCGCCGCCCTCACCGCGGCCTACGGCACCCTCTACGGCCTATTTCCCATCGGCTGGATCATCCTCAACGTCATCTTCATCTACCAACTCACCGTCCAGCGCGGGCATTTTGAAATCCTCCGCAACAGCCTCGCCGTCGTCGCGCCCGACGCCCGCGTCCAACTCATCCTCATCGCCTTCGCCCTCGGCGCCTTCATCGAAGGCGTCGCCGGATTCGGCACCCCCGTCGCCATTACCGGGGCCATCCTCATCCAACTCGGCTTCAAACCCCTGCACGCCTCCGGCCTCGCCCTCATAGCCAACACCGCGCCCGTCGCCTTCGGCTCCCTCGGCATCCCGCTCACCACCCTCAGCGAGATTACCGGCATGGACCTCATGTCCCTCTCCAAAATGGTTGGCCGCCAACTCCCATTCTTCTCCCTGCTCGTGCCCTTCTGGGTCGTGGCCGCCTTTGCCGGATGGCGCGGCATGATCGGCGTCTGGCCCGCCGCCCTCACCGCCGGAGTGGCCTTTGCCATCCCGCAATTCCTCGTCTCCAACTTCCACGGACCCTGGCTCGTGGACAACGTCTCCGGCGCCTGCGCCATCATTGCCGTCGTCATCCTCCTCCGATTCTGGCGACCCCGCGCGCCCATGCTCCTCGCCGCCGCCGACGCCGCCGCGGCCCCGCGCCACACCCGCCGCGAAATCTTCTCCGCCTGGCTCCCCTGGATCATCCTCAGCACCTTCATCTTCATCTGGGGCCAGATCCCTGTGAAAAAGGCCCTCAACAACCTCTCCGCCTTCGCCTTCCCCGTCCCGGGCCTGCACCAACTCGTCCAACGCACCCCGCCCGTCGCCCCGACCGGCGCGCCACCGGAATCCGCCATCTTCAAACTCGAATGGCTCTCCGCCACCGGCACCGGCATCCTCCTGGCCGGCATCCTGGCTGGACTCGTCATGGGCTTTGGCCCCGCCCGCCTTGCGCGCACCTGGTTCGCCACCATCTGGAAGATCCGCTACTCCCTCGCCACCATCATGGCCATGCTCGCATTGGGCTTCGTCACCAAATACTCCGGCACCGACGCCACCCTGGGCCTGGCCCTCGCGCACACCGGCGTACTCTACCCCTTCTTTGGCACCCTCCTCGGCTGGCTGGGCGTCGCCCTCACCGGCAGCGACACCGCCTCCAACATCCTATTTGGCAGCCTCCAGCAACTCACCGCCCAACAAACCGGCATCAGCCCCGTCCTCATGGGCGCCGCCAACAGCTCCGGCGGCGTGATGGGCAAGATGGTCGATGCCCAGAGCATCGTCGTGGCCAGCACCGCCACCGGCTACGACGGCGGCGAAGGCCGCATCCTGCGATTCGTCTTCATCCACAGCGTCGTGCTGGCCGTCATGGTGGGAATCCTCGTCTTCCTGCAAGCCTACGTCTGGCCCTTCACCGCCATGGTGCCCAAATAGCGCCTCAACCGGCGCCAACCGCGCAAAAGCCCGCGCCCAGACAAACCAAGCCCGCAACCCACCACCGAGCGCGCTGCCCATTGCCGAGTGGTGGAACTCGTCGCGCTGCGACGAGTAGCGCCGCGTCCAGCGGCGCAACGCACGACCTCACGCCTCCGTTCCGTCCGCCTTGTGCGGACGGGCTTGTCGCCGCGCGACAACCGCCACCAGCGGGAGAGCGACCAGCACCCGCGCCCAAGCCCGTCCCCTTTCCGTCATATCTCCGCCCGTCAGGTCAAAAGCCGCCATGCGCAATGCAGATTCCGGGTGGAACGGGCCACTGGCCCGTGCTGTCGGGCGACCCGCCCGACAGTGGAGCGCGCAAGGCGGGCCTGAACCATCATGCGACCAATGCGCACCACCCGGCGTGGAACTCGTCGCGCTGCGACGAGTAGCGCCGCGTCCAGCGGCGCAACGCACGACCTCACGCCTCCGTTCCGTCCGCCTTGTGCGGACGGGCTTGTCGCCGCGCGACAACCGCCACCAGCGGGAGAGCGACCAGCACCCGCGCCCAAGCCCGTCCCCTTTCCGTCATATCTCCGCCCGTCAGGTCAAAAGCCGCCATGCGCAATGCAGATTCCGGGTGGAACGGGCCACTGGCCCGTGCTGTCGGGCGACCCGCCCGACAGTGGAGCGCGCAAGGCGGGTCTGAATCATCATGCGGCTGATGCGCACCATCCGGATGCCGATGGACCGGCCCATCCGGCTGCCCATCCTGTTCCCGCCATGTTCCGTCCTTCCTCTGTTTCCACTTCATCCGTGTCCATTTCCATGGTCGCGGCGGCGAAGGCATTTCCAACCCCAACGCCGGCTGAGGGCAGCCGGCCTACAAGGCACGGCATGGCGCGTGATTTCTGTAAGCCGCGTGCCCTCACGCGGCGCGGTGTGGAAAATTTGCAATGACAAGCGGATACTTTGCCATCAACAGCCAATAAGCCGCCGTGGACGGCTACTGGTCGCATCATCTCAGGCACTGTCCGGATCATCTCAGGCGCTGTTCATGTCATCTTGCTGGCTATCGGCGTCATCTTGGCCGCTGATTGTGCCAACTTAGGCACTGTTTGCGCCATCTCAGACGCTGTTGGTGCCATCTTTGGCACAGGCCGCGTCATTTTGTTGGCTGTTCGTGGCATTCGGCCTGATGACGGAGAACTTATGCCTGCCCATGTGGACACTGGAGATCGATATGGTCTCGATCACCCTGAAGGGATGATGTCCTCCAGCCCAGAATTGGCGGGTTTCGCGGCTGGTTCCGGTAAGGGGGATGGAGGCGGTCTCAATCCCGACGGGCTGATGGGGGTTTTATGGGGTTGCGCTGCGGGTATGCGCGCTGCAACCCCTTCAGGGTTGGCTTCTGATTTGCGAACACACCCAGGGTAGCTCCCCGCCTCTCAACCCTGGGCTGAAGGACGGATTCCCTTTGGGATTCGCGGTCCGCTCCGGGCGGGTTTGGAGCCTCGTGAGGCGGTCATGCCATGCGCCGTCGGCGGCGCCTGCACGGACCGCCCGCTGGATGCGGGCTTGTTTTGTCGCAGCGCGACAAAACCCACCATCTCGGGGCGGCCGTGTGGCCTCGCGCGGCATTCCGGGCGGAAACTTTTCATTGCCTTTGTGAAAATATTTTTTGACGAGGTGGTTTTTCTGGACGACTGGTTCACCATGAAGCCCGAGGACAAAGTCAAACGCGCCGTTCGCGTCTGTTGAGCAACTGATCGTATTCGCAACTCAAACCTTCAACTCCACATTCATTATGCCTATCACCGGAAATGCCAGTTATATCCCGACCATGGATGAGTTTCTCGCGCATTGGGGCAATGCGAACAACGCTTTGGCGGGCACGCCGCTGATCATCGCCAAGCCCGGCGGGCCGGCCACGACGCGGACGGATTTCGACGGGCTGCGGACGCTGGTGTTGACGAGCCAGACGCTGGTGCAGGGGGCGATCAACGATCAGGAGATCGCGCGCGGGGACATTGATTTGAAGAAGGCGGAGCTGTTGCGGATGTTGAAGGAGTTCGTGGGGCTGCTGGATGCGTATTATCAGGGGACGAAGTATTATCGCGCCAAGCCGTTGATCCCCGGGGTGTCGGAGGGGCAGGAGCGGTTCACCAATCCGCTGGCGGACGCGGAGACGTTATGGACGAAGTTGAATGGGGCGCCGGCGCCGGCGGGTGTCACGCTGCCTTTGTTGCTGGCGGATGAGACATCCCAAGAGGATTTCGCGCTGGCGGTGGCGGCATTGCAGACGGCCTATCGGGCGGAGCGGTCGGCGGCGCAGTCGCTGACGTTGACGCGGCATGATCGCGGGACGCACCAGCAGAACGCGTATGATTTGATGAAGGCCTATCGGCTGGCGGTGCCGCCGAAGCTGGCGCAGTTCCCGGCTATTGTGGAGACGTTGCCGAAGTTGTCGCCGGAGCCGGGTCACACGCCCGATCCGGTGCAGGCAAGCGCGGTGCTGGTGCCGCCGGACACGTCGCACGTGACGCACGCGGCGTCGAGCGACGCGGATTTGTCGCATTATGAGCTGGAGGGGACGAATGGCGAGAACTGGAGCGACGAGGATGCGGTGAGTCTGGGGTCGCATCTGCCAGGCGAGCCGAATGAGTTCACGGTGCAGTTCGGTTTGACGCAGCCGGGCACGGCGATCGCGCTGAAGGTGTTCGTGGTGTTGACGACGGGCAACCGAGCCGGAAGCGCGGTGCTGGTGGTGCGGCGGCCGTTATAGTCCCGGGCGGAATTATTTCTGCCCTTCGCTGAGTTTCTCCGCACTGGCCGGCCCGGCGAGGTCGGTGACGGGCCGGTCGAAGTCGAGTCGCGCCACAAGGACGGTGTTGGGCATGTCGTTGACGGGCAATCCGGTGATGCGCAGGCAGGGGCGGCGCTCCTGATGGTCGGCGGGGGTGAGGTTGACGACGCATTTCAACCGGCGGCCGTCGTTGAGGAGGGTTGCGCGAACGGGCATGGCCTGGATGGGCTTGAGTTTCACGCCGTCGCCCTGCGGATCCTTGTTGAGATGGACGTAAAGGATGCGGTCGCGCCGCGTGAGCATAACATTGCGGTTGCTGGTGAGGTGGGAGGCGGGCTGGACATCCTCGAGGGATTCCGACACGGCGCGATACCATTTGCCTATGCGCCGGAGGATGTCGGCGGCTTCCTGCGGGATGGCGCCATCGGGCTTGGGGCCGACGTTGAGAAGGTAGTTGGCGTCGCGCGCGAGGTAGCGGTCGATGCTGCGGAGGAGGTGGCGGTCGGTGTAGTAGTCTTCGTCCCGGCGGTAGCCCCAGCTTTCCATGCCCACGGACTGGCAGGCCTCGGTGGGCCGGGTGAAGGCGGAGGCTTCGTCCTTTTCATAATCGCGCTCGGGGGTGCCGAAGTCGCCGTCGTCGAAGCCGCGGTTGTTGATGACGGCCGCGGGCTGGAGTTGGCGGATGAGGGCGTTGATCGAAGGGTCGCGGTGTTTCGGTACGTTCATGTCCCACCAGAATCCGTGGATGGTGCCGTAGTTGGTGCAGAGTTCGCGGACCTGGGCGCGGAGGAAGGCGAGGTATTTTTCCCAATCGGGCGAGTCTTGCGGCTGCGGATCCAGCTCGTGATGCCGGCCAAGGTTCGGGTAATGCGGATGGTTCCAGTCAGCGATGGAGTAATAGAGACATAGCGGCAGTCGGCGCTTATGGCAGGCCTGGGAGAGCATCCCCAGGATGTCGCGCCGATAGGGCGTATGCATGGTGTTGAAGGTGGTTTCCTTGGTGTCCCAAAGGCAGAAGCCGTCATGGTGCTTGGTGGTGAGGCAGAGGTATTTCATGCCCGCTTCCTGAAGCAGGTCGAGCCAGGCTTCGGGGTTGAACTTCACGGGATTCCACTGCGCGGCGAGTTGGACGAACTCGGCGCGCGGGACGTGGGCGCGCCATTGGTGTTGCTCGTGCCATCCGGGAATGGCGTAGAGACCCCAGTGAACGAACATGCCGAATCGCCGGCTGAAGAACCAGTCCCGGGCGTCGCCAAAGCGGGGAATGCCGGAGGGCGCGGGCGCTTTGGCGGTGGGAGCGGGAGCGGGCGCGGCACCGGCGGCGAAAGCCGCAAGCGGGCGCGGCAAGGTCGCGATGGTGGCGAGGCTGGCGGCGCTGCCGAGGAAGGCGCGGCGGTTCATGGGCGCGGCGTGAGTTGGATGGACTTGAGGTTGAAGGGCTGCCAGCCGGCGCTCACGGGCTTGATGACGAGCGCGGTGTTGCCGGGCGCGGTGATTTGGAGCGTGCCGAGTTCGACTTTCTGGAATTTGGCATAGTCTCCGGTGTTAGGTGCGGTGGCTTGGAGGGTGGAGCCGCCGACTTGGACGGTGAATTTGCCGCTGCCTTGGGCGGCGATCTCGGCGGTGACGGAGTAACGGCCGGCTTGGGTGGCGCGGAAGGGCCATTCGACCCAGTCAGCGGGGTTGAGCCAGTAGCCTATGTTGTCTTTGCCGTGGCCGGATTCGTATTTGAGCTGGCCGTGGGTGACGGCGTCGGTGGCGGAGAGCTTCAAGGAGCCGTCGGGGGCTTGCGTGATGAGGGTGGGTTCGACTTCGAGCGGGCCTTTGACCTGAAGGACAATGGTGGAGGAGACTTTGTCTGGAGCATCGGCGGGAAGGTCGATGATGACGCCGTCGGCGGTGGTATTGGCGGAGAGTTTTTTCCCACCGGCGAGGAGAGCGGCGGATTGGACGGCGTTCTTGAGACCCGGCACGAGCAATTTTCCGGAGGCGGGCCAGTCAAAGACGTGGAGGTAAAGGGTCGCGCCGGAGGTGGAGAGCTTTTTGGTGCAGCGGCCCCAGGGCAGGCGCTTGAAGGGGGTGGCCGTGGTGGCGTAGATGGCGTCGCCGTTGATTTTGATCCACGCGCCGACTTCGCGGAGGCGCTCGATGCTCGGGGCGGGGATGAGGCCCTCGCTGGTGGGGCCGACGTTGAGGAGGTAATTGCCGCCTTTGCTGGCGATGTCCACGAGATTGCGGATGAGCATGGCGGTGGGTTTCCAATGGTCGTCGTAGCTCTTGAAGCCCCAGGTGTCGTTCATGGTCATGCAGGTCTCCCAGTCGCGGCCGGGGTAGCCTGTGGCGGGGATGAACTGCTCGGGGGTCTCGGTGTCGCCGTGGTATCCGCCGCCGAGGCGGTTGTTATGGATGATGCCGGGCTGAAGGCGAAGCAAGGAGATGAGCGGGTCGGCCATTTCCCTGGTCATGCCGCATGGCGTGTCCCACCAGAGCACGGAGATGGGGCCGTAGTTGCTGAGAATCTCGCGAACCTGCGGCACGGCGATGTTGCGGATGTAGGCGTTCATGTCGCCGTCCTGCGCGGGGTCCCAGTGCTTGCCGCAGACGCCGCCGCCGGGATGCGTCCAGTCCTGCGCCTGAGAATAATAGAAGCCCAGCTTGATGCCGTGGCGCTGACACGCGGCGCTGAGTTGCTTGAGCAAGTCCTTTTGATATGGAGTGGCGTCCATAATGTCCCAGTCGGTGGCCTTCGAGTCGAAAAGGGCAAAGCCGTCGTGGTGTTTGCTGGTGATGACGATGTATTTCATGCCGGCGTCCTTGGCGGTGCGAACCCAATCGTCGGCGTTGTATTTAATGGGATTGAATTGTTTCGCGAACGCGCGGTATTCGGCGACGGGAATCTTGCCGTTGTTCATGATCCATTCGCCAATGCCGCCGATGGGTTTGTCGTGATAGGTGCCGGCGGGCACGGAATAGACGCCCCAATGAATGAACATGCCGAAGCGCGCCTCGCGGAACCATTTCATGCGCGCGTCGCGCCGGGCGGGTGTCTCGTCGGCGTAGGGATCGGGCTTCACGATCTCGGGCGCGCCCTTGATTTCGAGCGCAATGACGGTGGCGATGCTGTCGGGCGCGGCTGAGGGCAGGGCGATGGTGACGGAGTTGCCGGTGGAGGTGACGTCGAGCCTGGCGCCGGTGGCCAGGAGCGTGGCTTTGTTAGGTTTATTGGCGAGGCCGGGGAGCGTGAGCCTGCCGTCCTTGGGCCAGTCGAAGACGTGGAGGTAAAGGCGGGACTTGGAACTGCCGAGCTTCTTCACGGTGCAACGACCCCAGGGGAGTTTCTCGAACGGGCTGGCGGTGGTGGCGTAGATGGACTCGCCGTTCACCTTCATCCACGAGCCGATGGCGTGAAAGGATTTGACGGTTTCGTCGGGGATCGAGCCGTCGCCCTTGGGTCCGATGTTGAGCAGGTAATTGCCGCCCTTGCTGGCGATGTCGATGAGGTTGCGGATGAGCGTTTCGTCGGATTTCCACGCGTGGTCGTGGTCGCTGTAGCCCCAGGTGGTGTTGAGCGTCATGCAGGTTTCCCAGTCGATGCCCGGCATGCCGGTGGCGGGAATATGCTGCTCTGGCGTGATGAAATCGCCAAAGCGCGTGTCGAGCTGCGGAATGAAACCCTCGGTGCCCATGCTGGCCCAGCCGGCTTCGCGCGTGCGGTAAAGCCGGTTGTTCATGATGACCTTAGGTTGCTTCTCCCGAACACGCTCCATCAACTCCGTGGCGCGCCAGGCTTCGTCGCCCTGGAAATCCTGCGAGCTGTAATCCCACCAGAGCACGTCCACGTTGCCGTAGTTCGAGACGAGTTCATTCACCTGCGCGTGCATGTAGCCGACGTATTTCGCGTGATCGCGCTCGCCGTTGGGGTAGGGCCTGCCCTTGAGCGGATGCGGAAGCTGCTTTGATTTCGCGTAGCCGTATTGATCGTGATGCCAGTCGATCACCGAGTGGTAAAAGCCGACTTTGAGCTTCTCGGCGCGGCAGGCCTCGACGATTTCCTTCACTAGGTCGCGTTGCAGGACCGAGCCAGCGTCATAATCGCTGACCTTGGAATCATGCAGCGCGAAACCGTCGTGGTGCTTGGTAGTGAACACGACGTAACGGCAGCCGGCGTCCTTCGCCATGCGCGCCCAATCGCGGGCGAAGCCGGGCTTGGGCGTGAACTTCGGGATGGCGGCCTTCGCGTAGGTGTCCGTGTCCGCGCCGACGCGCTGCTGGATCCATTCCATGCCGCCCTTCGTGCCGACGGGCTTGCCGTCCCATGTGCCGGCGAGGCCGGAGTAGAGGCCCCAATGCACGAACATGCCGAAGCGCGCCTCGCGCCACCATTCGAGGCGGGCGTCATGTTGTTTCGGGGTTTCCGCGCCGTGACAAAACATCACGAGCGCCAGCGTTGCGGTGGCGAGGTTCAGGATTTTGGATTTCATGGGGGGTGCTCCTTAGAAAGCAGTGAAAGGCGACAGTGGCGGAGGAGGGAAAAACAATCCGCACCCGACTGCCAGCGCGCGCTGCGCCGGAGCCGGGCCGGAATCACAAACCGGGTTCATTGGCGAATCAGACCTTTCGGTAGAGCGGCCCGAAGTTCGCGCAGGCGCGGAAATCGGCGCCTTCGAGGTCGGCGGTGCCGAAGGTGGTCCATGCGCCGGGACGGAAGACGCGTTCGCTGCCGACGTTGTGCATATAGACGGGGATGCGCAGCATCGCAGCCAGCGTGATCAGTTCCGCGCCAATATGGCCGTAGCTGATCGTGCCGTGGTTCGCACCCCAGGCGTTCATGACGGAATAGGCGTCGCGGAAGGCGCCGTGGCCTTGGCCGGCGGTGTTCGGCACGAACCAATGGGTTGGCCAGGTCGGGTTGGTGCGTTCTTCGAGGACGGAATAAATCTCGCGCGGCAGTTCGACGAATTGTCCCTCGGCGATTTGCAGGGCCGGGCCAAGGCCCTTGACCATGTTGAGGCGGAACATGGTGGCCGGCATGTCGGCGCGCGTGCCGTAGGCGCTGGAGAAACCGCCGCCGCGGAAATATTCGTAGATGGCCGGCGGCCAGGTGGTGGCTTTGAGGCAGGCGCTGGCTTCCTGCGGAGTGATTTCCCACCAAGGTTTCATGACGGGCTTGCCGTCGCGGAGCTGCCGGCCGCAGCCGTCGAGGGTGGCCGCGCCGGAGTTGATCAAATGGAGCAGTCCGCCCGCCGCCGCGCCGGTGAGTTCATGGCCGGTGACGCGCTTCACGGCCGCCGGGCTCCAGTAGGTCCGCACGTCGGCAAAAATCTGCGCGGTGTCCGTGAGCAGATGGCCGAGCAGCATGCAGACGCCGTTCAGGCAGTCGTTTTCGGTGGCCACGAGCAATGGCTCGCGGATGCCGTTCCAGTCGAAGGAGGAGGTGAGGATGGCTTCAAGGAAATCGCCGTTCGGATAATGGTCCGTCCAATGGCGCTGGCCCTGAAAGCCGGCAAGAATGGCGTTGTGGCCGAGCGCTTCCTCGCCGAAGCCGAGTTTCGCGAGACGCGGATTCCCGATCATCAGGTCGCGCACGATCATCGCGCACTTGACCACGAACTCCCATTCCCAGTCCTTGCGCTTCCGCGTGCGTGCCGCGCCGTTGTAGTCCTTGCCCTCGGGGCAGTTGGCCTTCACCCAAGCGAGGGCCTTTTC
>CAYQWK010000067.1:14449-18649 GCA_964420805.1 uncultured Bifidobacteriaceae bacterium | reverse complement strand
CTGCATGTCCACGGTACCACGCGGCTGAACGGTCTGCTGCGCTCCGGCTCCGAGACCGGCACCAGCGAGGCCCCGTTGCCCGTCGGCCTGGTGGTGCGTCGCGTCAACAGCATCAACCCGACCGCCGGCCAGATCGTTGCCCGCACCGATGATCTCACTTTGGAGCGCGATGGCACCAGCGGCGGATTCCTGATCCGTTACCCAACGGTGGCAACTTCGACCCGCTACACTATCGCGGTCCAAGGACTCAACAGCGCGGGCGTGAACGTGAACTACTACACCAATCTCATTGTAAGCGGGGCCGGCGGCACCCTCACCATCTACACCGACGCGCAAAACGTGGTGAATTTCCGGGCCAGCTTTGGGCGCACCTTCAATTCCGGCCAGCACCTGACGGAAGCCTCGCTTTCGCGATGGGGCACGGACAACTACTGGAGCGGCACGCTGACCTCGACGTTCAACCAGTGAACGGCCAAGAAGGAACCACTGCTTATGAAAACTCTGCTTCTCATCACGCTGTTGGCGCTGGGCGGACTCACCGCCGCGTCCGGCCAGAACCCCTCCGTCCCGTGGTCGAAGATCGCCGGCGGCGGCGGCGGTAGCACCGGCGGCGTGTATTCCGTCGGCGGCGCCCTCATCCAGGCCTACGATATCAGCGGCTTCACCTTGCCGGACTTCGCCTACACCGTGGCTTCGCCCGATCAGCAGACCATTGTCCTGGACGGCCCCGGCATCAGCCAAATCCGGTTCAGCGTCCCGCACGCACAGGCCTACCTGCTGGAGTTCTGCTGCGAGCGCGACCTCAACCAATGGCCCTTCGGAGCCATGCCCCCAACTGACAACCCATCATCCGAATCCACCAAGCAACCATGACAACCGAACGCACCACTCATGCACTGCTGGCAGGGCTGCTTCTGTCAGCTATGCACCTACACCCATCAACTCTGCGTGCCCAAAGCACTGCGTTCACCTATCAGGGCCGTCTGAGCATGGATGGCGCGCCTTCCCGCGGGACATACGATTTGCGATTCGCGATCTACGACGCCGCGAGTGGAGGGACGCAGCAGGGCCTTTTGCTCACCAACACCGCCACGGCGGTGAGCAACGGCCTGTTCACCGTGACGCTCGACTTCGGCGCGGGGGTGTTCACCGGGCCGGCGCGCTGGCTGGAGATCGGTGTGAAGTCCAACGGTGTCGCCGGACCGCATGCCACCCTTCATCCGCGCCAGGCACTCGCGGCCACCCCGTATGCTATTCGCGCCACTGCTGCCGAGACGGCCTCAGTCGCCGTCACCTCCAGCTCCATGGCTGCAAGCAACATCACCGGCACGCTGGCGCTCGGGCAACTGCCGGGCGGCCTCGTCACCAATAACGCAGGCGGCCTCAATCTCGGGGGAGCGTTTTCCGGCAATGGGTCGGGGTTGACGAATCTCAACCTCACCGCCAGCAGCGGTGGGGCGATTGGCTGGCCGGGCATCTTTGCGTTGGCGGCCTCGCCGGTGCCCACGGGTTACGGGCCGAGAGCGATGGCGCTGGCCGATGTGAATCGTGACGGTTGGGTGGATGTGGTCACCGCCAATCACGATTTATTCAGCGGTAACACTCTCACCGTGCTGACCAACGACGGCAGCGGGGCGGGCGGCTACGGCTCGAACGCCGTCCTGACTGTGGGGTTGGCGCCGTTCGCGGTCGCGGCGGCGGATTGGAATGGCGATGGCTGGGTGGACTTGGTCAGCGCCAACGGGATGACCAACACGCTGACGGTCCTGACCAACGACCGCGCGGGCGCGTTCGCTCTCGCGGATACCCTCGTCAGCGGGGAGAACCCGACTTCGGTGGTGGCGGTGGATGTCAACCGCGACGGCTGGATGGATTTGGCGAGCGTCAACGCCCTGACCAACACGTTCTCCGTCTTCACCAACAACGGGCACGGCGGGTTCATCCTCGGCGCTTCGCTGCCTTCAGGTTTCGCTCCCGTTGCGGTGACGGCGGCGGATGTGAACCGCGACGGTTGGCCGGATTTGATCAGCGCGAATTTCTTGGGCAGCAACCTCACCGTGCTGACCAACAACCGGGTCGGCGGCTTCGCGCTGGCCTCCTCTCCAGACGCAGGCCAGAACCCCACGACTGTGGTCGCGGTTGACGTGGATGGCGACGGCTGGGTGGACTTGGTTTCTTCCGACGGGCTTTACACCAGTTCGCTGACGATTCTCACGAACAATCGGGCGGGAGCCTTTGCTCTGTCGTCCACACCGACCGTCGGTTCCGCCCCGGACGGAATCGCCGTGGCCGATGTCAACGGCGACGGCAGGATGGACTTGGTCAGCGCAGATTCCTACGCCCACTCGCTCACTGTGTTAACCAACGATGGCACCGGTCGCTTTGGCGTGGCGGCCCGGCCTTGGGTCGGGTCCTACCCCTACGACGTCGTGGCGGCAGACGTGGACCATGACGGACGGCCCGATCTCATTGGCGCCAGCTACCTGGACAAGTCCATCTCGGTGCTACTGAACATCCCCGCGTTCCGCGGTTCGTTCAGCGGCAGTTTCAGCGGCAGTTTCAGTGGGGACCTCGGCGGCACCTTCACCGGCCCCGTGCAGGTAAACAACGGGGACCTTCGCTTGAACAACAACCTCCTCTATCTCCGGGCGGGCGCGGACACCAATCACCTGTTGGGCTGGTACGGCGCGGAACGTCCCTACGCGGGCAACAGCACGATCGACGGCCCGGTCCTCGCCGGCTACGCGGGCGGCGCGCTGGGCACCAAGCAGGACGCCGCCGAAAGCATCGCCCTACGCTGGAGCCCGACCAGCGTGAGCGTCTTCGGCACGTTCAACAACAACAGCGACCGCCAGGCGAAGGAACGGATCACCCCCGTCTCGACGGCGGCCATCCTGGACAAGGTCAGTCAACTGCCCCTGGCCGAGTGGAGTTACCGATCCGATCCAGCCGTGCGACACCTCGGGCCGATGGCGCAGGATTTCCACTCGCTCTTCAACCTCGGAACGGACGAAAAGCACATCGCTCCGATCGACGAAGGAGGCGTGGCGCTGGCGGCGATTCAGGGACTGAACGAGAAGGTGGAAGTCAGAAGTCAGAAGTCGGAAGCCAGCATTCAGAGACTGCAAACGGAGAACGCCGAACTGAAAGCGCGGCTGGAAAAGCTGGAGCAAATGCTGAGCACGAAGAACGGAGGGGCGAAATGAAAAGCCCGAACGAAAGCCAAGACCCCAGATCCGAACCAGCGGCGGATGGGCGGGCGGAGGGTGTCTTGATGAGCCTGCCGTTGCGCTGTTCGAAGGAAGGTGCAGGCGTTCGGCCGGGTTTTGCGGGTTCCAATGCGTCGCCTGCATCCCAACGCGGCAAAGGGCTGTTTTGCCTACATGCCGTGTGGCCCGGCGGGGAGCGGGTTTCGTCCCGTCGCCCAAGAACCAATGTCCCTTCTGGCGCAGGCTTCTCGTCGGTTGTCTCGCAAGTCTTCCACCGGCGCATTTCCAACCGGGCATGGTCGGGCCGGTCGCCATCCGATGTCACCGAGCCGCGATCTTCCAGCCGGCGGTTTCGGCATTGGAGTTGCGTCATTGCGCTCGCCGTCTTGCTGGCGCCGCTTCGCACCATGCACGCTCAGGAAACGCGGACCTACGCCGGCGTAGCCACCAACATCACGGTCGGTCAGGCGGCCCGCTTTGCGCTCAACTGCACGTTCGTGGGCCAGACAATCACGGCCACGATGACAACGGAAGCGCCACTGGCGGGCAGGGCCACGCTCCGCGGCGGCGTGACCAACGGACTTTGCAAACTCAGCGGGGACGCGGCGGAAGGTTTCCGCGTGGATTTCAGCGGCACGCTCGATGCCCGGCAATACGGCGGCACTTATGTCGTCACGTTTCCCGGCCGCGTCCAATACGGCACGTTCCAGACAACGCGCCAGGATCCACCACCACCCCTGCCATCGCCGAATGCCCTGCCCGCGCTGAATGCAACGCTGCGCGTGGCCATCCGGGTACCCGGCCCCGCGTCCGCCGCCTCCAACCGCAGTAATTTTGACCCATCGCGCAGGCTCGCCACGATGACGCCTCCATTCGTCTCGCCGTACGCGAAGCGGGTCAGGCCCGCATCCATTTCAGTCTGATCTCCCGCTCCCGGCAGCGGAGCCTCGCCCGGTTCGCGTTCGAGGTCCGTGATGGCAAGGGTTGCCAC
>CAYQWK010000067.1:0-14439 GCA_964420805.1 uncultured Bifidobacteriaceae bacterium | reverse complement strand
GCGTAATTCGTGGGAAGGGCGGATGGCGGCGGCATTGCTGATGGCGTGAAGCGCCTGCTGGCGGCGGCCGGCGGCGGCCGTGAGCCGAAGCGCGCTGGCCTCCGAAACGTAGGAATGCCAGAGCCGCTCGCGCACCTCGGCCTCGGCGGCCCGCGCCCGACGGCCGTAGTCGGTGCCGCGTATGCCGGCAATCACCGCCGCCACTGCGAGGGCCAGCACCACGCAGAGGATTGTCACCACTGCGAGATTCGCGCGGTTCAGATCCCGCTTCAGCGCGGCGCGTGTGGAGGGCGGCTCGTGCATGGACGAAGTGAAGGCCGGTGATTCATGTGTGCCGCGAACCGTAGCGACGGCCTGCCGGCCTTGCGATGTGAAACCATGTCCATGGCGCGTTCCTTCGCCAGGCGGCGAGGTTCAGGGAATCACGAAAAATTGGATTCGTCCGCCCGCTGGTTGGCACAAATGCAAGGTGTTGTTTTTCATGCGGTGGAAAATACCGGCGCCGGTCGGACCGCGGAATACGCAGGAAAGCGTACGCGGGGCCGTGCAGAATCCGGCGGTTGGATTCTGAATCCCCCCCACCAATCTCACTTTCCCTGCTGGCGGTGCTTGTCGCGGCCGTCCGCGTAGAGCGGATGGAACGGAGGGCTTGCGGCCATGCGTTGCGCCGCTGAACGCGGCGCTACCCGTCGCAGCGCGACGAGTTCCACCACTCGGAAGCGGGCATCCGGCAAGAAAGTGAGATGCGCCCAATTGCCCCGCGGGATGCCGGGTGCGATTGGAAGTGGCGGGCAGGGATGGTGGGTTTTGTCGCGCTGCGACAAAACAAGCCCGCGTTCAGAGGGCGATCCGTGAAGCCCGTCAATCGGGCGTCTCTCCGACCTCGTTGCGCCGCTGAACGCGGCGCTACTGGTCGCAGCGCGACCAGTTCCACCTCTCGGGCATTCCGGAGCGTGTCGTTGGCTGACCGCCACTTCCAATCACACCCGGGATGCCCCGCGCGCTTGCCAGCCTGAACCCATCCCCGGCAACCTCGCGCCGCATGAAAGCAGTCATTCTCGCCGCCGGCAAAGGCACGCGCATGAAGGAGCTCACCGCCGAGCTTCCCAAACCCATGCTCCGCGTCCAGGGCCGCCCGATTCTCGAACACATTCTTGCCGGCCTGCGCGAGGCCGGCATCCGCGAGTTCTTCATCGTCACCGGCTTCCGCGCTGAGGTGATTGAGGAGCATTTTGGCGACGGCTCGAAATGGGGCGCGCGCATCCAATACGGACGGCAGGTGGTCCAGGATGGCACGGGCAAGGCACCTGAGCTGGCAAGGGAATTCATTGGACCATCGCCGTTCGTCCTTACGTATGGCGACATCCTCGTCCGGCCCGAGACCTACCAGCAGATGATCCGCCGCTACAACGAGGACTATTTCTCAGGCGTGGTCACGGTCACCGGCAGCGAAGACGTGACCAAGGGTGGTTTGTTCTTCTTCGACGAGAAATTCCGCCTCGCGCATCTCGTGGAGAAACCCTCACCCGCGCAACTCGACGAATTGCGCGCCGCCGGCTGGCTCAAACCCGGCGCCACGGCCTGGTACAACGCCGGCGTCTATATCTTCCGTCCGTCCCTTTTCGAGTTCACCGCCCAGCTGCAGAAGTCTCCCCGCGGCGAATACGAACTAACCGACGCCATCAGCGGGCTGATTGCCGCGCATCATCCGCTGGCCGGCCTGCGCATCGAGGGCCGCTGGGTGGACGTGCGCGATCCGGGCGTGCTGGCGAAGATCGAGGCGGGCGATTTGTAGAAACCGGCGGCTTGCCGGGTGCGGCATTTTTTCCCGCGACAGCGCGGCGGGGGTTTGCTAAACGCCAGCCCGTTCCATGCGTCTTGATTTCAGAAGATTCCTCGCCGCCGCAATTCTAATCCTGGCGGCATCCCCCGGCCGGGCCGGGGAAAAGCCGGCTTTCCAACGCTCGCCATACCTTCAACTCGGCACCACGAATTCGATCGTCGTTGCATGGCGCACGGCAGGGCCAGTCGATCCGGTGGTGCGGTTCGGGGAACGAATCGGGCGGCTCGACCGCGTGGCCGCGAAATCCAACACCGTCACCCGCACTTCTCTGGGCGCGAGCAACCAACCGATGCGCGTCGAATGGCGCGCTCTGCGCACGCCGGAAAATCTCGAACTACCAAAGCTGCACAGCGCGCCGTTGGGCACGTTTCAATACGAGGTAAAACTGACCGGGCTGCGGCCGGCCACGCGGTATTTTTACGGCGTGTTCGATGGCACGCGGCGGCTGACACCCGAAGACGACTCGTATTCGTTCACCACGCCACCGGTAATCGGCACGCGGCAGCCGGTGCGGTTCTGGGTTTTGGGTGACGGCGGCACGGGACGGCGCGAGCAGGCGGACGTTTTTCAGGCGATGCTCAACACCATCGAAAAGGAGCGGCGGCCGCTGGATTTCTGGCTGCACGTCGGCGACATGGCCTACGGCTCGGGCAAGGACGTGGAATTCCAGAGCCGCTTTTTCAAGTCTTACGACCGCGCGTTGCGGCGGTTTGTGTGCTGGCCGGCAATGGGCAATCATGAGGGACTGACCTCGAAGGGCACTACGGGCATCGGGCCATATTATGATGCTTACGTGCTGCCGAGACGGGGCGAGGCGGGCGGATTGCCATCGGGCACGGAGGCATATTACGCCTTCGACTTCGCAAACATTCATTTCATCTGCCTCGACTCGCATGACCTCGACCGAAAGCCTGGCGGGGCCATGGCGCGGTGGTTGAAAGCGGATTTGGAGAAAGCCTCGGCGGACTGGATCCTCGCCTATTGGCATCATCCGCCCTACACGAAAGGCTCGCACGATTCCGAGAAGGAGAAGGATCTGATCGAAATGCGGCGGCACATCATGCCGATCATTGAATCCGGAGGCGTGGACGTGGTGTTCACGGGACACTCGCACATCTATGAACGCTCGATGCTCATCGACGGCTCGTACGGCGCGACCATCACCGCCACGGACGTGGTGTTGAACGACGGGGACGGAAACCCAGATGGTGACGGCGCCTACAGAAAGAGCGTGGGGAACAATGCGCACGAAGGCACCGTGCAGGTCGTAACTGGCAACGCTGGGCAGACACTCGGACGCAAGACGACATTGCCGATCATGGCCAGCATGGTGATGGAACACGGCTCGGTGATCGTGGACGTGGACGGCAACACGCTGACCGCGCGAATGATCAACAAGGGCGGCAACTTGCGCGATTTGTTCGCCATCCAGAAACGCGGCGCGGTCGAGATCGCCCGCGTGGCCAAACCGCGCCCGCCTCCCAGGTTTGTGAAGCCGACCAACGAGGTGAAGTCGGTGGCCGGACCGCCGGTCGAGTTCAAGACGCTTATTCCGCCCCAGGCCGAATGGCAGTTCCTGATCGGCCAGCGGCTGCCCACGCTCGATTGGGCCAAACCTGAGTTCAAAGCCACCAACTGGCAGACGGCCCAGGCGGGCTTCGGCCTTTACGGTGCGGGCGTGAGTACGGAATGGACGGACAGCCCGAGGCTCCCTCGGACCATCTATGTGCGCCGCGAGTTCTTCATTGAACAGGCGGATCGCGTGACCGAGGTGGGGCTGTTAATGAACTACGCGGATGGTTTTGCGGTTTATGTGAACGGCAAAGAGGTGGCGAAACAAAACCTCAGCCGCGGCACCAACAGCGACTCCCTCAAGATCACGCAACGCACGCGCGGCAAGAAGCGCGAGCCTGCCTACTTTGCCCTGAAGGAACCGCACAAGAACCTGCGCGACGGCACCAACGTCATCGCCATCGAAATGCACGGCGCGCCCGGGGAGAAGCCAGAGCTGGTGCTGGACCCACAGTTGATCCTGGAGGAGTGAAATGAAAACCCTGTTTGTCTGCCTGACCTTGCGCTGTCTTTGCGTGGTGCTCGCCGCCGCTTCACCCGCGGCTGCGGAAGCCCACGACGGCCCCGAGCACGAGGTCGATGAAATCACCGCCGAGATCAAGAAGCATGGCGAGTCCGAGGAATTACTCGTCCAACGCGCCATCGAATACCGGCTCATCGGCAAGAACGACGAGGCGGTGGCGGATCTGAAGAAGGCGTTGAAGTTGAAGCCGCTTTCCGTGCCAGCGCACCGTGAATTGAGCCGGGCCTACTCCGCCATGGGCAAGGGAGAAGAGGCCTTCAAGGTCGTGAACCGCGGCCTGGCCGGTGCCAAGCCGGGCGTGGACCGCTCGACAATGCTCGTGTTGCGCGCCGAAATGTATCGCGTGGCGAACGAGCCACGGAAGGCGCTCGAGGACGTGGAACTCGCCATCAAGGGTTGGTCCGGCAACGTGGATTGGTATCTCCTGCGCAGCGATTTACAGGGCCTGCTCAAATTGCACGTTGAGCGCCTGACCGGCCTTCAGGAAGGCGTGCGCGACACCGGCAGCGGACTGCTCGACGCGGAACTGGTGGATGCCTACCTCGACGCCGGCCGCTTCGCCGAGGCGTTCGCAAAGATCGATGCGGAGTTGAAATCCACCCGGCTGCGCAGCACCTGGCTCATCCGCCGCGCCCGCGTTTTTCTCGCCTCCAGCAAGACCAAGGAGGCCCGCGACGACCTCGCCGCCGCTGTCACCGAACTCACCAAGCGCATCAATCCCAAGGCACCCGATCCCACGCTGCTCGCCGACCGCGGACTGGCCAACGAACTCCTCGGCGACTTCGAGGCGGCGAAAGCCGATTTCGAAACCGCCCGCGCCAAAGGACACTCCGATGAATGGGTGGCTGAGCGGTTGCGGGCGTTGAAAGGGAAGAGAAAGTGATGCGTGACTGGATGATTCGTCACCGGTCATCCGCCCGCCAACAGTTTCGTCTCGCCCACCTCGCAGCCCCGGCCTGAATCGGCCCACACTCGCAATTATTCGCGTTCATCGGCGTGCGTTCGCGGTTTAATTTTGGAAGGAGCCCTCAACCGCGCGCTTCAGGATCAATGATGCACGAAGATGATCCGGCTGCCCTGCGGCTCGAAGGTCACCGGGATGGGCCGCAACTCCGAGAGTGCACGCATGATGCCCTCGTGGTTCTCGCGCGGCGCATAGAACATCAGAAAGCCGCCGCTGCCCGCCCCAAGCAACTTGCCGCCGGTCGCTCCTGCCTTGCGCGCGAGGTGATACCAATGGTCGATCTGCGGGTTGCTAATCTCGGTGGTGATGCTGCGCTTGAGTTCCCAGCCGGCGTGCAGAATCTCGCCAAAGGCAGAGAGATTGTTCTGCTCAAGCTGCGCCTTGAGGTCGCGCGCGAACTGGACCATGCGCTGCAATGCACGTTGTTTCACTTCGCTTGCGGCCACGGCCTCCTGCTGGTTCTTCAGGATGGCCGATGCGCTGCGGTTGATGCCGGTGTAAAAGACCAGAACGCTGTGCTGGAGCTGCGCGAGTGTTTCGCGGCGGCAGAGAATGGGTTCCACCGACACGGAATCATCCGGGTTGAACTCGATGAAGCTGAATCCGCCGTAGGCGGCGGCATACTGGTCCTGTTTGCCGATTGGCTCGCCGCAGCGGTTGATCTCGATCTCGCACGCCTCCTGGGCCAGGCGTTGCGCCGGGGCGTAGCGCCCCGAGTAGGCATGAAGCGCGTGCAGCAATCCCACCGTGAACGAACTCGACGAGCCAAGCCCGGAACCCTTTGACGGAATATCAGCCACCGAGGTGATCTCGATGCCGCCAGGGGCGTCGAGCAGTTTCATCGCCTCACGCACCAACGGATGCTGGATCTCCGCCACGCTGTCCGCCTCCTCGGTTCGCGAATAACTGACGCGGATGCGGTGGTCGAACTTCTCGTTGAGGGTGATATAGACAAACTTGTTGATGGCCGTGGAAACAACCGCCCCGCCAAACTTCCGGTAGAAAGACGGTAAGTCGCTGCCGCCGCCAACGAAGCTCATGCGCAAGGGAGTCCGGCTGATGATCATGCGCGGGCGTTGTAACGGAAGGGCGCGCGCGGCTCCAAGAACCAACTTGGTCCTTCCGTCGGCATCGTTTTTCACAATTCGTGCCGAAACACTTTTTACATCTGGCTGCTTGGCAGCGGGAGGGGGTTTCGAGAACGTCCACGCGGGACCCCCACTAAAGATGAAAACCAAGGTGTTGATGACGTGTCTGCTTGCCGTGATAGCCCTCCAGGCCCCGGCGGCCGGCGACGTGGTGATTAACGAAATCATGTACCATCCGTTTCACGCGCTGGCACAGGCGGAGAACACGGGACAGGAATGGATCGAACTGCTCAACCGCGGCAGCAACGCCGTGCTCATGAGCGGCTGGCGTCTCACCAAGGGCGTCGAGTTCACATTCACCAACGTCACCCTGCAGCCGGGCGAGCATCTCGTGGTGGCGGCCAACCGCACCACCTTCCTCGCCCGTTACCCCGGCGTGACGAATGTGCTCGGCAACTGGACCGGCCGCCTCGGCAACACCGAGGACGAAATCGCGCTGCTGGACTCGCTCGGCGAGGAGGCCGCCCGCGTACATTACGCGGACAGCGGCGAATGGGCCGTGCGCGCGCGCGCCTCGGCGGACGCCTACGGATTGCGCGGTTGGGACTGGCTGGCCCCACACGACGGAGGCGGGTTCACGCTGGAGTTGATCAACCCCTCGATGCCCATCAACCGCGGGCAGAACTGGACAACCAGCCTTTCGAGCAACGGAACGCCCGGCGCCGCAAACGCCGCGCTGACAAACAACACCGCTCCGTTCATCCAAAACGTATCGCATTTCCCGCTCGTGCCGCGCTCGACCGAAAGCGTGGTCATCAAGGCGCGCATCGAGGATGAGCTGACCACCGGCCTGGTAGTGACATTGTTCTGGCGCACGGCAAACTCCGGATCGCCGCCGGCGTTCAGCAGCCTGGCGATGTTCGACGACGGCGCGCACGGCGACGGGTTGGCGGGTGACGGCACGTTTGCCGCCACGATTCCAGCGCAGGCGAACAACACCATCGTCGAGTTCCACCTCACGGCCGCCGACACGGGCGGTTTGACACGCCAGTGGCCCGCCGCATCGCGCAACGCGCCGGATCTGGGCGGTGCGGTGCTGCCGCCGGACAGCGGCGCCAACGCGCTCTACGCGGTCGATGATGCAACTTACTCCGGCACGCAGCCGCTCTACCGGATGATCATGACGGAATCCGAGCGCGCCTTCCTCGCATCCATCGCCGGCAGCCTGCGCAATAGCGATGCGGCGGCGCACGGCACGTTCGTGTCCGTGGATGCAAACGGCAGCGCGGAGCATCACATGGCATCATTCCGGCGGCGCGGCGCGGGCAGCCGCAGCGCCACGGTGCCGAACTACCGCGTCAACTTCGCATCGGACGAACGCTGGAAGGGCATCACGGCGGTGAACTTGAATTCGCAATACACGCACTCGCAGGTGGCCGGCTCGGTCCTGGCCGCAATCTCGGGTTTGCACGCGGAATTTCAGAAGCCCGTACAATTGCGGGTGAACAACCTGACCAACGCCAGTCCCAACTCGCCGCAGTTCGGCTCGTTCACGCATCAAGAGGTGCCGGACGGCGATTACGCGAGCCGCCATTTCCCGGACGATCCCAACGGCAACGTGTATCGTGCCTCCAGCGGTTCGCACACCGCCACACTCGCGTATCTCGGCACGGACCCGAACTCGTACATCGGCGCCGGCTACAGCAAGACCTCGAACGGAGCGGAAAACGACTGGACCGACCTCATCAACCTGACCGACGTGCTCGGCAACTCGCCGGATGCAACCTACGTCAGCACCATGCGCGCGCGGGTGAATGTCGAGCAGTGGATGACTTACTTCGCCGTCTTCACGCTTCTCGACAGTAAGGAGACCAGCCTCGGCAGCGGCAGCGGCGACGATTACGGCATGTATCGCGGCCTGATTGACACGCGCTTCCAGTTGCTCGGGCATGATTTCGACACGGTGTTCGGCCAGGGCGACACCGCGGGCAACGTCAATGACAGCATCTGGCGCGCGACCAGCGTGCCGGCCATCGACCGGTTCCTCCGCCGCGCGGAGTTCGCGCCCGTTTATTACCGGACGCTGACGAACCTGATGCTGACGGCTTTCTCGTCCAACAGCGTCTCAGCCGCGTTGGACCAGCACTTGGGAAGCTGGGTGCCGGGTGGCGTGCTGGCGAACATGAAGAACTTTTCGACCAGCCGGAACGCCGGTGTGCTCGCGCAGATCCCGTTGCGTCTCTCCATTAGCAATAGCCTCGCAACCGTGAACGGCTATCCGCGCTCGACCGTGGCCACGGCCAGCCTCTACGGATTCGCCAATGCGGTCGCGACGCGCTCGGTCCTTGTCAACGGCACGCCCGCCACCTGGTCCGCGTGGGATGCCCGCTGGTCCGCGAACGTCTCGCTGCTGCCCGGCATCAACCGCGTCACCATCGTCGCCCTCGATGACTCAGGCCGCGAGTTCGAGCGCGGCTACACCGACATCTGGTACGACAACGGCGGCGGGACAACCATCGGCGGGGACTATTTCAGCGACCTGACGCTGCTGGCCGCCAACGGCCCCTACACCGTGGCCAGCAACCTCGTCGTGCAGGACGAGGCCACGCTGACCATCCAGGCGGGCACGACAATTTACGTCGCGCCGGGCGTGACCATCACCGCGAACCTGGCCGGGCGCATTCTCGCGCAAGGCACGGAGACGCAACACATCCGCATCGGGAAGAATCCGAACGTGGCCGGGAATTGGGGCAGCCTCGACCTGATTGGCACGACGCTGGAAAGCCGCTTCTCGTATGTTGATTTCGATTCTTGCGGCGGCACGACCATCGGCGGGCACAACGCGCAGATTCATGTGAACAACTCGATTGCGTTTTTCGATCATTGCACCTGGCCGGCGTCTCCGGCGGTGCAATACATCTCGTTCGACGCCAGTTCATTCATCGTGCAGGGCTGCGTGTTCCCGACTTACCCGTCGGCCACCAGCGCGCCCGAGATGTTGCACGGCGTGAACGGAATTCCCGGAGGCGGCTACGGCATCTTCCGCGACAATTACTTCGGCCACACCTGGGGCTTCAACGACACCATCGACTTCACCGGCGGCCAGCGGCCCGGCGCAATTCTCCAGGTGATCGGCAATGTCTTCGATGGCGCGGGCGACGACCATCTCGACCTCGACAGCACCGACGCGTGGATCGAAGGGAACCTCTTCCTCCACGCGCATCGCGATCCGAACCGCTCGGACAACCCGCTCGACACCTCGAGCGCGATTTCCGGGGGCGTGGACGCGCTCGGGCAGAACCCGGACTGGACGATCATCAACAACCTTTTTTACGACGTGGATCACGCCTTCCTGAACAAGGGCAACTCGACCAGCGTGGGTAACGCCGGCGGCCGCGTGGCTTTCCTTCACAATACCGTCGTCCACGTCGCGCGAGAGAACAGCGGCAGTCCGGCCGCCGAGATCGCCGTCTTCGCGTGGTCGGACAACGGCATCGTGCCGCCGGATCCTGCAATCGGCTCCGGGATGTACGCCGCGCACAACATCATCTACGACGCGCCCGCGTTGCACCGGCTCTACAGCCCGTCGAACCACTTCATCGTCATGGAGAATAACATTCTCCCGCCGTCGTTTGCCAGCACGACGAACGAATGGACCGGCCCAGGCACAAACAACCGGTATCTCGACCCGCGCCTCAGTCTGGATGCGCTGGCGGGCCTGGCTGTTTCCAACGTCACGCCGGCGCAAGCCCGCCAGGCGTTCCTGCTCCGCGCCGGCTCCCCTGCCCTTGGCGCAGGCTTCGGCTCGCGCGACATCGGCGGACTAAGCCCTGCCGGCATCGCCATTCACGGCGCGCCGGAGGGAACGAATACAACCACGACCGCGCAATTCAGCGTCGGACCCGGCGGCACCTTCAACTGGGGAACGAACGCCGCGCAGCCGTGGGGTTGGACGGCCTTTAAATGGAAGCTCGACAACGGCGCATGGAGCGCGGTCATTCCGCTGACCAACCTCCCACCCTTCACGAACCCGCCGGTCATTACATTGAGCAACCTCGCACCGGGCGCGCACACGATTTACGCCGTCGGCCGGAACGACGCCGGCTGGTTCCAGGACGACACGTTCGTTTATCCGAGCAACTCGACCGTCGCCGCGCGCATCACCGCATCGCCAACCTGGTTCGTGGATACGAACCTCGCGCGGTTGGTCATTAACGAGGTGCTGGCGCGCAATGTTTCCGCCGTGCCGGTGAACGGGAAATTTCCCGATCTCGTTGAGTTGCGGAACGCCGGCGCAAAGCCTGTGGATCTTTCAGACCTGAGCCTCTCCGACGATCCTGCGCAGCCGCGCAAATTCATATTCCCCGCCGGCACATCGATTCCGGCAGGCGGCTATCTCACGCTCGTGGCGGCGGGTGGGGAGTCGCCGGGGCAGATTTACCTCGGCTTCGCGCTCAATGACGCAGGCGAAGGCGTATTTCTCTTCGACCGGCTGGCCGCCGGCGGCGCGTTGCTCGACTCGGTCACGTTCGGCCTTCAGTTGCCGGACCTGTCGATCGGGCGGATGGCCGACGGAAAATGGACGTTGACCAAGCCCACCTTCGGCATGGCCAACCTCGCCCAGCCGCTCGGCGAAACATCGCGGCTCAAAATCAACGAATGGCTTGCCGCCTCCGGAACGATCTTCCCGTATGACTTCATCGAGCTTTTCAACGCCGACACGCTGCCGGTGGCGTTGGGCGGGCTGGCCTTATCGGGTTCACCGATGAGCGCCCCGCGGATGAACGTGATTCCGCCGTTGAGCTTCATCGCAGCCGGCGGTTGGCAGCCGTTCACGGCGGATGGGAACGCGGCGGCGGGAGCGGACCATGTGAATTTCAAACTCTCCGCCGAGGGCGGCTGGATCAGCCTAGCGGCCACGAACAGCACATTCATCGACATCCTCGCCTACGGCACGCAGACGCCGGACATTTCCACGGGCCGCTCGCCGGACGGCTCGAACGGCTACATCGCGTTCAACCAGCCCACGCCCGGCGCGGGCAATCCCGGCCAGACCGTGGTCATCACGCCCGTGACCACCACGCTTGTGCCGCTCACGCAGACCTGGCGGATGGAGTCCTCGGCCCTGGACCTCGGCACAGCGTGGCGGGCCAATAATTACAACGACGCGGCGTGGTTCAGCGGACCCGCGTTGTTCTATAATTACGACGGCGGTGGCGGCCAGGTGCCACCAGTCCCGGTCGGCTCGGTGATTCCGTTCACCAGCCCCAAGCAGACCACGGTGTATTTCCGCACCGCGTTCAATTTCACCGGCTCGACCAACGGCATGACCTTCCAACTGTCGCACATCATCGATGACGGCTGCGTGGTTTATCTGAACAACGTCGAGATCTTCCGCTACAACATGCCCGCCGGCGTGGTGAGTTACTCGACGCGCCCGCCCACCGTGGTCAGCGGCGCGCCCGCGGTCAGCACCGGCAACGCCGTCTTCCTGCCCAACCTCGTCACCGGCACCAACTACCTCGCCGTCGAGGTTCACCAGCAGAGCGCCAATTCGAGCGACATCGCCATGGCCGTGGGCATCGAGGGCTTCCGGTTCACCACCAACTACCTGAGCGTGCCCGTGGTGTTGAACGAGGCCTTCACCAAGAACACCAGCTACACCAACGCCGCCGGCAAGGCCGTCGATTGGGTCGAACTCTTCAATCCCTCGACCAACGTCGTGGACATTTCCGACCTCAGTTTGAGCGACGACCTGTTGAACCCGCGCCGCTGGACCTTCCCGCCCGGCGCCAGCATCGCTCCCGGCGGTTATTACGTCGTCGAGTTCGACGACTCTGCGCCTTACTCCCCATTCAACGCGGGCTTTGAACTCAGCGCGGACAGCGGTGCAATCCACCTCTTCCACCGCGGCTCGGCCGGCGGAGCGCTGCTCGACTCGGTGGTTTATGGTGTGCAGGTCGCCGACCTGTCGCTCGGCCGCGCCACGCCCGGCGCAAACACTTCGTGGACACTTTGCTCGCCGACGCGCGGCTCGGCCAACGCCGCCATACCGCTCGGCAGCCCGAACGCGCTGGTGGTCAATGAGTGGATGCCCAACGACTCCGGCGGACGCGACGACTGGTTCGAGATTTTCAACCCAGGCGTGCAACCCGTCGCGCTCGGCGGCCTGCACCTCACGGACAACCTCGCCAACACCGTCAAGCACACCGTCCGAGCGCTCTCGTTCATCGGCGCGGGACCGGAGGCGTTCGTGCAGTTCATCGCCGACAACGACACAGACAAAGGCGCGGATCATGTGAACTTCAAACTCAACTCCACCAACGGCGCGGTGGGCCTCTACACCAGCAACGCGGTCCCCTCGCTCATCAGCGCGATCGTTTATGGCGCTTCGCAGAACGGGATCTCGCAGGGCCGCCTGCCGGACGGCACGACGAACATCGTCAGCTTCACCAACAGCGCTTCGCCCGAGGCCGCCAACTGGATGCCGCTGCTCCACAGCGTGGTCCTCAACGAGACTCTCACCCGCCCCGTGCCGCCGCTGGAACAGGCCATTGAAATCCACAACCCGACCGAGGTCGATGTCGCCATCGGCGGATGGTTCCTGAGCAATGCCCGCAAGGACCTGAAGCGGTTTCAAATTCCCGCCGGCACCATCGTCCCGGCCGGCGGGTTCAAGGTGTTCTACGAGTTTCAGTTCAACACCAACAACGACGTGCCCCCGGCTTTCGCGCTCAACGGCGACGACGCCGACGAGATCATCCTCAGCGTGGCCGACGCGAACGGAGTCCTGACCGGGCACCGCGTCATGGTGGATTTCGGCGCGGCGGCCGAGGGAGTTTCGTTCGGCCGACATGAGAAGAGCACCGGCGAGGATTTCGTGGCCATGTCCGCGCGCAGCCTCGGACCGGCCAGCCCGGAGACAGTCTCCGAGTTCCGCGCCGGGACGGGCGCGACCAATCCGTACCCGCTCGTCGGCCCCGTCATCATCAACGAGATCCATTACCATCCGCCGGACATCGGCACGAACGACAACCCCGGCGACGAATACATCGAACTGCGCAACCTCGCGGCGGCGCCCGTGCCGTTGTTCGACCCGGCGTTCCCGACCAACACCTGGCGACTGCGCAACGCGGTGGATTTCGATTTCCCAACCAACACCACCCTCGCGCCGACAGGTTACCTGGTCGTGGTCAGCTTCGACCCAACGAACACCGCCGTGCTCGCGGCCTTCCGCGCGAAGTTCAGCCTTGGCACCAATGTGCCGATCGTCGGTCCGTGGAGCGGCAAGCTCGATAACGGCGGCGAGGCGGTGGAACTCCAGCGGCCCGACGCCCCCACCGGCCCACGCGTGCCGCACATTCTCGTCGAGCGCGTGAATTACTCGGATGATCCGCCGTGGCCCACGGCCGTGGATGGCAACACGAACGGCCTGGGCATGGCATTGCACAGGCGCGTCACCACGAATTACGCCAATGACGCAGTGAACTGGCTGGCCGCGCAGCCCACGCCCGGCCAGCCCCCGGTCGGCATCGTGAACCTGCCGCCCTTCGTGACCGTCCACCCGGCAGATCGCGCCGTGGCCGCAGGCAGCAACGTGACGTTCCTCGTCAGCGCTGTCGGCACCACGCCCTTCACCTACCAATGGCGTTTCGACGGCATCTCCATCGCCGGGGCCACGAACAACACACTCACCGTTTCCGATGCGCAGCCCGCGAAGGCGGGCCGTTATTCGGTGCTGGTGATGAACGCCTGGGGGTCCGCGCTTGGCGGGCCGGCGCGGCTCTCGGTGCAAGCGCCGCCGCAGATCGTCCAGCAGCCGCAGGATCGCGCGGCCGTCGAAGGCTCGGACACCACCTTCACCGCCACGGCCAGCGGCGGTTCGCTGGTCTGGCAATGGCGGTTCCATGGCACGAACATCCCCGGCGCCAATGCCGCGGCATTCACGCGCCCCAGCGTCACGCCCGCACACGCCGGCCCTTACACCGTCGTCGTCACCAACGCACTGGGCGCGATCACCAGCGTCGTGGCCACGCTCACCGTCGTCTCGCCGCCCGTCATCACCACGCAACCGCAGGGCATCGCCGTCATCGTCGGAAGCAGCGCAGGGTTTACCGTCGCCGCGACCGGCACCGCACCGTTGCGTTACCAATGGCGGCTCAACGGAACGAACATCGCCGGCGCGACCAACGCCTCGCTCACCATCGCCGGGGCGCAACCGACCGACGCGGGCGATTACACCGTGGTGGTCTCGAACTCCGTCGGCACGGCTACCAGCGCCGCGGCCGCGCTCACCGTAATCGTGCCGCCCACCGTCACGGTCACGGCCCCGGACGCCTTCGCATCCGAACCAGGCGCGAACACCGGCACGTTCACCTTCGCGCGCACGGGCGACACCTCCGGTGTGCTGGTGGTTTTTTATGCGGTTTCCGGCTCGGCCACGCCGGGC
>CAYQWK010000066.1:0-18675 GCA_964420805.1 uncultured Bifidobacteriaceae bacterium | reverse complement strand
CCCTCACTCCGCCCCAACTGACCTGTCTAGAAATTGAGATGCGCCCCCGGGCCAGATTGCGTCCAACCCGCCATGAAAAATCCCGACACCCGTTTTCTCCCCTCCTCCCGCCGCCAGTTTCTCAAGACCTCGACGCTCGTCGGCGGCGCGATGCTGGCCGGCCTCGACATCGCGCGCGTGGCTCACGCGGCGGGCAGTGACGAGATCAAGGTCGCGCTAATCGGTTGCGGCGGTCGCGGCACCGGCGCGGGTGCGAACTTCCTGGGCAACAGCACGCACGAGGGAATGAAGTTGGTCTCGATGGCCGACGCTTTCCGCGACCGGCTCAATGAAAGCCATGGTACGCTCCAGAAGAAATTCCCCGGTAAGGTCGATGTCTCCGAGGGTGAGAAGCACGAAGGGTTGGAGGGGTTTCAAAGGGCCATGGAATCGCCGGCCCAAATGGTCGTGCTCACGTCGCCGCCGGGTTTCCGGCCCGCCATGTTTGAGGCCGCGGTCAAGGCCGGCAAACACGTCTTCATGGAAAAGCCCGTCGCGGTGGACGCGCCCGGCTACCGCCGCGTTCTGGCCGCGAACGAGGAGGCGAAGAAGAAGGGGTTGGTCGTGGCCGTGGGCCATCACCTGCGCCACGCCTTGAACCATCGGAAGGTGATTCAGCAAATTCACGATGGCTTGATCGGCGAGGTGATGTACACGCGCGCTTACTTCAACACCGCGGGCATCTGGAACCGCGCGCGCAAACCTGGCATGACAGAGATGCAATATCAGGTTTACAACTGGTACCACTTCGTCTGGTTGAGCGGCGACCACATCGTCGAGCAGCACGTTCACGGCATCGACGTTTGCAACTGGATTCACCGGGGCCGGCCCGTCGAGGTCGTGGGCATGGGCGGACGCCAGGTTCGCGCGCAAAAGGGAATTGGTGAAATTTTCGATCACCACTCCATGCAATACACCTACGCCAACGGCACGCGGAGCTTCAGTGAATGCCGGCAGATCCCCGGCACCTGTACGAGTTTCGCGCACCCGGCGCACGTAACGAAAGGCTGGGTCGATTTCGACGGCGGAAACGACCGGGTGATCATCCACCTAAACGGCAAGGAACCCGAGCGCTTGAAAGGCGGACCGGACGGCCATCAACTCGAATGGGAAGACCTCCTCGCCGCCATGCGCGATGGCAAGCCCTACAACGAAGTCGATTGGGCCGCCGACAGCACCATGACCGCCATCTTCGGCCGCATGGCCACTTACTCGGGCAAGCAACTGGCGTGGAATGACGCGGTGAAATCCGAACTCAGCTACGCGCCGGAACGTCTCGCCTGGGACGCTGAACCGAAGTCCAAGCCTGGTCCCGACGGCGTGTATCCCTGCGCCGTCCCCGGAGTGACCAAGGTTATTTGAACGACGTCTGCGGGTTGGGCATTGCCAATCCAGGGCTTCTTCCCTGTTGCGGCGCGGCGGCCCGTGCTAGAGAAGGCGGCATGTTCTGGCTTTTCACGACGACGCCTGGTCTTTGCTTAACTCGCAGAATCCTATGTGCTCACGCCGTTTTGGTGTCAGCCCTCCTCGCTGCCGGCGCCGGTGCGACGGACATCCGTGGCGTTGTTACCACCGTCATGCAGAGCGAGCAGGATTTGCACGGTGTGCGGTTCGCCGAGGTCGTCGAGGCCGCGACCGGCCGCAAGGTGATTCCCCTCGCGCGCACCAACACCATCGACCAGGCGCTCGTTGCCAAAATCGGCCGCGCCCTCGACGACGTGCTGAAGGAACTCAACGCGCCCGGCAGTCCCGCCCGCCAGAAGCGCCGCATCAACGAGGTCAGTTCACTTTTCGAGGACGGCATCAAGGCCGCGTTGAACAAGGTGCCGGGCTTTGAATGCGACTTCCCCAAACTCGCCGATGGCGGGCATCAGCGGAGTGGCTATCCGGATTTGCGTTTGTTCGACCAGGCCACGCGGCGCGTCGTTTATCTCGATCCCAAACTCTTCGAGCGCGGCAGCCGCGGCAGTTCCTTCCGCACCTTCTATTTCGAGCCGAAACGCGAGACGAACAAGATTCTTGATGACGGCCACCATCTCATCGTGGGCATCGAACACGACGGCCGGACCGGCGCATGGACTTTCACGGGCTGGGAATTGGTCGATCTCGCGGAGTTTCGCGTGAAGCTCAAGGCCGAGTTCCAGGCCAGCAACCGCGATCTCTACAAGCCGGAGGCCGTCGTGGGATCGAGTCGCGTCCTGGCGAAGTGAATCGTCGTCGGCATGCGCCGCTTCATCCGGCGCATTCCCGCGCCACGCATTCCGCGTAGGCTGCGGCGATCCGCGCGGTGAGCGGCGAGCACGCCACGGATTGTCCCTCCAGCGTGTCCACTTCCACCACGCCGCGCGTGCTCAGGGTCAGGAACAAGCCCCCGGCGCGCTGAAGTTCCGCGACCGTGGTGTTGCGCTCGCACCAGGGTATCTCCGTGGCGGCGCACAATTCGCGCACCACCGCGCGCGTGATGCCGGGCAGCACGGCGCCCTCCAACGGCGGCGTGCAAACCGCGCCCTGCTCGATCCAGAAAAGGTTGCCCGTCGCGCCTTCCATCACGGTGCCGTTGGAATCGAGCAGCAGCGCGTCGTCCGCGCCGTGCTCCGCGGCCTCGGCGGCGGCCAAGACGTGGAGCAACCGGCTGCCGGATTTGTGCCGCGCCAGTTCGTCGCCTGGCGCGACGCGAAAACGCGAAACGATCAATTTCCACGGATGCTCGTTGCGTGCCGGCAGGTCGTGCAGCGTCATGGCCAGGAACGGAATCTCGCGACCGGTGGGGGCGTATTGTCGCGGCCCGGTTCCGCGCGAAAGCGTTAGCCGCAGGACGCCATCACGGCGGCTGTTGCGCTCGAGTAACTCGCCGGCGGCCTCGTGTAATTTCGCAGCCGTGAAGGGCAGGGGAATGCGCAAAAACTCCGCGCTGTGCCGGAGCCGTTCCCAATGCGAATCCCACCGGAACGGCCGGCCGTTGAACATGGGAATCGTCTCGAACAAGCCGTCGCCATATCGAAACGACCGGTCAAAAATCGAGACCACCGCCTGTTCCTCGGGAACGAAGGCGCCGTTTAGGAAGACGATCATCGCAGTTGGTTTGTGGCCGGCCGGTTCGTCGCGGTGGGCCGGTTTGCGGATTGGGTCCAGAACGGCTCCGGTTTGCCGCTCGCCGGCGACTTGCGCCGGGGCCGTGCATCCCGCCACATCCAGAAAAGGGTGCCCAGCGTCACCAGCGCCAGCATGGCGGACAGCGCGGCGACGAATTTCCACGTCGGGACGTGGTGCGAGTTTGGCTCTTGGCTCATCCCCGCGAGCGTAGCCAAACCCGCGCCGCGCGCCACTCACGATTTGCCGCCGCGCGCCTGCGGGCGCCGAATTCCCTCACGGCATCACGCGCACCCGGAACCATCCGGCGTTGGTGGCCGGGAAGGCGCGTGAGGTCGAGGTTCCGGTTGCGATGATCGGCGAGGGCGTGGCGTTGGTCCACGAACTGAAGTCGGCGGTGCGTTCGATCTGGTATCCGCGTCCGGGCAGGCTGCTGAATGTGACGACCACATCTGCCGGCGGCAATGGCGTCACGCTCAGGCGTAGGACTGAGCCGGCATCACGAGGATCGGTTCCCGCCACGGTTTCCTGTGCCTCGGTGTGGCCGTCGCCGTCGTCGTCGTCACTGGTGATGTTCGAGAGAACCAATGTCAGCGCGCGTTCGCCCGTGTTGGTGCCGCCGTCGGTCCAGCGCACACGAATGCGGCGCACGGAACCAGACTCGAAATCCAACGCGCTCGCCGCGATGAGTTCGTCGCCATTGATGATGAAGTCACTGTTGTTCGTGTCGCCGTCGCCGTTGACCAGCGCATAGTCGCAGGCTACGCCGGAGAAGATGCCGCCTCCGCTCAACCGGGCGACAACGGTGCCGGGCGCGGTGGTTTCGGGAATCTCCGTCACGGACAGGCCGACGGGCCGGGGGCGTTCCCGCGCCAGCAGGCTGAGGATGTCGCGCGCGTCCAAGACGTTGGCAGTCAGCCGGTTCGCGGCCGCCTGGGCGACCAGGTTGGTGTAGAGCGTTCGTCGAAGGTTGCGGACGGAGTTGCTGAGTTGAGGCGCCTGGGCCGTGGGATCCCAGGGGCGATCCATCCAGTGTGGCTTGGTCCTCGCGGGCGAATTATACACGTAAGTCCAGGCGCTCTGCCCGGCGAAGAGGTCGTTGTCATGAAGCTTCACTCCCACGAAATACGGCGCGGCTCCGCCGCTGTTGGTGTGCGCGTAGATGAACGATTCGGAGAGGGTTTGCGGCACGTTGTTGCTCCCGTCGAAAAGCTCGATCAGCTTCCAGTCGTAGCTTTCGGGCCGGAGATACATGCCATTGCGCCTCTCGCCGAGGTTGATGGCGCCGTCGCGGTGTTCAACCACCAGGCCCGCGCCGGAGTTGGAGAAGTAGTTGTGAACGATCTGCGGCACGGTGCTGGTGGGGTTCGCGTTCGGCCCGACGATGGTGGGCGCGTAGCCCATGAGCGAGGTCAGTTTGGCGTAGCCGCCGCTGTTGGTCATCGGCAGGCCGTTGGTCAGATCGAGACGGTGAGTCTCGTAATTCGTGAGGGTGGAGGCGGTCACGTTGGTCCAGCCGTAGCCATTCGCATAGGGCTTGGGCGCGCGGACGTGGTAGCCCATGTCCACCCACATGGAGCTTTGCAGCCGGCCGAGCAGTTCGGGCGCGTATTCCTCGATGATGTCCGTCTGCCAGGTGGTGAGGAAGATGTCCACCGGCACCCGTTGGGCCTCGTGAACATTCAGCAACGTGCGCAGTTCTTCCACGCTGTTCGACGGGTATGAAAAGTCCTGCCAATTCAGCGAGAATGAAATGTTGTCCTCGGGCCGGAGAAACACGCTGGAACCGCCGTTGAACGGCGCGTTGGTCCACGCGGCGTAAATGCCCTCGAAATTCGTCACCGTAATGCGCCCGGCGTCGCGCCAGCGGCGGATGGTCTCAAGCTGGGCCTGGATACGCGTGAGATTGGTGGTGAACATGTCGCGGTGGTTGATGACCAGGCCCACAGTCCAGAGCTTATTGCTATGCGGGAGTTCGCCCGACTCCAGCATGCGGATGAGCCGGTCGGCCTCAAACAGATCCTGTTCCCAGGTTCCGACGGCGGCAATCGCGCCGGTCGGGCTGTGCGTGAGGTAATCGTTCGTGCCGGCCGGCCGCCAGACGCCCGCGACATGCGGATCGTCGCGATGGTTCGCCGTTCCGCCGCCCATCATCAGGTGTGGCCGCCAGACGTAGGTGTTATAGACCGCGCCGGTCAGCCCAGCGCCTGTGATGAACTTCGGCCAGTTCTGGAAATTCGTGCCCGCATAGACATGACCGCCCACGACCCCCGAGGGGGTGGCGCCCAGCGCATCGTGCAGCAACGCCGCCGTGTCCGTGTAGTTGTAGCCGAAGTTCTCATGCGAATGAGGGTCGAGTTCCGCGCCGAGATTGTCCTGAAGGTAACGGAACACGTTCTTGCCCGCTGTGTTGGTCAGCACCGTGGCGGTGTAATCGGTGCTGTTCGTCGTCTCGAAACGCTTCGCTCCCTCGAGGAAATTCCAGTCGCTTTGAAAACCCCAGGCCAGCCCCCTGTTCGTGCATTCGCGGGCAAACCAGAGGATGGCGTTGCGCCACGAGAGATAGGTCGGCAGCGGCACCGCGCGGAAATCCGGCGTGGTGGGCGTGCCACCCGGTTCCTCACTGTGGACCGTGAGGGCGAAGTAGATTGTTGGCGCATTCGACTGGGCGGAAACCGTCGAAACCACGCCACCCGCCGAGGCGAGCAGCATCAAGAGAAACAGGCGAAATGTCTTCATTCTGCCTGCCAGTAGCCGGTTCGCGGGCGCGGATTACAACGGATTGTGAAATTTTCATCCGGCCGCGCTCTATCCGGAACGCGGTTGAGCCTGTCCGCACCTTTGGACATTCCCGCACCTTGCCGCTAACCTCCGCCAACGAATGACCTCCGGTCTCGAACACCACCAACCGCCCGGCGATGCGCCGGGCATCTTCCCCGCCACTCGCTGGAGTCGTGTCGTGAAGGCGCGCGAGGCCGGTGATGAAACACAGCGGCGCGCCGCGTTGGAGGAGCTATGCGCGGCCTACTGGCGGCCCGTGGTCAATTTCCTGACTGCGCTCGGCGCCGGGCAGGACGCGGCCGACGTTGCGCAGGATTTCTTCGCCAGCTTTCTGCGTCTCGACGGATTTGCCCGCGCGAATCCCGACCTGGGCCGGTTGCGCGCGCTGCTCAAAGCCTCGGTGCGGAATCACTATTTCCACTGGCGGCGGGATCAGGCCGCGCTGCGCCGGGGTGGCGGCGCGGAACCGAAGTCCCTGGAGGATGACACCACCTTGCGGGTTCGTGACATGAGCGTAGCGGATGCCGAGGTCTCGTACGACCGCGACTGGGCCTTCACAGTCCTTGAACGCGCTCTTGGGAAATTGCGTGAAGACTACACCGCGCGAGACCGCCTCGTGTTGTTCGACGCGCTCAAGCCGGCGCTGCTTTCGGCCGGACACCGGATTCCAGACGAAACGGCCGCGCGGACTGGGCTGACACCCAACGCGCTGACCGTCGAGCAGCATCGTGCCCGCCGCCGCCTCGCCGGGTTGCTGCGCGCGGAAGTTGCGGACACCGTGAGCGAGCCGGAGGAAGTGCAAGCGGAGTTGATGCACCTGCTTCGACTCTTGGCCCAAGGGTGAATGCAACCCGGCTTCGTGAGGCCGACGAGTCGAAGAGCGGAACGAATTTCACCTTGAACCTTGGGCTTGGAGGCGGACGCGGTCTTAAGGTCTAGTTCTCCGCGCTGTGTCCAAATCACCCGCGCCACACTGCCCCGCTTGCGGTTCGCCGCTCCCGGCCATCGACGGACTGTGCCCTTCGTGCGTGGCGAGAAACATGGCGGCGTTGCTCGATCCGAATACGCAACTCGCCGCAGAGAGCCTGGTTCCCGGCTACGAACTTGGCGCAGTGCTCGGGCGCGGCGGAATGGGCGAGGTGTTTCAGGCCCGGCGCATCGCAGACGGCCACGGTGTTGCGGTCAAAATCGCCGCCGGCGGCATCGGCGGTGATCCCGCTTTGGCTGAACGGCTGGCCCGCGAGGCCGACGCGCTTTCGCGGCTCGAACATCCGAACATCCTGCGCGTGCTCGATTCCGGCGTCACGGAGGACGGACGCTTCTATCTCGTGACCGAGCTTGCGGATGGGGGCGATCTCGCGCAGCGGTTGCGCGCCGGGCCGTTGCCGACGGAAGAGGCGGCGCGGTTGTTCCGCGAGGCCGTTCGTGCCGTGGCCGCCGCGCATCAGGCGGGCATTCTCCATCGCGACATCAAGCCCGCCAATGTGCTGCTGGCCGCCGATGGCCACGCGCGGCTGGCGGATTTTTCGCTCGCCAGATTGCCGGGGCCGGACGGCCGGACGGCACACTCGCTCACGGCCGGCGGCGATGTCTTCGGCACGCCTTATTATCTCGCGCCCGAGGCCAGGCACGGGGTCGCCGTCGCCGACGGGCGCGCGGACATCTTTTCCCTGGGCGTTTTGCTCCACGAGATGCTGACCGGCCGGGTGCCGGTGGGGAATTACGTTCCAGCCTCGCGTGTCGCGAAGGTTCCGCCCGCGGTGGACCGGCTCATTGCGCGATGCCTTGCCGAGGACCCGGCCCTGCGGCCTAGTGGCGCGGAGGAGTTGTTGCGCGACTTCGAGACGGCGTGGAGGCCGCCGCGGCGGGGATTACGCGCGGCGTTTTTGTCCGTCGCAGTCGTGGTGGTGTTGCTGCTGGCGCGTGAGATTTGGCGCGCGGTTGGGCGGCGCGGCGAGGATCGGCAGAAGGACCCGGCTTCGCGCGTCGTTTCAGCCTCGCGTGGGCATCCGTTCACGAACTCGCTGGGGATGAACTTCGTTCCTGTTCCTGGGACGCGCGTGTTGTTCAGCATCTGGGAAACGCGCCGGGCCGATTTCCTCGCCTTTGCCACCAACGCGCCAGAGCGTGTCGTGCGGGCGGACGCTGCATGGCGCTCGGCGCCCGGCCAGCCTGATCCGGAACACCCGGTGTGCTTTATTGATTTTCCGACCGCGCAGTTGTTCTGCGATTGGTTGACCACGCTGGAACGCGCCAGCGGCATCATCGGAACAAACGCGGTCTATCGTCTGCCCACCGATGAGGAATGGAGCCGTGCCGCCGGCATCCGTTCCGAGCCGGGGACCACGCCCGCGGAACGCGAGGAGGCAATGAACCGCGAGCGCGGATATTTTCCGTGGGGACGCACCTGGCCGCCTCCAGAGCGCGGCATTCCGGCCAATTTCGCCGGCGACGAGGTGAACGACACGGGCCGGCGCTCACAGTTGCGCAGTCGTGACCGCTGGCCCTACACCGCGCCGGTTGGCAGCTTTCCCGCGAATGACGTCGGGTTGTTCGACATCGGCGGCAACGTTGCCGAATGGTGCGATACATCGTGGAAGGCTGGCAGCGACGAACGGGTGTTGCGCGGCGGTTCGTGGAACCAGTCCGCTCCGGCGGCGTTGCGGCTCACCACGCGCCAGCACGCCCTGCCGGTGGGCTTGATGCCCGGCGCAGGCTTCCGCGTGGTGCTTGATCCGTCGGCGCGTTGAGCGCGTGGAGGCCGTCCGTTGCACCACTTGTCGCAGCGCCACGAGTTCCGCCACTCGGAATTGTGCATCCTGCAAGAGACTTGGAAGCGCCGGCCGCCGGCGAGAATCGCGTTCCCGGATTGCCTCCCGAACCAGCCGGCCTTTCACTCCGCGCCGTGCTGTTCGATTTCAAATCGCGGAGTTCCTCCGGAATCCTGCCCGAGCCGTTTCTGGTGAACGGCCGGGCGGTGCCGTTGGTCTGGGTTCAACATCCGCGTGCGCGTCGTTACGTGCTGCGGCTCGGACCGGACGGGACGGCGCGTGTGACCATCCCGCGTGGCGGCTCGCGGGCCGCCGCGCGGGAATTCGTTGAGCGCAATCTCCCGTGGTTGGAGCGGCAGTTGCAGCGGCTTGCGGCGCGGCCGCCGGTGGGCCGCGCCTGGCGGGCCGGCACGGAAATTCTCTTGCGCGGCGAACCCGTGTTGCTCGCCGTGGCGGAGGCTGATTCCAACTGCATTGTTTTCGCCGACCAACGGGTGCGGGTTGAGGGCCTGGCCGGTGATTGGCGCCCGGCGGTCGAGCGCCATTTGCGCGGGTTGGCGATGGTCGAAATGCCGTCGCGGGTGATGGAATTCGCACGGCAGTACGGATTGCGGGTTGGGCGCGTGACGGTTCGCGACCAGAAATCGCGCTGGGGATCGTGTTCGCGGCGAGGGACGATCTCATTGAACTGGCGGCTGATTCAGGCGCCGCCCTTCGTTTCGGATTACATCATCCTCCACGAGTTGATGCACCTGCGGCAGATGAATCACTCGGACAAGTTCTGGCGTGAAGTCGAGAACGTGTGCCCGGAATTCCGCGCGGCGGAACGGTGGCTCAAGACGCACGGCCGGCGGCTGCGCGGATAGGCGCCCCTTGTCCGGTCGGAGAATGAACGTGACACCCGTCGAAACCCTGCCGTACTTTTTGCCTAGAAAATCTGCGAAGGAATTTCCGACATGAGCGTTTCGTTGACCGACCTGAAGACCAAGATCATTGCCGCCCTGAGATTGCAGGACATCACCCCGGAAAAGATCGACGACGACGCCCCGTTGTTTGGCGAGGGGCTCGGGCTGGATTCCATTGATGCGCTCGAACTCGTGGCCATGCTCGAGAAGGAATACGGCGTCGTCATCAAGGACATCGAGGAGGGCCGCCCCGCGTTCCGGTCCGTGCGTGCGCTTGGCCAGTTCATCGAGTCCAAGCAGGCGCGTTAGCGTGTTCCGGGCCTCACCAGTCGTCACCGGCCTTGGCATCATCGCCGCGCCCGGTCGCGGCGTGCCGGAGATCTGGCGGGCCATCTCGACCAACGCCCGCGCGCTGAAACCGCTGTCGTTGTTCGAGTCTCCGCGCCATGGCCAGCTTCCGGTTGGCGAGGTCGGCGGCGATTTGATCAAAATCGGCGCGCCACTGGCCGGCTCACGCGGCGACAAGCTCGGTTGGATCGCCGCGACTGACGCCATCGCCTCCGCCGGCCTTGATCTGCCCCGAAACGCCGCCCGCACCGGCATCGTGATGGGAAGCTCCGTAGGCGGTTCTTTCGACAGCGAACGTTTTCTCAACGCCCTCATCAAACGCGGCCAGATGCGCGCGCGGCCAACGCGCTTCCACGAATGCGCCTCGACGGTGGATTTGATTGCGGGCCGGCTCGGGCTTTGCGGCCCCGGCGTGACGCTGGCCACGGCCTGTTCCTCCGGCGCGCTCGCCATCGCCACGGCGGCGGAGATGATTCAGGCGGGCGAGGCCGACATCATGCTCGCGGGCGGCGCGGACTCGCTCTCGCGGATGACGTGGGGCGGTTTTCACGCGCTGCTGCTGGTTGATGCGAACGGCTGCCGTCCATTCGATGCCGCGCGCGCAGGGATGAGCCTGGGCGAAGGCGCGGCCATGCTCGTGCTGGAAAGCGAGGAGTCTGCGCGGCGGCGCGACGCGACCATTCTCGCGCGGTTGACCGGTTGGGGCGCGAGCGCGGACGCGCATCATGCCACCGCGCCGCATCCGCAAGGCGAAGGTGCCGCATCCGCCATGCGCTCGGCGTTGTCACGTGCGGGGCTGGAACCGGCGGCGATCCAATATGTGAACGCGCACGGAACGGGCACGCGCGACAACGACCTGGCCGAGGGGCGTGCGTTGAACTCCGTGTTCGCCGGCAATGTGCCGCCGTTCTCCAGCACGAAAGGGTTCTTCGGCCACGCGCTGGCGGCCAGCGGCGCCATCGAGGCGCTGGTTTGTGTCGAGGCCTTGCGCCGCCAGGAGATGCCGCCAAATCCCGGTTTCACCACGCCCGATCCGGCCATCGGGCTGTCGCCGTTGACGGAGTTGCGCCGTGCGCCGTTGCGGCATTTGATGAGCAACTCGTTCGGCTTCGGCGGCAACAACGCGGTGCTGGTCTTCTCCGCGCCGGACGCGGAAAACGACGCGCGCTCCGCCGTGAACCGGGCGGTGGCCGTCGCAGGCCTTGGCGTGATTGGTCCCGGCCGGATCACCACGCGGCAGATCGAGCCGCCGTTGCCGCCGGGTGAAGTCTCCGTGCATGACTGCGGTGCGCTGGACGTGGCGTTGCTGGACGCGAACCAGCGGCGGCGCCTGTGCCGCTCGGTGCAGATGGCGCTCATCGCGTCGCGTCGCGCGCATGCGGCGGAGCCGGGTCAACGGTTGTCCGTTGCCATTGGCACCGGCCTTGGGTTTCTCGAAGACGCCGCCGCGTTCATCGAGACCATGATCGGCACCGACGAGCGCGAGCGGCTGCCAACACGCTTTCCGAACTCCGTCCACAACGCCGCCGCCGGGCAGGTGTCCATCGCGTTGCAGGCGCGCGGGCTGAACTCCGCGCCGACGTGCGGGGAGATTTCCTTCGAGGCCGCGCTCTGGCAGGCGATGCGCCAGATCGCCATTGGCGAGGCCGACCGCGCGCTGGCCGGTTCGGTCGATGAGTTGAACAAGTACCCGCTTGCCATCGGCAAACGGTGGGGCGCGTGGAACGAGCGGTTGCGCCCCGGCGAAGGCGCGGCCGTCGCCAGCCTCGCGCCGGCCGGCGAGATTGCCGCGCCGCTCGCGCGCGTGGCCGCGGTGAAACTCGGCCGGTGGTCGAAGCCCTTCGATGCCGGACGCGAGGCGGAGTGGATTGCCTCGGCGGCGGACCTGGCCGGGATCGATGTGGTGTTGAGCGGCGCAAAGGGCTGGCCGCGGCTTGATCCGCTTTACGAAGCCGTGGTGGCCGCGCTGTCCCGCCGCGCGGGCCGCGAGATCGAACATCAAACCTACAAGCAACTCTGCGGCGAGTTTCATTCCGCGTCCGCGTTTGGTTTTTCCGTCGCGGTCGCGGAGGCGCGCCGTCGCCGTCGCGGTGTGCTGCTCTATACGCTGGCGTTGCGGGGCGGAAAGGCGCTCTGCCTCATTGAGCCATGACCAGGTTCCACATTCTGCTGGCGGCGACGGTGCTTCTCGCGGGCGTGGCCGCCGGGTTGCGGAATCCGGGCATCGCCGTGGTCGTGGTGGTTCTGTTCCTGATCATTGTGGGCTTCGGCGTGGGCACGCCGCGGTTGCGGCTGTTCGGCCCCTTCGCCTGCCGTGGTTTAGGGTGCGAACGGCGCGTGGCGCTGACGTTCGACGATGGTCCCGATCCGCGTTCGACGCCGGCGCTGCTGGACTTGCTGCGGGAACGCGGCGTGACCGCCACGTTCTTTTGCATTGGGAAAAACGTGGAGGCGCATCCGCAAATCGTCGCACGTATCGCCGCCGAGGGGCACGCGCTGGGGAACCATTCGTTCTCGCACCATTACTTCACGAGTTTCTTCACCGTGGCGCGACTGAAGGATGAGATGGTTCGAACGCGCGAGGCCATCGCGCGCGCCGGGGGCGGCGCGTCGCCGTGGTTTCGGCCGCCGATCGGCCACTCGAACCCGCGCACCTTTCGCGCGGCGCGCGAGTTGGGCCTTCGCGTGGTGGGTTGGACGGCGCGCGGTTTGGACACGTTGCGCACCGATCCCGCGCGCGTGGTGGCGAGCCTCAAGCGGCAGATCAGCCCCGGCGGAATCATCGTGCTGCACGACGGTAACATTCCCCCGGAGCGCTTGGTGGCGACGGTGAAATCGTTGTTGGACACGCTGCGGGCGCTTGGTTACGAAGTCGTCAGCTTGGAAAGACTATTGGGATGAAGAATACCGCCTTCATTGCGCTGCTATGCGCCGGCCTGGCTCTGGCTGCGGGCCGGCTTGCCGGTGCGGAAGCGTTGCAGCCGCTGGCCGATCCCGCGCCGGTGCTTCAAGACCTCCAGCGCAAGATGTCGTCCCTGCGCTCGGTCTATCTCGAATTCGAGCAGGAGCGGCATCTCAAACTTTTCACCGAGCCGCTCCGGAGCCAGGGCGTGATGCTGATCGAGCGGCCCGACCGGATTCGCTGGGAGACGACCGCGCCGTACGAGTCCATCCTGCTTGGCAATCACGACGGCGTGGCGCAGTTCGAGAAGGCCGACGGCCAATGGAAGAAGCTCAAGCTCGGGTTTCCACAGATGCTCAAGCGCGTGATGGACCAGATGGTTCTCATGCACCAGGGCAAGCTCGACGCGTTGACGGCGGACTTCACGATCACTGTTTCGACTGGCGCGGTGGCGGTGGTGACCATGGTGCCGAAGGACAAGAACGTGCGCTCGATTCTTGCGTCGCTCGACGTGCGGATGTTTCCGGACTTTTCGGCGACGCAGGAAGTGCGGATGAACGAGCCGTCCGGCGATTTCACGCGCATCCTCTTCAAGCGGGAGAAGCGCGACGTGAAGCTGCCGCCCGCGACCTTCGACCAGTCCAGGCCCGCGCCGGTGGCGGAGGTGAAGGCGATGGTGGATGCTCCGTGAACGCAGGGGGATGAAAGCTCCAAGCTCCAGGCACAAAGCTCCAAAGAAGCGCCAGGTGGCAAGCTCCAAGGCAACCATTTCATTTTTGGAATCCATTTGTCGCAAACTGCCACGGCTGGGTTTCGGCGTTTGGCCCTTGGCCATTCCCTGGAGCTTCGCCCTTGGAGCCTGGTGCCTGCTCCTTCTTTCCGGTTGCTCGACTCCGCCTCAACTCCCGCGCCCTGTCCGCGCTTTTCCGCCGGAAGCCTTCATCACGCAACGCGCCGTCCTCACCGCCCTCGGCAAGCAGTACACCATGAACGGGTATCTCGCCCGCAGCGAAGCGCGCGGAATGCGGCTGCTGGTCACGGAGAATTTCGGCAACGTGCTGGCTGATGTGCTGGTGCAACGCGATGGCACGGTGCGCGTGATGCGTTCCAGCGCCGCGCTGCGCGAGAAATGGATCGAGCGGCACGTGGCGGCCGACCTTCAGTGCCTTTTTGGCCAGGCGGCGGCGGATTGCCCGGGCGTGATGATCGGACCGGACCATTTCATGATCGAGCGCCGTTGGTACAAGCTCGATCTGCGCATCGTGGAGACAAAGGCGGGGCCGCAACCAGCCGCGATGTTTGAAGCTGCCGCCACGTCCGTGCCATGAACATGCGGCAGTCCATCGAGCGCGCGCTGGTGCGCGGGCCGGATCCGGGCGCGGATGGAGCGGCCCTGTTCGAGTTTCGTTTCCCGGCGGCCGATCCGACTTTCGCCGGACACTTCCCCGGCCATCCGATTCTTCCCGGAGTGTTTCAGTTGGAACTCGCGCGTGTCGTTGCGGAGCGGGTGCGTGGCGCGACCCTCGCGGTGCGCGAGATTGGCCGGGCAAAGTTCCTCCGGCCGGTTCGACCGGACGAGTCGTTGCGCGTGGAAATCCAGTGCGAGGAAAAGGACGGCGCGATTGAAGCCCGCGCGAGGCTGTCCGTGAACGGTGAGCGCGCGGGAGAAATTGTCTTGTTGCTCTCGTGAAGCGGCTCAGGAAATGGCTGAAGCGTCTTGGCATCGCCGCGGCCGCGCTGGTAGTGGCGGCGTGGGCGTTTCACTGGTGGGTGTTTCACCATTGCGTGGCCGAGCCGCCGCCGTTGCCGGAGAAGGTTCCGCTGTTCAGCGCGCGGCCGGAATTTCGCGAGGGCCGCTGGTGGCTCGGCAAATCCTGGGCCGGCGAGCGCGAGGGGTTGCCGGTGGTTTACCTCGCCGGATCGCATCTGGAGATGGGCTACGCGTCGGGCGTGCTGTTGAGCAACCGCGTTCACACGCTGGAGAACGAGTTCATCGACATGGTGCGCGGTTACGTGCCCGAGCAATGGAAGATCGACGTGCTGCACACGCTCGTTTTGTTCCGCAACCGCCATCTCGGCGACCATGTGCCGCTGCGGTTCCGGCAGCAGATTCATGGGCTCACGCTTGGCTGCCCGGACATCCATCCCGAGCTGGGTAATTACTACAACCGCTTCCTCAACTATCACGCGGCGCACGACGTCTCTTACATGATGATCGACAACCCGCTCGTGTCGAAGGCTGGCTGCACGTCCTTTGGCGCATGGGGCGGCGCGACGGAGAAAGGCCATCTTCTCGCGGGGCGCAATTTCGACTGGGAGGCTGCCGAGGTTTTCAGCCGCGACCGCGTGGTGATCCTGGCCGAGCCGGATGGGGCAATTCCGTTTGTTTCGCTGGCGTGGGCCGGAATGGCCGGCGTGGTCTCGGGGATGAACCGGGCCGGTGTTTCCATCACGCTCAACGGCGCGCCATCGAGCCTGCCGGGCGAGACGGCCACGCCGGTCGCGCTTGTCGCGCGCGATGTGCTCGAACGGGCAAGAAACCTCGCCGAGGCGCTCGATATTCTCCGGGCATCGCGGGTTTATGTCTCGACGTTGCTGCTCGTGGGCAGCCGCGCGGACGGACGGTTCGTGGTCGTGGAGAAGACTCCGGATGCCACGGATGTGCGGGAGCCGGCCGGCGATTCGATCATCTGCGCCAATCACTTCACGGCCGCCGGCAAGGACTCGAAGCGCAACCAGGATTACCTGGCGGATTCGACGTCGGTGTCGCGGCAGAAACGCGCCGACGAGTTGGTGCGAGGAGCGCGGGGCGGATTGAATGCGGCGCGCACGGCGGAAATCCTGCGCGACCGCCGGTTGCCGGGTGGCGCGTTCCCGGGGCACGGCCATCGCGGCACGCTCAACGCGCTGATCGCCACGCACGCCACCATCATGGATTTGAGCGACGGAATCTTCTGGGCCGCCGCGCCGCCGAACCAGTTGGGCCGGTTCGTGGCCTTTGACGTGAACGACTTCGGCCGCGAACGGCCGGACCGTGCCGTGCCCGCCGATCCCGCACTTGCCTCCGGCGAACACGCGTCGGTTCGCAAGGCCTTGCAGTTCCTCGCCGACGGAAACCGCGCATTGCGGCGCAAGGATGCGGCCGTCGCGCTGGAGTTGGCGGACAAAGCGGAAAAGCTGAATCCCGGCTTCTACCAGAACGCTGCGTTGCGCGGACGCGCCCTGCTGATGCTCGGCCGGGCGGGCGAAGCCGCGCCATCCTTCCGGGCCGCGCTCGACCGCCAGCCGGCGTTTCTCGGTGAGAAGCGGGAGTTGGAGAAGTTGCTTGAGCAATGCGCGCCCCGCCCCTGAGCGGTGGACAATCGGTGTCTGGCGAAGCGTTGGTGGGCGCATCTCACTTTCTTGCACGATGCACATCTCTGAGTGGTGGGACTCGTCGCGCTGCGACGAGTAGCGCCGCGTCCAGCGGCGCAACGGACGGTCTCACGCCCTCCGTTCCGTCCGCTCTGCGCGGACGGGGTTGTCGCAGCGCGACAACCACCACCTGCAAGAAAGTGAGATGTGCCCGCGATCGCCTTCACGCGCTTTTCCGTTTTGGAGTTCACGGCGGGTCCGCTACGCTGGCGTGGCCCGAGTGGAACCGATCCATGACTTGAACCGCCGCCGCGTCACACCGGCACTGAGATTCGCGCAATTTTTGCTTGGCCTCGCCTCGCACGTGTTTCTTTTGCTGCCTTATCTCCGTCGCGTGCATGGGATGAAGCGGTTGGACCGGCGCCGGCGCTTCCTCCTGGTTTCCAACCACGTCAGCTTGCTCGACACGATTTTGCTTGGCGGGATTGTCTGGCGGGCGGGCTGTTATCCGATCCTGGTGCTGGGCGACAAAAAGGTCTGGAGCGCCTCGTGGATCAGGCGCGCCCTCAGCAGCCAGATCGGTTTTCTGCTCGAGCGCGGGCGGTTGAATCCCAACCGCATCGACGAGTTGCTCGAGTTCGGAAGGCTGGGCCGCGAGTTTCATCTGCTGGTGTTTCCCGAAGGAACACGCGGCGACGGTGTGAACGTCGCCGAGTGCCAGCCGGGCTTGCACTACATCGCCCAGGAGGCGCGCCTGCCGATCGTTCCGGTGTTCATCGAGAACATGCAGTTGCTGTCCACCAAAACCGGCCCGCTGCATCTTCTAGGCTCGCTGCGCAAGATCGAGGTCCACATCGGCGAGGAGATTCCGCCGGAACAATACGCTGCGATGCCACGCGAGGAATTCCTGGCCCATATCCGCACCGTGATCGCCGCCGCGCGCAACGGCCGGAGCGAGGGTTGAACATTCAGCGCGATTCAAAGCGGTAAGTTCCCGCTCCCGTCTCGATCTCCGCGCGCCCGTCGGCCATGCGCAGGAACTTCACGCCCTTGACCTTGGCGAGCGGGCGGCCGCCTTCGGTGATCCGGTCGGCGGATTTCGCGGGTAGATAAACGCGCGCGGTGGTGTTGGCGGGGATGTGGACATCGAGGGAGAATTTCCCGCCCTCCTGCCGCCAGGCGCTGGTGATGCGGCCGCGCGGCGAGTCGTAGTCCGCCTGCACCCAACTGATGGGCGCGACGTCGGCCACGGCGGCGGCGGACGGCGGATGGGGTTTGATGAGGATTTGCTTCCAGGCCTCCCGGCCCGTGTCGATGCCGGCGAGGTTCTGCCAGGCCCATTGCATGGCCGCGCCGAAGGAGTAATGGCTGAATGAATTCATCGAGGCGTTCTGGTTGCCCGCCGCGCCGTTGAAGCCGTGTTCCTTGGTGAAGCTGTCCCAACGTTCCCAGACCGTGTTCGCGCCCTGCTCGACCTCGTAGCCCCAGCTCGGGAACTTGCGGCTCTGGAAAAGGCGGATGGCGAGATCGTTTTGCCCGTGCGCGGTGAGAACCGGCAGCAGCGGCTTGGTGCCGAGAAAACCCGTGGCCATGCGATAACCGTTCTTCGCAATCTTGTCGGCGAGGATTTGTGCCGATAGCGCGCGCAAGTTCTGCGGAATCACTCCTGCCGACAACGCGAGGACGTAAGCCGATTGCGTGTCCACTTTGATTGAGCCGTCGTCGCGCAAGTATCGTTTCGCGAACGAGACACTCAGTTCCTCGGCGAGAATCGTGTATCGCGAATACGCTTCCTTCTTGCCGAGCGCGAACGCCATGGCGCTCATGCAGCGCGCGCTGATGCGATGGTAAATGAGGTCCACATACTCGATGGGCGTCTCCTCGTTTACGTTGAGCCAGTCGCCCCAGGTGTTGCCGAGCTTCACGCCCTTGAGTTCCGGGTCCGCCTTCCGCCGCCACTCCATGAACTTCGTCATCGAGTCCCAGTGTTTGTCGATGATCCGCGTGTCGCCGTACACCTCCCACACCGTGTAAGGCACGATCACGCCGGCGTCCGTCCACGCGGTGCCGTGTGTCGCGCCGGGCGATCCGTGCGCCATGGGATACGGGCAATAGTCCGGATACGCGCCGAAGTCCCGCTGCGCCTCGCGCACATCGTCGATCCACTTGGTGTAAAACGCCGCCACGTCCGCGTTGTAGGTCGCGGTGCGCGCGTAAATCTGCGCGTCGCCCATCCAGCCCAGGCGCTCGTCGCGTTGCGGGCAGTCGGTGGGCATCTCGATGAAGTTCGCGCGCTGCGTCCATTGCGCGTTCTGGCTGAACTTCGTCATCACCGGATCGCTGCACGCGAAGCGTCCCGTGATCGGCGTGTTGTTGTGCAACACAATCCCCGCGATCGCGTCCAGCGACGGGCGCGACGGCAGCCCGGTCACCTCCACAAACTGGAAGCCGTGATACGTGAAGCGCGGCGACCACACCTCCGTGC
>CAYQWK010000065.1:0-18737 GCA_964420805.1 uncultured Bifidobacteriaceae bacterium | reverse complement strand
TCTCAACTCCTCGACCCTCACCGTGCTGACAAACAAAGGCTCCGGGGGCTTCGTCCTGTCTTCGTCGCCGGGCGTGGGAACCGGGCCGGTCTCAGTTGCGGCAGCGGACATCAACGGCGACGGCAAGGTGGATTTGGTCAGCGCGAATCTCGGCTCCTCGACACTCACCGTGCTAACCAACACGGCTTTGGCCCAGGCTACCTTCCTTGGCGGGTTCTTGGGCAATGGCGCCGGGCTTACCAATGTCCAGGCGGCGGATGCGGACAAGTTCGACGGACTCGACTCTACCGCGTTCGTCCGGACCAACGGCGCGGTGTTTGGTGGCGATGTGCGGCTCTCCAACAGCAACCTCTGGCTACGGTCGGGTACCGACACCAACTCCGGGCTGGGTTGGTACGGCTCCGGGAAGGCCTTCGCAGGAACAACGCCTGACGGTCCGGTTTTGTTTGGCTACAGCGGCGGCGCCCTTGGCACCCGCCGCGGCGGGGACCAGGTGTTGTTAAGCTGGGACTACAACCAGAACGTGGTGATTGCCGACACCAATGCCAGCCCCAATCCCCTGCTCACCTTGAACGGCAACGGCAATGCCAACAACGGGACCTTGAGCATCATCAGTTCAGGTGGTGGTCGCGTGATCAGGACGGGGCCGGGAGGCGGCACGTGGTACGCCGTCCTCGACTCAGCCGGGGCGTGGACGGCGACGGCGTTCAACAGCACCAGCGACCGGAACATGAAGGAGAACCTCAAGTCCGTGGACGCGCGGGCGGTGCTGGCCAAGGTGGCGGCGCTGCCGATCAGCCGGTGGAACTTCACCAACGCGCCGTCCGCCAGCCACATCGGCCCCATGGCCCAGGATTTCCACGCCGCGTTCGGCCTGGGCGAGGACGACCGGCACATCGCCACCGTGGACGCCGACGGCGTGGCGCTGGCCGCCATCCAGGGCTTGAACGAGATCGTGAAGGAGGCGGTGAAGGAGAAGGACGCGCAGATTCAGGCGTTGCAACAAAGCGTGGGCGAACTGAAGTCGATGGTCCGTGAACTGATGCAGCACAAGAGCGGGGGTGCCCGATGAGGCCTGGGTTGATGCGTTCGAGTTGCGCCGGCTGCTTGCTGGCGCTCGTCGCCACGGTCCCGGCGCAGTTCAGCGTGGACTGGTCGCGCGTCTCCGGCGGCGGTGGAACAAGCGCGGGCGGCACTTTCAGCGTGAGCGGCACCATTGGACAGCCGGCGGCTGGGGCGATGAGCGGAGGGAGCTTCTCGCTCCAAGGCGGCTACTGGTCTGGCTTTGTGGCGGTGCAAACCGCTGGAGCGCCCACCCTCACCATCCGGCCGGATGGCGCGAGCATTGTTGTGTCCTGGGAGACAGGCGACGCCGGGTTTGTGCTGGAACAGACGGCAAGTCTCACCACGCCGGCATGGGCGGCCGTGCCCGCGTCGCCCGTCGTGAACGGCAATCAACGCAGCGTCACGTTCACGCCGGGCGGAGGCGCTGTCTTCCTCCGGTTGCGCAAATAGCGCCGAAACCACGAGGCGACCATGTCACGATCCACCGCGCTGCAGCAGGAAAGCGCTCGCGCTTGAAGCGGGTTCCACGCCGGCCATCGCCGCCGCTTCCGGCGCGACGCTTTCGCACGAGACACAAACGCAGGCATCCACTTCGCCTGATTCGATCAACGCCTTTGCCTCCGCGAGCAGAAGTTGTTCGTCGCCAATCAGGCAGAGGTTCGGGCCGGTGATGCGGTGGCGGATCGCGATCTCGCCGATGGCGGAACTGGGCAGCGTGTAGGTGAACAGCGTCGGGCTGGGACCGCCGGGCGTGTCGCGGCCCTGCCAGTAGGCGATGTCGGTGGACAGGCAGCCCGCACGGGTGGCGAGGCAGATGGCAACGCGGTCGCGGGCCAGGGAGGCTGACGGTGAATCCAGATTCAACCCAAGCCGCTCGACGGCCAGCAACGCGAGCTGGCTGATGGTGTCGAGGCGTCCGAACCGTTTGCCGAGTTGCGCCGAGGGAAGGTCGGCGGCTACGGCGCGGCTGGAGGCGGCGATGTTCAAGTCATTCATACTGGAGTACGAGCGCGCCGTTCACGCCGCCGAATCCGACGTTCATCTTGAGCACGCACTTGAGGTGTTCCGCCGCGCGCGGTTCGCGGATCAAGCCGACGGGCGCAATCGCGTCGGCATCGTTCAACCCCGGCGTGCCGGGCAGGAATTGCTCCTGCATCGCGAGCGCGCAGACAATCGTCTCGATCACTCCCGCCGCGCCGAGCGTGTGGCCGAGCATGCCTTTCGAGCCGCTGAACGGCGGGCACGTCTCGCCGAAGACTGTTCGCAGCGCCATGCACTCCATCGCGTCGTTGTAGGCCGTGCCGGTGCCATGCGCATGGATGTAGTCGATTTGCGCGGGCGTCGTTTCCGCGACGTGCAACGCGGCGCGGATGGCCTGCGCGAGGCCGGAGCCGTCGCGCGAGGGGCCGGTCATGTGGTTGGCGTCGTTGCTCGTGCCCCAGCCGCGCACAGTGACGGCGGGTTGCGAAATCAAATCGCCGCGCATCAGCACGATGGCCGCGCCCGCCTCGCCGGGACTGAGCCCGCGCCGGTCTCGGTCGAACGGCCGGCAACCCTCCGGGTCCAGCGCCTTCAACGCGCCGAAACCCGCCGTCACGAACGCGGAAAGATGGTCCACTCCCACCACCAGCACCGCGTCCGCCGAGCCGCGCTGAATGAGCTTCGCGCCTTGCTGGATCGCCACGAGGCCGGACACGCAGGCGTTGGAAACACACTGCACCGGGCCGCCCGCGCCGTGTTCCGCCGCGAGGTCCGCGGCCAGCAAATCGCCGCGCAGATGGCGCCGCGCGAGTTCGGAGCACGGCCGCTGTTCCATGATGCGTTCCAGAGCCTCGATGTTCGCCTTGGTGGTTGAGAGGACGAGGCCGATGCGCCCGGGGGAAATTCTGCCCAGCATCGCCGCCGCATTCTCGCGCGCCTCGCGCAGGGCCGTGTCAGCGAGAAAATGCGCCGGGTTCTCCTGCGCGCAATCCCGCGGCGCCGCACCCCAGGCTCCGCCGAAGCGGACGCAAGGGATCAGTCCGCTTGCGTTCGCACGAAGCGCGTTCGTCAACGCGGGAATGCCGCAACCTGCGGCGGTGATCGCGCCGCATCCGGCCAGGGCCACCCGGTTGCAAGGCTCAGGCATAAAGCGTCAGCTCCATTTCCGCGATCACACGGCCCGCGCAAGACACGGTTCCCACGATTTGCATCATCGGCCCGAACCGGCGCGTCTCCCGCGTCTCGATGAGCAGCGTTTCGCCCGGACGCGCCACGTCGCGAACCACGAAATCCTTCACGGAGACGAGCATCCCCGGCGGTTGGCCCTCGCGCGGTGGCTGGCCGCTGGTGCGGGCGCGCCGGCCTTGCGCGGCGGCCACCGTTTGCGCCACGCATTCGACCAGGGCGGCCTCGATCACAACGCCATCCGCCACGGCCATGCTGGTGTCGTCGAAAACGGCGGTGCCCGCTGCCTCGGTTTCGGCGCAGCGCGTCAGCTCGCGAATCCAGAGCATGGGCGGGCGGTGCGGGAGCAGTTCCTCGACGTTCATGCGCGGGCCTCCGGTTTCGGGGCGGCCGCCGGTTGATCCCAGAACGGATAGAAATTGTACCACTGCAACGGATCGCGGCGGAGCACGGTCTCGAGATCCGTTGCGAAACGCCCTGCGCAGTCGCGCAAGTAGGCGTCGCGCTCGCCGTGCGGCGGCACCACGGGCCGCTGCGGCGGAAACGCGAAGAAATGATAATGCCCGCCCGGTTCGCGCAGGCTGAACACATGAACGAGCGGCGCGCCGGCAATCGCGGCCATCACATACGCGCCGATGGGCATCGAGGCGGTGCCGCCGAGAAACGGGATTTGCGCGGACGGGCTGCCGTAGTTCCGGTCGCCAAGCATGGCCACGACCTCGCCGCGGCGCATCGCGGCCACGAGCGGGATCACGTCGGTGGGCGAGCCGGTCAGGGGAATCATGCGGAAGTTCGTTCTGGCCGAACGTTGCAGCACATCGCGCACGCCGGATTTCTCGAGGTCGAAGCCGGTGACATTGATCGGGACATTGAGCCGGGTGAGCAACTGCCCGGCGGCCTCCCAGTTGCCGAGGTGCGCGGTGAGGATCAGCACGCCGCGCCCGGCGGCCACGGCATCGCGCAGGTGATGCTCGCCATCGAAGGTGAAGGTGAACTTCGTCGCGCCGCCCGCGAGCACCGCCGTGCGATCGATGAGCGCGCGGCCGAACGAGAAGAAATGCCGGAACACCAGCCAGCGCCGCCGCCACCACGACAGCGCGCCAAAGACACGCCGGTGGAAATCCATCGTGGCCGGCACATCCGGCGACACGAAGGAGAAGTAGATCGCGGGGAAGACGCTCAATCCGTAGGTCACGCGCAGCCCGAGCAAACGCACGGCGGTGACGAAGAACCAGATTCCCCAACGCCCGCCGCGCAACTGGCCGGTGCCGGACCAGTGACCCGCCTGGGTGCTCGTGCGTGCGTCCGCCATCAGGTGTAAATGCCGCCGTTGATGTTCAGCACCGCGCCCGTGATGTAGGCCGCGCCCTCGGAGCAGAGGAACACGGCGGCGGCGGCGACTTCCTCGGGCTTGCCGAAACGCCCGGCCGGAATCTGCGCGAGAAACTGCGCACGCTGCCGTTCGTCGCCGAGCATCTCGGTGTCGATGAAACCGGGCGCGAGCACGTTCACAGTCACGCCGCGTTTGGCGACTTCGCGGGCGAGCGCCTTCGACGCGCCAATCACGCCGGCCTTGGCGGCGGCGTAGTTGGTCTGCCCCTCCACGCCCGTCTGTCCGGCGGTCGAGGCCACGGTGATGATGCGGCCCCGCCGGTTCATGGCCATCTGCTTCACGACAGGCCGGGTGACATTGAAGAAGCTGTCGAGATTGGTGGTGAGAACCTCGTTCCACTGCGGCGCCTCCATGAACACCATCAGCGTGTCGCGTCGGATGCCCGCGTTGTTCACGAGGATGTCGAGGCGCGGATGCTTTTGCAGGAGGGTTTGCAGCGCCGCCGCGCTCGCTGCCGTGTCGGCGACATCGAACGGGCACAACTCGCCGCTGCCGCCGGCCTGCTCGAGTTGCGCGAGAACAGCCCGCGCGTCAGCCTCGCGCGAGCGGAAGTTGATGAGGACATGCACGCCATTCGCGGCCAGCGCGAGGGCGATGGCGCGGCCAATGCCGCGGCTGGCGCCAGTGACGAGGGCGGTTCGTTTTTCCATCGGGGGCGGGACGAGGGCGGAGCTACTTCGAGGGATTGAACACGTATTTCCCATCCGCGCCGACGTAGCCGGTGCGGCGGTCAAGCTTCACGCGGGCCAGGCCGCCGGTGAACGGACTAGCCTCGTCGAACTGGGGGTTGATGGTGAACATGCCCTTTTTGTCGATGAAGCCCCAGCGCCCGGCCATCCGCACGGCGGCGACGCCCTCGGCGAATTCCGCCGCGTCCTCGAACTGCGGGTTGATGGCGAGGTTCCCCTTGGCATCCACGAAGCCCCATTGGCGGCCGACCCGCGCCGGGGCCAGCCCTTTCACGAAGCCGCGCACCTCCTCGAACTGCGGATTGATGACCACCTTGCCGCTCTTCTCGATGAAGCCCCAGCGGCGGGCGAGTTTGACTGGCGCAAGTTCATCCGCGAAACCGCGCGCCTCGTCGAACTGTGGATTTATGGCGAAATTCCCGGCGGCGTTGATGAAGCCCCAGCGGTCGCCCAGCTCGACCGGCGCGAGCTTCTCCGCGAAAGGGCCGGCGGTCTCGAACTGCGGGTTGATGACGATCTTGCCGGTCTTGTCGATGAAGCCCCAGCGACGCGCGAGCTTGATCGTGGCCAGACCTTCGGAGAACGAGCCGGCGGCATCGAACTGCGGGTTGATGGCATATTTTCCGTCCCTGCCGACGAAGCCCCAGCGCCCGCCGAACTCGACAGCGGCAAGGCCCTCGGCAAACGGACGCGCCTCATCGAACTGCGGATTGATCGCCACCTTGCCGGTGGTGTCGATGTAGCCCCACTTGCCCAGTCGCACCTCGGCAAAGCCGCCGGCAAAACTCCCGGCGCGCTCGAACTGCGGGTTCACAGTCATGTTGCCGGATTTGTCCACATAACCCCAGCGGCTGTTAACGACGGCGGGGAAGAGCGACGCGGCGCGCGCCGGCAGCACTGCAAAGGCGGCGGTTCCGAGGACCGCTCCCGCGAGAATGAGACGACGGGCGATGAGCATTTTCATACGCCCACAGTTCGCCACCCGTCGCCGGGCGGAGTCACGGAAAAAGTTGGCCGCTCTGCGTCGGTGGGCGCAGCTAAACGATTTGCCGGATGCGCATTTCCGGGTCTTGGAACTCGTCGCACTGCGGCGAGTGGTACCCCGCTCAGTGCGCAACGGACGGACTTACACCCTTCGTTCCGTCTGCTCTGCGCGGACGGGCTTGTCGCAGCACGACAAGCATCACCTACAACTTCGAAATGCCCGGGGTGCCGTGCGCGTTCACGGCGCGCGGAAGGCGGTCAAGGTCACGCCCACGTCCTTGGCGATGCCGGAGATGCAGTCCGTGAGCATGGGCACGTAGGCGCCGCCGAACGCGCCCATCGCCCCGACGCGTTGCTGCTCGAAGCGCATCAGAACTGCGCCGGATTTTCCATCCACGACCTCGCCGCTGATCTTCACCCAGGCCGCACCCGCGCCGAAGCCGACGAAGTAGCGCGCGGCCTGCGAGCCGGGGTTAATCTCGACGACCTTGGAGCGAAGGACGAGCGCGCCGTCTGGAGGCGGCGAACCGGCGGCGCGAATGGAGGCCGGCGGCGTGCCACCCAGCACGCGGTTCAAGCGGCCCTCGATTACAGAGTCGGCACGTTTCAAGACGGTGATGGTCGGTTCGTAAGTGTTCTCGTCCTTGGGCGGGAGCTTTGCGCCGGCGGTGTCAATTGGTTCGATGATGACGCGCGAATAACTGCCCAACCGCCAGTCCTGAAGGAATTCGATTGAGTCCATGCCGTTCCAGTGTTTCGCGCTGAATGGAATTTTCGCCGGTCGCCGGGATCCGGAGGTGGCGCAACCGGTCAGGAAGATCGCGCCGAGCAGGAGCAGCGGCAGGGTGCGAAGCAGCGGGCGGATGATTCTGGTGGGGTTCATTTTGGTCTTCTTTGGTTCAGGGTTTGATTTTGAGCAACGGTGGTCATTACCAACGGGCCGTGTTTATAGAGCGGGAGGGGCGTTGTGCAAGACGGAGTCTGGCCAGCCGCCCTGCCAGGCACCGTTACGCCGCGCGAAAGAAAGTTGGCGGAAGCCCGGCGGACACTGCGCATGTATGGGGAAGAGAACCAAAGTATGAACCAAACTTCCGGCCCCACCCAGCCGGCGGCGCGTTGCGCCGTCGCGTTCCTGTATCCCTGCCGTGCCATTCTACCCGCCCTACTGTTGCCGTTGCTGTTGCTCGCCGCTAGCGCGCGCGCCGCCGTGGTTGGCCCGGCGGGCTACACGAACGATTTTTCCGTGCAACCGGCCGCCGCGGACTGGGCAACCTGGAGCCGGGCCGGCGGGGCGAATGACAATTATGTGCCGGACACGGACGTGAACTCGATCATCACCGCCGGCGGGGTGGTGCTGCAGACTGCAGTGGGCGCCGCCAGTCCAGCCAACCAACTGACGAATGCCTTGTGGAGTTCGCCGGGCCAGTATCTCCAGACCCGTCCCACTGGAAACCGCTTCACCACGCTCATGGCGAAGTTCGTGAACGGCTCGGGTACCAATGCCTCGGAGATCGGCATCAGCTATTTGACGGCGATGCTGGGAGCGGCGGCACCGGAGGACGCTGGATTGGGCGAGCGGGTGTATTTCAGCCTGAGCGGCGCGTTGAACAGTTGGACCAACCTCGCCTCGCTCAATAGCACGTCCACCAACTTGTCAGGCGTCCTCGCGACGAACCTCGCCATCAACTGGACCAACGGCGGCAGCCTTTACCTGCTCTGGATTGATGACAACGCGAGCGGCCTCACCGCCGACATGGCTTACCAGATCGACAATTTCTCGCTGCGCATCAATGCCGGCCTGCCGCCGGTGCTGGCGGCGTTTATCAACACCCCGGCATCGAACTCGCTGCACGTCTCCACGGCGCCGGTGACCGCGACGGCCACGGCGGTTTATGGAACGCCGCCTCATTCGATCGAGTATTTCACCAACAGCGGCGCGGGAAACACGGTATTCGCCTCCGCTGGTTCGAGCGGCACCGCGCCCTTCACCGTGGCGCTCGGTAATCTGACGGCGGGCACGTATAACATTTACGCGGTGGTGACGGATGCGCAGCCGTCCAGCGCGACGTCGTTCACCAACACGTTCTTCGTGGCCGATCCGATGAGCTTCACGCTCAATGCGCCGGCGGACGGCGCGAGTCTGGACGAAGCCGTGAGCGTCACGGCGTCCGCCAGCGTGGCGGGCGGAACCGCGCCGTACTCGGTTCAGTTCCATCTCGACAACGTGCCGGCCGGTCCGCCGGTGACGAGCGCACCCTATGAACGGAACTTCGGCACGCTGTTCGTCGGGACACACACGGTGAAGGCGGTGGTCACGGACGCCAAAGGCTGGGTGAGCAACTCGGCAATCAGCACCATCCACATCACCGGTGCGCTCGGCGTGACGGGTACGCCAACCAACGGCGCGACGTTCATCCACGGCGAGAACGTCATCCTGACCGCGGCGCCCGGTGGCGGCACCGCGCCCTACTCGGTGGCTTTCCACACCAACGGCGTGTCGGTGGGCATGGTTTCGGCCGCGCCGTTCGCGACCAACGTGGGCATTCTCGAACCTGGCGTTTACACCACATACGCGGTGGCGACGGATAGTTCCCTGCCCGCGCCGCACGAGGCCGCTTCGAGCACCAACACGTTCACCGTACTGCCCAATCCCATCGTGGTGACGGTAACGAACCCGACGAACGGGCAGTCCGCCGTGGCGGGTCTTTCATTCACGTTTGCCGCGAGCGCGTCGGTGTCCGCACCGCCAACGGTGGTGCGCGTCGAGTTCTTCCTAAACGGCCTGCCCGTTGGCGTGGACTCAAACGCGCCTTTCACCGCCACGGTCTCTTCTCCAGTGGCGGGCACGCAGTTGGTGTATGCCGTGGCCACGGACAGCCTCGGGCGGACTGGCTATTCGCCCACGAATACGGTGGTCTTCATCGTCGATCCGCTGGTGAACAACAATTTCGCCAACCGCATCGAACTCGGAACACCCGCGCATGTAACCGGCAACAACACGGGGGCAGGGACTGAGGGCGGCGAGCCGACTTCGCAGTTCGGCGGCGGAGTCTTCATTCAATGGGGCGCGACGCTTTGGTACAAGTGGACCGCGCCATTCCGCGGTTCGGTGACGATTGACACGCTGGGCAGCGAGTTCGACACGGTGTTGAGCGTCTATACTGGAACGGCGGTGAACGGGCTCACACTGGTGCAGCGCAACAACGATTTCGGCGGCACATCCGGCAGTCTCGTTTCTTTCGCGGTCACGGCGGGAACGGAATATCAAATCCAGGTCGGCGGCTGGCGGCCGTTTGGTCCAGGGACAGTTGCGCAGACCGGGGCGTTCCAGTTGAACCTCGCGATGCCGCCGTCGGTGACGATCACCTCGCCCGCGCCGGGCACGGTGATTCTTGCCGGCAGCAATTTCACGGTCGAGGCCACGGCGGCCACGGCGGTGGGGAGCATCACGAACGTCTCGCTCTATCGCGGCGGCACGCTGGTGGGAGCGGTCACCGCGCCACCGTACAGTTGGGTCGTGAACAACGCGCCGGCGGGCAGCAACGCGCTTTTCGCCGTGGCGATAGACAATCTCGGTCAGGTCTCGACCTCGGCTGTGGTCACGGTGGCGGTGTTCAATCTCGGACTCACCCTTACCGCGCCGCTGGACAACGCGACGTTCCTCACCACCAACCCGATCACCTTGGGCGCGTACGCGCTGCTCGGCGCGGGCACGATGACCAACGTCGAGTTCTTCGTGGACGATGTGAAAGTCGCCGAGGCCACCAACGCGCCGTTCGTGGCGGCGTGGGCGAACCCGCCTGGCGGGTCGCATCGCGTCCACGCGGTTGGGCGCGCGGATGATGGCGCGACTTACCTATCGCAACTGGCTTTCATTGGCGTGGGGCACCGGCTTGTGGTGTCGAATTCCGTGTGGCTGTTCCGCGACGACGGCTCGGACCAGGGCACCAACTGGATCGCTCTGGACGCGGACGTGAGCGGTTGGGGCAGCGGTCCCGCGCCGCTCGGCTACAGTGACTCGAACGGACGGCAAGTGCTGACCACGAACAACTTCGGGCCGGACTCGAACAACAAGTTCCCCACGACCTATTACCGCCAGACGTTCAACGTCTCCGGCATCGCGTCGCTAACGAACGTGATCCTGAACGTTCAACGCGATGACGGCGTGGTGATCTATTTGAACGGCGCGGAACTGACGCGAAACAACATGCCGGCCGGCCCGGTGACTTACACGACCTTCGCCTCTGCCAACGCGGCTGACGATGGTGGCACGACCTTCACCCTGAATCTCGACCCGACGTTGCTGGTCGAGGGGACGAACGTCGTGGCCGCGGAGGTGCATCAGGATTCGGCGAACAGCTCGGACATTTGGTTCGTGATGGAGGTAATTGGCGTACCGGCGATCATCCGCAACCTGCCGCCCGTGGTTTCGCTGATTGAGCCGACCAACGCTGTCTTCGTCGGCCCGGTGTCGCTCCAACTCGTCGCCACGGCCTCTGATCCGGACGGCGTGATGATCCGCGTGGATTTCTTCGACAACGGAACGAAGATCGGCGAGGTGCTGGGAACAGGGCCAGACTTTGCTTTCACCTGGACGAATCCTCCGGTGGGCACGCACTCGCTGACCGCGGTGGGCGTGGATGATCTTGGCGGCCGAGGATTCTCCGCTGCGCTCACGAATACGATCTACGATGCCGAGGGTCGGCCCTACGCCCGCGTAACCTGGCCCGCGTACGGCTCGCGCATCCAAGGCCCGACCAATCTGCTTGTCACCGCGTTCGCCACCGCGATCGACGCGGTCACGAATGTTGAGTTTTACACTAACGGCGTGTTCTTCGGCAGCGATGCCGAGGCACCGTTCGCGGCGTGGTGGACGACGGACTTCGGGACCAACGAACTCGTGGTGGTGGCGGAGGGCGCGAACGGGCTTCGCGGAACTTCGACAGTGAGCCTCGCGGTTATCACGATGCCGCCCACGAACACCGTTGCGCCGTACATCATTGCGAAGAACCCGCCGGCGTTCACCGGCGTCACCAACATGACGAGCATCACCGTGGTGTTCAGCGAGCCAGTCCAGGGTGTGGACGCTGGCGACATGTTGATCAACGGCGTGCCCGCGACCGGCCTGATCGGCGTGGCCGGCATGTCGAATTACACGTTCACCTTCCCGGAGCCGCCCTATGGCGAGGTCGAGGTGGCGTTCGCGGCGGGTCACGGCATCACGGATTACGGCTGGCCTACGTTGTTGCCGCTCGACGAGCTCGATCCGAGCGCGGCGTGGGAGTATGAGCAACTCGACCGGGTGCCGCCGGTGCTGGTTTCGCGCTCGCCCGCACCCGGCGTGACGGTGTCGAACCTGTTCACGGTGTCTGTGGGTTTCAGCGAGGCGGTGGTCGGCGTGAACCCGGAGGATTTGCTGGTTTCCGGCACGGCCGCCTACGCGGTGACAAATCTCGACAACACCAACTTCATCTTCTTCGTGTCGCAACCGCTTTCGGGCACCGTCACGGTGAACTGGGCGGCCAGCCCAGGGATCGTTGACACGGGATCGAATGCATTCGTGCCGGAGAGTTGGTCGTTCGTGCTCGATGCGCGAACGCTGATCTTCGGGTCGAATACTGTGTGGCGCTGGCGGCCGGCCACGAACGAGGCCTCGACGCCCTCGAACCTCTGGCGCTTCGCCTCGGGTTTTTCGGACGCGGACTGGTCGAACGCGCCGGCACCTTTCTTCTACAACGACCCTTACACGAATGTTGCGCTGGGCATTTTCGGCACGCGCCTGACCGGCATGAGGTCGAACTACACCTGCATTTTCCTGCGCAAAGAGTTTGTCCTCTCGACTGTCTCACCGGTGCAGGGCCTCTTCCTCCACGCGCAGTCAGATGACGGCTTCATCGCGTGGATCAACGGCGTGGAGGCGTTGCGGGTGAACGTGCCGGCGGGCGATCCGGCGTATAACAGCCGCGCGTTGTCCGCCATCACCGAGTCCGCCGGCGGCGGTGCGCCCTACAATCTTTATACGCTCTCGAACTTTTGGGCGGCGGTGAACGGCACCAATGTGCTGGCCATCCAGGCCTTCAACTTGAACCTCAACGACGCGGACTTCGGCTTCAACGCGCAGCTCTCCGGCACCTATTCCGATACTGCGACCACCGCGCCGCAGGTTCGTTCCAACTCGCCGCCTTCCGGCGATATCTTCCACCTGACGAACCTCGTGGTGACCTTCTCCGAAGCAGTGACGAACGTGGACGCTGCGGACCTGCTCATCAACGGCGTGCCTGCCTCCGCCGTGGCGACGGCTGATGGCGTGGCGTGGGATTTCACTTTCCCGCAGCCGCCCTACGGACCCGTCACCGTCGTTTGGAATGCCGGGCACGGGATTGTGGACTTCGACAACCCGCCGCGGCCCTTCAACGCCTCGGCCGCCAACGCCACGTTCCAATATCTGCTCATCAACCCCAGTGCGCCGGTCATCGTCGCGAAATTGCCGGCGGCGAGCACCACGGTCACGAGCCTGACCTCGATCGCGATCACGTTCAGTGAACCGGTGACGGGCGTGGACGCGGCAGACTTGCGACTCAACGGTGTGCCTGCGACCGGGCTTTCGAGCGCGTCGCCGAGCAACCATGTGTTCACCTTCCCTCAGCCGCCCTTCGGCAACATCGCGGTGACCTGGGCGGGCGGCCACGGCATCAAGGATTTGGAGCCGGAGGCGAATGCCTTTGACCCCTCGCGGCCGGGACACACCTGGAGTTATCTGCTGGTGGATCCTGTTCCGTCGGTGGCCATCACCAACCCGGCCAATTTCAGCTATGTCCTCGCCGGCACGGTCGTGACGATCCGCGCCCGGGCCACGGACAACGACGGCGTGATCGAGCGGGTGGGTTTCTACGCCGACGCGAACCTGCTCGGTGAAACCACCAACGCGCCCTACACGTTCATTTGGAGCAACATGCCGGTGGCCAGCTACACGCTGCGCGCGGTGGCGGTGGACAACACCGGCATTTATGCGACCTCCGCGCCGGTGGTGTTGAACATCGTGAGCAACCTGCCGGTGGTCCTCACGCGCGGGCCGTATTTGCAGTCCCTGTCGAGCACCGGCACGGTGGTGCGCTGGCGCACGGACGGCGCGTCGGACGCCGTGGTGCGTTACGGCACCGCACCGGACAGCCTCACCAACATCGCCGTCCAGGCTTTCTCGACCAACGAGCACATCGTGAGCGTTCCGGGGCTTTCACCTTCAAGCACCTATTACTACTCGATCGGCAGTTCGGAGCAGTTGCTGGCGGGTGGGGCGATAGACGGGACGAACTTCTGGTTCAAGACCTCGCCCGTGGCCGGCACCCGCGGCCCGACGCGCATCTGGGCGCTGGGCGACTCGGGCACCGCGAACGCCAACCAGATCGCCGTGCGCGACGCCTTCTACAACTTCGCCGCCACCAACGGCCGCATGTCCGACCTGTGGTTGATGCTCGGTGACAATGCCTACAACAGCGGCACGGACACCGAGTACCAGAACGCCGTGTTCAACATGTACCCAGCCACGCTGCGCAATTACTGCCTGTGGCCGACCATCGGAAACCACGAGTCAGCCCAATCCACCAGCACCACCATCAGCTACCCTTACCTCGACATTTTCTCGCTGCCGCAAAACGCCGAGGCAGGCGGCGTCCCGTCCGGTTCGTTGAAGTATTACTCCTTCGACTACGCGAACATCCATTTCGTCTGCCTCGACTCGATGACCAGCGGGCGCACGGCAACCACTCCGATGGCACAGTGGCTGACCAACGACCTGGCCAACAACGTGCAGGAATGGACGGTCGTCTTCTTCCATCATCCGCCCTACACCAAGGGCAGCCACAACTCGGACACTGAGTCCGACCTCATCGCCATTCGTCAGAATCTGATGCCACTGCTGGAGGCCGCGCACGTGGATCTGGTGCTCTGCGGCCACAGTCATTCCTACGAACGTTCTTACCTCCTTAACGGCCATTATGGCCTCAGCACCACGCTGACCGCCGGCATGAAGATAAACCCCGGCAATGGCCGAGCGGACGGCGATGGTGCCTACAGCAAAAATCCACAGGGCGACGGAGTTGTTTACACTGTGGCCGGCAGCAGCGGCCAGATTAGCGGTGGCACTTTGAACCACCCGGCCCATTTCTTCAGCATCAACGAACTCGGGTCGCTGGTCATCGATGTGGTTTCCAACCGACTGGACATGATGTTCCTCAACAGCACTGGCGACACCCGCGACCGCGTCACGCTCATCAAGCTCGCTCCGGCCGCGCCCACGGGCCTGGTTGCTGCGGGTGTTTCCAGCACGCAGATCGACCTCGCGTGGAACGACGTGGCGACAAACGAGCTAAGTTACCTCGTCGAGCGATCCCTGGATGGCACCAACTTCACCTTTGCCCTCAGTGCTCCTGCCAATTCCACCAACGCCAGCGACATCGGCCTGATTCCCGACACCGGCTATTTCTACCGCGTTCGCGCGGTGAATGCCGTTGGAGCTTCCGACTGGTCGGACATCGCCAGCGCCAGCACAACCAACGGCGCACCCATCATCGCGGCGATCTCCGACGCCATCGTGAACGCCGGCGGGGCATTGATCTTCACCAACACGGTTACGGATCCTGACGCGGGAAGCCAATTCACCTGGGCGCTGGATCCGGCTTTCCCGCCCTCCGCCGTTTTGAACCCGACCAACGGCATCTTCATGTGGATTCCGCGCCGTGAACATGCCGGGACGACGAACTCAATCACCGTGCGCGTGACTGACAACGGCGTGCCGCCACTGTCCGCGACGCGCACGTTCACGGTCATCGTGCGCGACCAGGTGGAGCTTGGACTCGACGCGCAGGCTCTGCGCGCGGGCACGCGGAGCAACATCCTGTTCACGGCGCGCAGCACTGCGCGGCTCACGAACTTCACCGTGACCGTCCAGTTCCCGGCGGAACGGCTGGTGGATTTCGCCGCCGAGAATCTCACCCCGGCCCTCGGCACCATCACGCTTGATACGAACGTGCCCGGCGCGGGCGTGCTCGCCTTCAATTCGCTGCCCGGCCTGGTCTTAGCCGATGGCGGGCCGATGGCCCGGCTCCATTTCAGCGCCGTGGCGGGGCAGTCGTCCGCCTTCGTGCCACTGCATCTGGCCGGCCCCGTAGTAATGCGCGCCGAGGAAGGGCTTGCTCCGACCGTCGTATCGAAGGACGGACGCGCGGTGGTGATCGCTGACCGCGGCTTGCTCGAGGCGAGCGCGGGCACCAACGGCACGCGTCTGCTCACGCTCTACGGAATTCCCGGTGTGAGCTACACCATCGAAACCTCGCCGACTCCGACGATTCCGGCGTCTTGGGCGTTCTGGCAGACCTACATGCCGACGAACATCGAGGCCGTGCTTGTTCTGCCGGCGCCGGCTGGGCCTTCGATCTTCTACCGCGCGCGGCAGTGAACCGGTGGGGTGGGAACTCCCAATGAAACGGGCACGGCGCGTTCACGGAGCGCGCAGGCGGTAGTAGCGCGTGGGGCCGGTGGGCGCGTTGGTGTCGGTGAACTCGTACCGCGGTGCGGCCACGCCGAGCGTCGCCCAGTTCACGAGGTCGGTGGTCACTTCCACGGCGTAACCGCCGGTCGCGGGATTCGGCAGGGCGAAGTTCACGTTGCTCGTGCCCAAGCCAATTACGTTCGTCATTTGCAGCCACGGGCTGTTGGTCAGGTAATGGCCATACACGGCGTCGAGTTCGGCCTGGCTCACGATGCCGTCGCCGTTGATGTCGCCGGGCAGGCCGGCGGGCGCGTTGGTCGGCACGGTGCCGAGGGTGAAGGTGCGGTCCTCGATGGCGACGCCGAGCGAGTTCGTGGCGGTGACTCGCCAGTGGTAGCCCTGGTTGCCGCCCAACTGCACCTGGACGGAGATCAGGCTGGGCGTCGAACTCACAGGCAGGAAAACCGGACCGAAGATGCCGCCAAACGCGGGCGTTGTCCCATAGTCGAAACGCGTGCTGGTTGGCGTACCGAGCGTGCCGTTGGGAATGATCCGGGCGCTCAAGAGCACGGTACGAAGGCTCGTCGCGGGATCTGTGGAGAGTATGGTGGTGCTGACGTCGGAGATGACGGGCGGAAGCCAGTTTGCCTCCACGGACCCAATGTCCGGGAACGCGCCGACGATTCGCGCTGCGCCGCGCTGGTCGGTGGTGAAACCGGAGCCGCTGGTGGCGGCGTCAATCGCCGACGAGCCGGGCAGGGGCGGCATGGTTTGGGTGCGTCCGCCGTAGTATCCGAGTGGCGCGAGTTGCGCGTTGGTGTCGCCGACGAGGTTCACGCCGAGCAACGTGTAGCCCGCGAGCGACGGGGCTCCGCTCCAGACGACGATGGAGTTGGAGAAGGTCATCGTGCCGGAGCCGTCAGCTGTCCGCCCCCCGTTGACCGTGACGTTGCTCACGATGGTGGAATGATTGAGGCTCAAAGACCCGATTCCAATCGTCTCGGACGAGATAGCGCCTGCGGCGTTGGTGGCCAGGTTGGCCGCCAGCGTGCATTGGTTGAGATCCGCCCGCCCACTGTTGTAGAGCCCGCCTCCGCGGTGCGATGCCAGGTTTCCGGTCAAGGTGCTCCGGTTGAGAATGAGAATCCCCCCGGAGTTCGCGATGCCGCCACCTCGGGGCTGGGTTCCGAGGCGAGCTTGATTGTTCACGAGAGTGCAATCATTCAGGGTCAAAATGCCACGGTTCAGGATACCGCCCCCGGAATTCGCAGGAAACGATCCGGCGGGCGCGGACCCGTTGGTGATGATCAGGGCGGACAACTGCACGGTCCGGGAGGAACTGATTTCAAAGATGCGATTGGTACGATTGCCGTTGATCGAGATGCCGACGGGCAATGCCGAGGCGTCAATGGTGAGATCTTTGTTCAACAGCAACTGGCCGTTGGTGAGGAGGATGGTCGCACCGGACAGGTTGGTGGCGAAGGTGATGAGGTTGCTGGTGGACGGACTCGCGTAGTTCAACGCGTAACGCAGAGTGCCGTAGGTGAGCGTGTCGAGATTGGTGGAGACAACCGTGTTGGGCTCCAGTTCCACCGCACCGATGTCTGCGCGCAGGCCAGCAACGCGCAGCAGTCGGCGTTGATCCAGGGAACTGCCCGTGAGGCTCGCGTGATCCACCAGGCGCGAGAACCACAGCGGCGGCAGGGTGGGCGTGGGGCCACCATAATCTCCGAACGGCGCGAGTTGTGCGTCGAGCGGCGCGGCGCCGGTGCCGACGTACTGACCGGCGGCGTTCGGCTGGCCGGCGGTCAGATCGGCAAGGTAGCCGCCGTTATTGCGCCCGATGAAGTTCGTGCCGCTGATCACAAGCGTCGCGTCCGCGCCCGTCACGTCCGCCTCCGGCCCGCCGGAGTTGTGGGCGAGAACGGAATTTGTGAAGGCCCCGAAGCCGTTCGACAGCACGACACCGCCCGCGCCGGCGAGACCGGTGTTGCCCGCGAGCGTGACGTGCCGCAGCCCGAGCGAGGCGTCCTGGCTGTAGAGGCCGCCGCCGAACGACGCGCGATTCGAGGTCACGGTGCAGTTGTCGAGAAAGAGCCGGCCCGCGCCGAGCACGGCCGCGCCGCCGCCTCCGCCGGCCACGTTGCCCACGAGCGTGGAGCGGCGGAGGGTGAGTACGCCTTCCGTCAACACGCCGCCGCCGTGCCCCGTGGTGAACCCGTTGGTGAACGTGAGCCCGTCGAGCACGCTGGTGGAGGTGGCCGTGACTCGCAGCACGCGGTCGGCACCACCACCGCGCAACGTAAAGCCGCCGGCGAGACTGGTTTGGAGCGTGAGGTTCTTGTCGAGTACCAGTTCGCTGGCCAGCGTGATGGCCTGCCCGGCGAGGTTGGCCGGGACATTGAGCGTGGTCCCGGGCGGGGCGGCGGCGATGGCGTCGCGTAGCGAGCCAGGGCCGCTGTCGTTGGTGTTGGCGAAGGCGCGGCAGGTGAAGCTGAACTCGGGACCAGTGAAGAGCGTGCCGTTCACCCGCACATCCACCCGCCAGAGATACGTCTGCCCCGGCACCAGCGCCTCCGGCATGTCGAACCAGTTTTCCTGCTGCTCCGCAAACGAGGTGAGATTTGCCGAGTTGGTGCCCAGCGACACACGAAAACTTGAGGCGCCTGGTGACCATCCCGACCAAGACAACTGCGGATTCAAGCTGAGGGTGGAGCCTCTGTTTGCGGGCGTGGGGTATTCCACGATCGTTTCCGTTGCTCCCAGGTCGGGCAGGTATAGCAGCGGAGCGCCGCGTTGATCGATGGACAGCCCGACGTTTGCTCCGGCATTCACGGCGGGCGAGCCGTGTTGGAGCAGCATGGTGGGCGTGGGCCCGCCGTGGGCGCCGAGCGGTGTGAGCAACGGATCGAGCGGCGCGGCGAACGTGCCGACGAAGTGGCCGTTCGTGTTC
>CAYQWK010000064.1:18397-18944 GCA_964420805.1 uncultured Bifidobacteriaceae bacterium | reverse complement strand
CCGGCACGGGCCGCACCAGGTGGCCCAGAACTCGACCACCACGATCTTCTTGCCCTTGGCTTTGGCGAGGTCCACCGCGTCGCCCTTGACCCACTCGGCGATTTCGAGCGGCGCAGCGGGATCGCCCAGGTCGGCGGCGAAAAGGGCAGGGGACGCCATCACGGCGGCCAGCGAAAGCGATGCGATGAGGTGTTTCATAGAATGCCTTGGTTTGATGCAGTGTTCTTAATTTCGCGGGACAGTAGGAGCGCGGCCCCCGGCCGTCAACCGCCGCGCGGGGGACGAATCCGCTTCGCGGCGCTTCAACATCAGACCTTCGACGCCCCGGCTGCGCGCCACGCCGCGCTGCGCGGCGAGATCTTCCCAGGACGCGGCGGTGACCAGCGGCGACAGCACCAGCGCCGGGGCCTCCGCGGCGGCGACGAGCGTCGCGAGCTGCACGCGGCGCGCCACGAAGGGCACCGTGCGCAGATCGCGGCCCTCGCTCTCGAGCAGGTCGTAGACGACGACGGCGACGGGCGCGTCGGCGAGCAGCTTGGCGCCCAGC
>CAYQWK010000064.1:0-18387 GCA_964420805.1 uncultured Bifidobacteriaceae bacterium | reverse complement strand
CGTTCACCGCGCCGGTGAAATCGCAATCGACTTCATTCAGTGCTTTCGTGCCCTGGAATCCGTGTCATCCGTGGTTTCCCAACTTCCTGCGCAGCTATCGGGTCGAACGTGGCAAGGCGCGCGGTGGACTCCGGGTGGAACGGGCCACTGGCACGTTCTGTCGGGCGACCTGCCCGACAGTGGAGCGCACGACGCGGGTCTGGGATTTCGAGTGTCGCCGGTGCTTCCCACTCGGCGGCAGGTTGCCGCCGAGAACGGTGAGGTTAGCCATTCCACCTGGATCAACACCGTGGTCCGACCATGATGCGCCGGCTTGGCTGGCCGCAATTTCCCAGGCAACTCAGCCCAGATCAGGAATTCGCGTTCAGCGAACCACTTCGAGCCATTCGCGCGCCACGGCGGAAAGGTCCACCGCGCTGCCGGCGGTTCCACCGCTGAAGAACGCCGACTCAATCTCGCGAATCTGCGCTTGCAGCGATTGCCGGGTGCTGTCGTCCAGCCGCGCCCCGTGTTCGCGCAGCACGCGGCGGAGGAAGGCGACCACTGAGAACGGCGTGATGTGCGCCGGCAGTTCCAATCCGGTCTCCACCGTTGCGTTGGATTTCTGCTTCCGGCCGAGCAACCAGAACGCCCCGCCGACCGCTGCCAGGATCACGGCGGCGATCACGCCTGTCCGCAACGCGCTGCTCGTTCCGCTGCGCAGCGTCACACCGGTCAGTGCGTCCTTCGCGTCGAGTTGAACAAGGTCCGCGTCCTGATAGTGCTTGAACTCGTTCGTGGACACCGGGATTCCGGCGCGCAGGGCCGGGAATTTCAGCACCGCGTCCCCGCGCAGGTCTTTCTTGCGGCGATAGGTGAACTGCCAGCTCCGGTCGGCCTGTGCGGTTTTCGCCCGGCCGTCGCTCGTGAACTGCACCACGGTCAGGCCGTTGTCGGTGACCTCGACATCAAAGCCTTCCCGGGCGAAGTCGAACATTTGCGTGTGCGACGGGATGATGCCGCGGCCCTTTGCCGAGATTTCCACCACCACCTTGCCTTCTTTGCGCCATTCGCGCTCGTCCATCGTGAACGCCAGCGCCAGTTGCTCGCACGGGCGCGGCGTGGCGCTCTGCGGATCCTTGGCGTCAATCGGCTGTACCTGCGAACGCACCGGCAGCACGACCTGGCCGGCCGTGTCCGCGAAATCCATGTCGAGCTGCACCGAGGGGATGCGGTCCACGGCGGCGTCCTTGGCCCGCAGGACGAGATAGGCCAGGGGCGTCTCCTGCCAGCCTTCACGCGGCAGGTCGATGGGCTTCACGGTCGCGTCGTGGAACGTGACCGAGGCAATCTCGAAGGTCTCGCCCAGCGCGGCGTGAATGTTCTTGGTGAAATCATCCCGGTAATTTGGCCCGCGTCCCGGCGTGGCCATCATCATCATCGCACGGCCTTGCGACGCCGGGTTTTGCAGATACTTCGAGAACCCGCCGCTTTCTCGCGCGAGCTGCTTCGAGTGTTCAAGGCTCAGGAACGCGCCGAACGATTGGCCATGTCCGACCCGCGTCGGGCCATCGACGGCCAGGCGCAATTGGACCTCGTCGAGCAGTTCCTTGTAATTGTTCAGGCTCTCCGTCGCAGCCTTGGCGCTCGGGTGGTCTTCGCCGATGACCTGCAATCCCGCGCCGAGGAATTTCTGCTTCATGTTCGCCGGCACCTGAGAGAGCACATCACCGAGCATCTGGCCGAACTTGGTCAGATGCGTGTCCGCCGCCTCGCCGGGCAGCGCGCGCATGGCGTCACCGATGGACTTGAGGCCGGGATCGGAGCGGGCCGCCGCGCGCGTGAGCTGCGAGAGGTCGCTTGCGCCGAGCATGACAAAGAACCACATCTGGTACGGCTCCATCGTCCACTGGCCGCGCGCCATCGCGGGCAGTTTCGCCGCATAGATCTCCGACGCCTTCCGGTAGCTGCCGAACGCCTCATCGCGCAGGCTGACGTAATCCGAAAGCTTGATGTTCCGCGCGAACTCGTACTCCGAGGCATCGAAGAACAACTGCCCGCGCACGATGAACTGCTTCCAGTCCGCGTCCTCCGGCCGCAGACCGCGCTTCACCAGGGCGAGGGCGGTGCGATAACCGCGCGACACTTCGTCCTTGGTTTCCTGCTCGGTGCGGTTGGTGCCGGCCTCTTGTTGCGTGCCGGGATCGCGCCATTGCTCGCGCAGCTTGGTGCGCATGCCGGTGATGAGGCCCATCAATTCCGCGCGTTCCATCTTCTCGGGCGGTCCGAAAATCGTCTCGATATCCTCGATGCGGTAAACCTCCGCGCCGCTGTGAATGGCCATGAACGCCTGGACGACGCTGGCCGGGTCGATTGGCTCCGGCGTCAGCGGTCGCAATGCGGCCAGCAGAGACTTGAACTCGACGACGTTCTGGTTCTGGCGCAGGCGCGTGAGCGGGATGCCGGAGAACTGCTGCTTCGGAATCGAGTAACCGAGGTTGCGCATCCGCACGATGTTCGGATCTTCCGCGGGCACGGTGCGTTTTTTCACCCACGCAGCGAGATATTCCTGGCACAGCTCCTTTTCCTGGCCTGGATGTTCCTTGAGGTAGGTCTTCAAGCTGTCGAGCGACATGGCTTCCTTCTGGTTCACGAGGTTCACCTTGAGCAGGGTCAGGTTCACGCGCTGCGCGAGGCCGGTGTTCAAGCGCCGGGTCAGCGCCGCCGACGGCGCGCGGGAAATCACTGCCTCCGGCGCGAGGGAGCGCACGGTCTGCCGCACGCTGTACTGCGGACGGTAGATGATGTAAGGGTTGTCGATGTCCGAAACGACCTGCGCCCCGCCGCCACCGGAGCGGTAGGTTTGCTCCGCCTCGCCAAGCCAGTTCATCACCAGCACGTTCACCGCCTCGGGCAGCGCGCCCTTCCGGCCTTCGAGCACGCGCAACAACAGGTTTTGCGTCGCGAGGCTTTGCGCGCGCACGCCCAGATCTGTCCCGCGTTGCGCCGCCTGCCCGGCCTCGCCCACTGCCAGGATCAGGTCCACGAGGATGGTGGCTTCAGTCAGGAAATTCTCGCGGATCAACTGCGTCGCATCATCCGCCTCCAGCGCGGGCAGCAACTTGATGAACCGGTCCGTGGCCTGCCGGAACAGCCCGCGGTCGTTCGCGCTGAAACGACTGCCCTGCATCATGAATGCGCAGACCTCCGCCGCGCGCTTGAGCTGCCGTTCATCCTTATTCTCCACGCCTGTCTGCGTGAAATACTCGAGCGCCAGCACCAGCGACAGCGTGTCCGCGCCGTCCCATTCCTCGCGCTTGAGCGGCAGATACGGCCCCGCGTCGCTCATCCAGCCGACGGACGAAAGCAACTGCGCGGCGAGCTTCCGGCCATCCGCTTTGTCGCCGCCTAGTCCGCGCAGTCCCCTGGCGAGGCGCGCGAGAAAGTCCTGTTTACCTGCCGGGCCGATGGCGAGCTTCACCAGCGTCGAGATGCCGGAAAGCTGGGCCTGCCCGAGATCCTGCGGCGCCGCGTTCATCAGCCCGTAAACGTCGTCGCTCAACAACAGGCTGCGCCGTGTGCGCGTGGTGGCTGGACGGGCCGCGCCGGACGGATCCTCCTCCGGGTCATAGACCGTGGGTTGGTTGCGTTGCTGCTGGAAGAATTGCGATGCCGATTGCGAATTGGAGCCCACCGACTCGATCAGGCGCGTGTAGGCCGCCATCGCGTCTGCGGCGGGCAGTGCCTTGAGCGCGGTGCCCACGGCGGTCCAGTTCCCGAGCAGCACGGCCAGCTTGAACTTCTCCACCTCGGAGAGTTTTCCCCCGCCTTGCTGCGTGCGCACGGCAGCGGACAACGCCTCGGGCGTGCGGTCGAACTTCATCTTCTTCACCGCGCCGGCGAAGTCGTTCGTCTCCGTGCCGCCGTCGCCGGCTGGGGCCTCGCCCGGCGCGACCACGGCCGTGGCGTTGCGCAACGCGGCGGCCGGCACGGTGGTGGTCGTGCGCCGCAACGGCGCGATGCGCACGGCTCCGGTGGCGGTGTTGGTGGTCTGCGCGTGCGCGGACAGAGTCGCCAGGACGCAAATGGCGGCGGTGAATGCTGTATTCATGGGTTGCTAGATTCTTGTGTAATAGTTCCTGCTCATGACCCCGGCCCCGGTTGAAATCGCTGCGTACCCGCGCCGGGCGCGGGGTCGCCCTCGCCCTCGCCGATGCCCGGTTGCTGGCCTTTGCCGCGCTGGCCGCGGCGGCGCGCCATTTGTTCGGACAATCCCTGGCCTGACATAGCCTGTCCTTCCTCCGGCAGCGGCCTTGCCATCAACTCGGTGAGGCTCATGCGCTGGAGGCGTACCGCCGATTCGAGGTTCGTCTGCTGGAGCTGTGAAAGATTCGTCCGGCCAGCCTCCAGGGTCTCCTCGGACAACAAGCGAAAATTCTGCCGCGACAACTCCGCCTCCTCCATCCACAGATCCTTCTGCGCTCCCTCGAGGCGCATCACCCATGCCGCGTGGTAATGAATGCGGCCCGACAGCTCGCGCGCCTCGTTCTGCAAAGCCTCCGGCTGGTCGTGGAACTTCGGGTCCGCGATCACTGCGTCGATCATGTCGATGGCCTCGACCGCGCTGCCCTGCCGGTAACGGCTGCGGACCAGCGCGAGATCAAGCTGCATCTTCAAGCGCGCATCGCTGCCGCGGATTTTTTCGGAGGCGGCGCGATACAGGTTTTCGGCGTCAGTCCATTTGCGTTCGGCCTCGAATTTCTGCGCACGCTGGATCAATCCGTGCGCCAGGTCGCGCGCCAGCCAGCGTTGCCCGCCGCCGTAATGCCACACCACCACCGGCAGCGGAAGGAGAAGCCAGAGCAACAGGAACAACCGTTTCATGCAGGTTCTCCGTAGCGGCGGGTCGGCAGACCGCCGCCATTGTTATTGAAGAGTCCGGTGCTCTGCCGAGACGCCGCTACGGCGGGATTCCACGCGCTGCCGAGGTATTCGAGCAGGAGCGGCAGGAGGCACAGCAGCGCAGCGCTCGCGGCCAGAATGATGATGGCCAGCACGCGCAGGCTCACCTTGAACCGGTCGGGCCGCTCGTCGGCCGAGGTCAGTTTACGCAGCAACTCGCTGGGGATGTTCTTCACGTTGCCGTTGTGATAATGCCCGCCGAGCCGCCGCGCGAGTTGCTGCAATGACGCCGTGTCCTGACGGGAGAGATGTCCGTCGATGAACGTGCCGTGGCCCGGGCTGCCCACGCCGGCGAAGATCACTTCGCTCACCGAGGACGGCATCGGCTTCAATCCGCTGTCCGGCACCGTGTCGCCGTCGGAAAGCACCAGCACGGTGGTGGTCTTGCGCGGGAAATCCTTCACGAACGTCCCGGCCTTGTTCAGCGACTTCACGAGGTCGGTCTTGCCCGGCTGATACGCGATGTAGAGCGGCAGATCGTTGGCGAAATTCCAGATCACCTCGCGGTCGGCGCATTCGCTGACCAGCAGCAGAGCGTCCGTGTAGAAGCACGACATGGTAATCTTCACCTGGTCACCGGTGGCGCGTTCCATTACGGACCGGAGCAGCCTCGCCGCCTGGATCGCGCGCTTGTCGCTGCCATGCTCGCCGGCGTCCTTGAGTTGCATGCTCGGCGAAACATCGAGCAGCACCATCAAATGCCGCGTCGCGGCGACGTTGGTCTCCCGCGTCCGGCTCGCGCCGTCGAACGCCATCAGCACCACCGAGGACCACGTCAGCCCGGCCAGCGCCCGCGCGCGCAGGAGTGGCGTTGCCCGCGTCCAGGCGCGCGGCTGCTCATCCGGCCCAAAGGCCAGCCGGCCGAGCCGCTTCACCCGCCGCGCGTGCAGCCACTCGGCGAACAATCCGAGCAGCCCCGCGCCCAGCGCGGTCCATGTGGCAAGAAGGATGATGTCGTTGGTCAGCATGTTGCGGAAATGACGAATGACGAATGACGAATGGCGAACGGATCATGGCGGAACTCCGGTCCCGATTCGTTCTTCGTCATTGGACATTGGTAATTCATATTCTCACCACGGCGTGTACCTCAACCCCAGCGCTGACAATCCCCACAGGCCCGCCAGCACCAATCCCGCGATGCACAGCGGCGTGTAGTAATCCACCCAGTCGGCGGTGGTCTGCTTGAACTGCGCCTTTTGCATCCGGTCAATTTCCCGGAAAACATCCGGCAGCATGGCGGGGTCAGTGGCTTGAAAAACTTTTCCGCCGGTCGTCGCGGCAATGGTGTTCACGCCCTGCTTGCTGAAATTGTCGCTGCCGATCAGCACGGTGAACACGCGGACCTTCGCCTCGGCCAGTTCCTGCGCGATCTGGCGGTCGCCGCCGTTGTGGAAGTCTCCGCTGTCGCCGTCGGTCACGAGCAGGATGGCGCGGTCGCCCTCCTTGGTGCGGATGAGCCGCTCCTTCGCACCGCGCAACGCATGGGCGATGAGCGTTCCGCCGAACCACGGCGGCATGTTGTTTGGCCGTACGAATGGCAGCGCGTTGCGCACCGCGGACAAATCCTTCGTGGGCGGAAACCAATGCAAATATTCCGAGCCAAACACCGTCAGGCCGAACGCGTCCCCTTTTCGGAACTCGCAGAAATCCTTCACCGCCTCCATCGCCGCGTCATAGCGCGTGCGCGTGTTGCGCCCGCGATAACCGCCGAAGGGAATGGTCATCGAGCCGGACACATCGAGGCAGATGATGATGTTGTTCAGGATGCGCTCATCTTGCGGCGGCGCGGGTCGGCGTGGCCCGGCCAGGACCAGCACGACAAGCGCGAGCAGCAAGGCCGGCAGCGTCTGCGCTGCGTTCACCATCCAGCGCAGCCGCCGTCCCTCGCGCTGGCGGCCGTGGTCGAACGGCAGCATGAGCACATGGCCGCGGCGCGTCCATTGCCAGAAGCCCCACATCACGGGAAGAGCGAGCAGCCACAGGAGCGTTGGATGGTGGAAGCTCATGCGGGAAAATGGAGAATGACAAATGACGAATGACGAATGGCCGACGGCGCAGGTCCTTGAAGCGGAGTTCGCGCCAGGCAGTCTTCGTCATTTGTCATTCGCGATTGAGAATTCACGCCGCTGCTCCTTTCACGGGTGCTGGCGTCGCAAGGCCTCCGTACGGCAACAACAGCGCGTTCACTTCCTCGGGCGTTACGCCACCTGGGTGGTGCAACCATCGTTCCAGCGCGCGCAGGAGTTCGCCGGCCTCGACGTGGGACTTCAACTGCGCCAGCGCCTCGGTCATGCGGAGCGCCGGCAGGTTCAGACGGTCGCGCCAGTAGGCCATGAGCAGTCGCTCCAGCGCGGCCTTGTCCGCCGTGGACAGCGGGCCCGCTGCCGCCGCCTCGACGAGCGGCCGCAAACGCTCGGCGAAAGTCGGCTCTGGAACAGCCGCCACGGGTGCGGTCACCACGACCTTCTTCCGCGTGGCGAATCGGTAGGCCACGAATCCCGCCACCCACAACACCGCCAGCGCGCCGAGGAACACGCGGTATCCGCCCACGAAGGGAAACGGTCGTGTGATGTAGGCGTTGAGCTGGCCGTCGTGGTCGTCCGGCAGCAGCGCGCGGACATTCAGGCGTGTTGCAGCCAGTTCGTCCGGGCGGGTGCCGTCCGGGCGGATGAGAAAATCCGCGAGCTGATACGAGCCGGGTTCCAGGCCCATGTAAAAGAACCGGTATCGATGCTGTCCGTTCGTCGCGGTGACGCTGTCGATGCGCAGGATCAACTCCGTGCGGTCATCGAGCGGCCGCACCTGGTAATCCCCGCGCGGCAGGACGATTGTGGCCTGGCCCTCGATGCCGATGTTGCGCGAGGCGGAGTTGGTGCCGTTGGACCCGTTGGTGGCGGCGTGCAGTGGAATGCATAAAGCCAGGAGCAATGACCAATGACGAATGGCGAATGGCGAAAGCAGAAGGGCGAACGCCCTGCGCGCCCGGTTCAAGATTCGCCGTTTGGCATTCGACCTTCCCCTCACGACCCCATCCTCCTCGTCCCACCGCGATGTTTGAACAGATGCCGCAGCCTTGGCAGCAAAGGCTCGTTTGTCGGCAGCCGCAGGTAATCCACACCCGCTCGCGACAACGTGTGCGTGTCCACATCGTCGAACCAGCGGCTCCGCCCGTGCGCCACGAATTCCCGGCCCGTTTCCGCCTCGACCGCGCGATAAATGCCGCCGCCCAGTTTGCCGCGCTCCGCCGGGTCTTCGAGATGCAGCACCACGCAATCGTGATCCTGCGCCATCAGCTTGATGGCGGAGATCGCATCCGGGTCGTGCAGGTCGCTGAGCACGATGAACAGGCAACGCTGCTCAACGCGCGGTACCAGTTCGCGCACGCGCTGGCCGAGCGTGGTGCCCTCGTCGAAGTGGTAGTGTCGGAGCTGATGCATCCATTGCATCACCGAGTTGCGCGCCAGCGTGGGCTTTTGATGCAGCTCGCGCTCGCCCACGGTCAGCACGCCCACGGGATTCATGTGGTCAATTGCCGCCAGCGCCAGGCCGCCGGCGATTTGCACCGCCCACGCGTATTTGCTCAGCGGCTGCGAGCTGACGCACATCGACGCCGACGTGTCCACGAGCAGATAGACCGGCATCTGCTTGGGCGCCTCGTATTCCTTCACGTGAAACTTTCCCGTGCGCGCCGTCACGCGCCAATCGATGAACTTCACCGGGTCGCCGGACTGGTAAGGGCGCGACTGCACATACTCGATGCCCGCGCCGAGGAAGGGTGAACGTTCCTGGCCGTAGCTCAACGCGTTGGCCAGGCGCTTCACCGCCAGCTCAAACTGACGCGCATCGAGCGGGTCATGGTCGAGATGGGCGGTGCGGTTCATGGGAAAACTGTGTCTATCATGGCGAAACAAGACAACCATTTTGGCTCAGGGCGGGACCGATGAAGGCACGGTTGATTCACTGGGAGGACACTGCTAATTTTCGCCCATGACCGCTGCGTTGAAAACCATCGCCGAAACCGTGGAGCAGCTTCCCGCCAAGGAGCGCGCGTATCTCGCGGAACGATTGATTGCCAGCCTCGACGAAGCCGATCTGGAAACCGCCTGGGCCGACGAAGCCGTTCGCCGCCGCGATGAGGTCCGCTCCGGCGAAGTGAAAGCAGTTCCCTCCGCCGAAGCTTATCGCCGCATTGAACGCCTGCTGGCGAAATGAAGCACGCGTTTCATCCTGAAGCGCTTTTGGAATTCGAGGAAGCCGCTCAATTCTACAGGGAGCGTGGCCGCACTCTCGGTCAGCGTTTTGCACGGGAAGTTTGAACCACCATCGAAGAGGCTGTAGCCACGCCTGATCGGTGGCGTGTCCTTGGACAGGATGTGCGTATCTGTCGGGCACGGGTTTTCCCGTACGCGGTGCTCTACACGATTGAACCCGATCACATCCTCATCATCGCCGTCGCGCACGTCAAACGCCCGGCTACTGGCGGCGTCGGTTGATCACGCCGTAAGTTTACCGCCAACTCAAACTGCCGCGCGTCGAGCGGGTCGTGGTCGAGATGGGCGGAGCGATACATGGTGGAATTGATAAATCAGGGAGAGGCTAGGCAGATGTGAACTGTTTCTGGTTGCTCTCGTACCAATTGAGAAATGCCGCCCAACTTTGATACGACACTCGCCCTTCTGGCGTGTTTTCAAAGCAATCCCCGTCGTGAGGCTTCGGACAATCCGTCAACTGCCGCAATACTTGTTGTGCGCGGTCGCGCAGAATAAATCGAAGTGGTCCACCCATCGAAGTCTCCGCGATTTCAGGATCGCGTCGGAAATCAAAAAGCAATTGATAATCCTGCGAATGCAGAAAGCAACCGACGTAAGTCAGAGCAGTTCCGCGAACCTCGGCGCTCGTGTGTTGCAGTAAAGTGAGGCAAATGGATCTATGGTCGGCACGATGGCCTCCCCAAACGATGAAAACCACCACGGCTTCATTGTCGATTCTCCGACTGGATGATGCGACTTCGTCCGAAACAGCATCCGCAGCTGAACTACGCAACTCTTTGGGGATGCGATCCTGTTGTCGCTCGTAAATGAAGGACGACAGTCGGAAGGCTGCTTCAGTGGGCAGCGGTCTTCGCCGTAAATCATCAACCAATTCTTGAAGCTCTACCTCAGTGTATTTCTGCGTAACGACATCCCGAGTGCTCAAGGCTCGTATGCGGGACTGCTCTTGCCTATCAAGAGCCTCACGCACTTTCTCGTAATACTCGTTCATGGAGTTTCTTGCGAATCAGGCAAAATATTGGTTGTGCAGTAGAACGCCAACGGCGTTCCCCCCTTCAGCCCAGGGTTGCCGCGCAGCGACTACCCTGGGGCATCGTTCCCGGATTTCCTCAACCTTGGGCTGAGTGCCGGAACGCCGTTGGCGTTCGTTCCCGGCTTTTGTCGGGACACCCGGCTCCAAGGAGTCGCCGGTGGAGCCTTCGCAATCCGCTCGATCACCGCGCACGTTTGCCCGATTGCACTGCTGCATATTGCCGCTGAGTCTCTTGCCGCAGTCCGTGTGATGCACCGGCAGTTCGAGCCGCCCTGCGCAAGGCACGGCAGATCCGGGACGGGTGGTGCGGTTCATGGGCGGAGTTTTGAAGACTGCGATAGCTCAAGGCAACATGTTTGGGTGCAGGGAAGTGCCGGTTACGTCACGACGCAAAAACGTGAATGGAGAGTCGAGGCATTGGTGGTCGGGGCATCGGCTTTGGGTTCTGGATCGAGATCACACGGGCGCAATCCGTAGTTGCCGCATTTGAATACCAGTTCAAGAAATCTGAAGCCCGCCCGCCAAAACTCGTCAGAGACTTTCGCCATGAAGTACGCCGTTCGGTTTCTTTCGCTCGCTTTCGCCACCAGCGCCATTTCCCTCCACGCCGCCACGGTTCAAGTTTCACCGGGCGGTTCCATTTCCTCGCTTGCCGCCGCGCGGGACGCGGTGCGCGAATTGCGCGCCAAGTTGCCGAATGAACCCGTCAACGTTGTCATCGCCGCCGGCACTTATCCGCTTACCGAACCGGTCGTCTTCGAGCCGCAAGACGGTGGCACTGCCACCGCGCCGGTTCGCTATGAAGCCGCGCCTGGCGCAAATCCTGTCTTCTCCGGCGGCCGCGCCATTATTGGCTGGCGGCGCGGTGCGGACGGAGTCTGGACGGCGCAGGTGCCCGGGGTGGCGGAGGGGAAATGGTATTTCGAGCAGCTCTGGGTCAACGGCCGGCGCGCAACACGGGCGCGCACGCCGAACAAGTTCTTTCATTACATGCTCAAGGTTCGCGAAGAACCGCTTGCCCCGGGGGCCAACGTGCGTCGCGCCAAATCCGCGCGGCAGAGCATCACCGTGTGGCCGGAGGACATCGCGTCGCTGGCCAGTGTCGCGCCCGCCGAGTTGAAGGACGTGAACTTTGTGGCCTTTCACAACTGGGACAACACGCGGCGTTTCCTCGAGGCTGCGGACGTGAAGGCCGGCTCGCTGGTCATTTCCGGTGAAGGCATGAAGTCGTGGAACCCGATGCGGAAGGACAGCGGGTTCCTGCTGGAAAATTTCCGCGCCGCCCTCGATGCGCCGGGCGAGTGGTTCCTGGCCCGCGACGGCGTGCTCTCCTATCTGCCGCGTCTCGGCGAGGACATGAGTATGGCGGAGGTCATCGCGCCGGTGGCTGAGAAGTTTCTCATCCTCAAGGGCGATCCGGCGGCCGGGAAATTCATTGAGCACCTGACGCTCAAGGGGCTGGCTTTCCGGCATTCGCAATGGGTCACGCCGCCGGGCGGCTTCGAGCCGGCGCAGGCCGCCGCTCCCATCGAGGCTACGGTGCTCGCGGACGGCGCGCGTCATGTGACGATCGAGGATTGCGAGATTTCGCACACCGGCATTTACGCGGTGTGGTTCCGCAAAGGTTGCCGCAATGACACGTTGCGCCGCTGTGTCGTCGAGGATTTCGGCGCGGGCGCGGTGCGCATCGGCGAGACGGCCAGCGCGAAGAACGAACCCGAGCGCACCAGCCACATCACGATAGATAACAATATCCTGCGCCACGGTGGATACCTGTTCCCATGCGCCGTAGGCGTTTGGATTGGCAGCAGCGGCGACAATACGGTGACGCACAATGAGATTGCCGATCTGTTCTACAGCGGCGTGAGCGTGGGCTGGCGCTGGGGCTATGCGGAGAGTCTCGCCAAGCGGAACAAGATCGACTTCAACCACATCCACCATCTCGGTTGGGGCTGGTTGAGCGATATGGGCGGCGTCTATACGCTCGGCCCCTCCGAGGGCACCACGGTCAGCCACAATGTCATTCATGACATCTACGCGTGGAGCTACGGCGGTTGGGGCCTTTACACAGACGAGGGCAGCACCGGGATCACCATGGAGAACAACCTCGTCTATGCGACGAAGACCGGCAGTTTTCACCAGCATTACGGCCGGGAAAACGTCATCAGCAACAACATCCTTGCCTTCTCCCGCGTGCAGCAAATCCAGCGCACGCGCGCCGAACCGCACCTTTCCTTCACCTTCGCCCAGAACATCATCCTCTGGGACAGCGGCAAACTCTTCGACGGTCGTTGGTCCGACACCAACGTGATTCTCGCCCGCAATCTCTACTGGGACACGCGTGGCACGCCCACGAATTTTGCCGGCAAGACCTTTGCCGCATGGCAGCAGGGCGGCCAGGACGCCGGCTCGGTGATCGCAGATCCGATGTTCGTCGCGCCCGGGCAACGCGACTTCCGTTTCCGGCCCGGTGCGCCCGTCGCGAAGATTGGCTTCCGCCCATTCGACCATTTCAAGGCCGGCGTGTATGGCGACGCGAAGTGGGTCGCGCGCGCGAACTCCGTGCCGTATCCAGACCTCGAACTCCCGCCCACGCCACGCCCGGCTCCGCCGCTCTCGGTGAAGGAGGATTTTGAGAACCTGCCGGTGGGAAGCCCGCTTCCCGACGCGGTGCTGAACGTCGAGAACAAGGGCGACAAGATCGCCGTGACCGAAGAAGCTGCTGCCGGCGGCCGGCGCGCGCTCAAGCTCACCGACGCCGCCGGACTCAAGGCGCGGTTCAATCCGCATCTCTACCTCCGCCCGGATCATCGCGAAGGCGTGACCCGTTGCGCTTTCGATTTGCGCCTTAGCGCGGGGGCGCAGTTCTCGCACGAGTGGCGCGACAAGGCGTCGCCGTACCACACCGGCCCGAGCCTTTACGCCAGCAACGGCAAACTGCGCGCGGCCGGAAAGGAAATCGCCACGCTCCCGACCAACGAATGGGTGCGCATCGAGATCAAGGCCGGCTTGGGCAACGCCAGCGATGGCACATGGGAACTCGCCCTCGCGGCGCCTGGCCAGGCACGCCAGGAATTCCGCGCCCTCAAGAACACCAACCCCGACTGGAAAGCCCTCGACTGGCTCGGATTCACCAGCAACGCCGACGCAGCCACCGGCATCTGGATCGACAATCTGGAGTTGGCTAACGGTGCGCGGTGAGTTTGATCTCCGCGTTTCTTACCCTTACCCCAACGCCGTTCGGATCGAATCCACGTCGAACACGCATCCGCCCCAGGTACCTCCGCTGGCTTGTTGCAACGAGGCCCAGAGTTTCGTGTCGTCCGGTAGCGCCGGGTGCGGCGCGAGGTCCGGGCGCGACGGTCGCGCAGCGAGAATTTGCGTGCCTTGCTCCGGTGAAAAAAACCGTCCCGCCTCTCCGATGAAATCGACGGAGCCTTCCAGTTTGTCGCGATCAATCACTACGCGCACAACGTCGCCGTCCCGCAACTTGCCCAGCGGTCCGCCGGCCAGCGCCTCGGGACCGACGTGTCCGATGCACGCGCCGGTCGAGACACCGCTGAAACGTGCGTCGGTGACCAGCGCGACGTGCTTGCCGAAGGGCAGGTGCTTGAGCGCGGAGGTGAGTTGGTAAGTCTCCTCCATGCCCGTGCCCAGCGGGCCGCAACCGCACAACACCAGCACGTCGCCGGCTTGAACGGCCCCGCGTTTGATCGCCGCCATCGCGTCGCTCTCGCGTACGAAAACCCGCGCCGGGCCTTCGTGCCGGAACACGCCATCCGCGCCAACCACGGATGGATCGATTGACGTGCTCTTCACCACCGCGCCTTGCGGGGCCAGGTTGCCGCGCGGAAACGTGACCGTGCTGGTCAGGCCGCGTTCCCTCGCGCGGATGGGTTGCATGATCACGTCGTCCGCCTCGACGCCGTCGAGTGCGCGGAGGATTTCCTTGAAGCGGCGGCGCCGTTCGCAGTGTTCCCACGTCGCGAGATTCTCGCGGACTGTCTTTCCGCTCACGGTCAACGCGTCGAGTTCGAGCACGCCGAGTTCGCGCAGGTGGAGCATTACTTCCGGCACGCCACCAGCCAGGAACACACGCACGGTGGGGTGATGCACCGGGCCGTTCGGCAGCACGGACACCAGGCGCGGCACGCGGCGGTTGATGGCGATCCAGTCTTCGACCGCGGGTCGGCGCAATTTCGCCGCATGGGCGATGGCCGGGATGTGCAGGAGCAGATTTGTTGAGCCGCCAAACGCCGCGTGAACGACCATGGCGTTGTGGATCGAGGCGTCCGTCAGCACGTCGCGTGTCCTGAGTTCGCGCCGCTCCAGTTCCACCAGCGCCCGCGCGGAATCCGCAGCGAGTTCGAGCCACACCGGTTCACCCGAAGGCGCGAGCGCAGAATGCGGCAGGGACAATCCTAGCGCCTCGCCGACCACTTGTGCTGTCGCCGCGGTGCCGAGGAATTGGCATCCGCCGCCCGGCGTGCCGCAGGCGCGGCAACCGAGTTCCGCCGCTTCTTCCAGGGTCAGCAGCCCGTGTGAAAACCGTGCGCCGATGGTCTGGATCGCGCCCGCGTCCTCACCGTGCTCGGGGGGCAGCGTCACGCCGCCGGGCACGAGAACGGATGGCAACTCCGGCAGACCGGCCAGCGCCATCATCATGGCCGGCAAACCCTTGTCGCATGTTGCCACGCCCATCACGCCGCGGCGCGTGGGCAGCGACCGCGCCAGCCGGCGGAAAAGAATGGCGGCGTCGTTCCGATACGGCAGGCTGTCAAACATGCCGGACGTTCCCTGTGTGCGCCCGTCGCATGGGTCCGAGCAAAACGCGGCGAAGGGGAGCGTGTTCAACCGCCGGAATTCGCTGGCCGCCGCCGCCACTTGCAGGCTGATTTCCCAATGTCCGGTGTGAAAACCCAGCGCGATGGGCGTGCCGTCCGGCGCGCGCATTCCGCCTTGAGTGCTAAGAATCAGAAACTGTTTGCGGCCAAGCTCCGCCGGGTTCCAGCCCATGCCGGCATTTTGGGTCAGGCCGAAGATGTCGCCACTGGGCCGCTCGCGCAGCATCTCCGCGGTCAGCGGCAGGGCACCGGCGGGACCGGCGGCCTTGGTGCGGATGCGGTAAATGTCTCGTGGCGGATTTGGGCTTTGCGTGTCGGGCATGACGGAAGATTGGCACGGCCTGGCGATGTGGTGCCAGTCGAGAACCGTGGACATCGCGACAAAGCCCACTGCTATTCCCGTCGAATTCGCCCCGCCGTTCGCCGAGTCTATGCAGCCATGCATTTCCCGATTCCTTTGTCACACGCGCGAGCACTGGCTGGATTTGTCGTTTCGTGGTGGTGCCTGCACTCCGCCGGTAACGCCGCCACGCCTTGCGCCGAACTTGCTGGCGCGTTCACACCGTCGGCCGAGCTTCGTGGCGACTTTGGGAGATTTTCTTCCCTCCTCAAGTTCACGGACGGCCGCGCCGTGACGGCGCCGGAGCAATGGGCCGCGCGGCGGAAGGAAATCCGCGATCACTGGATGCGAGCGATGGGGTCGTGGCCCGAGTTGTTGCGCGAACCGCGGATGGAAATTCTCGCCAGCACGAACCGCGACGGCCACGTCGAGCATCGCGTGCAGGTCGAGATCGCGCCGGGTCAGACCGGCCTGGGCTATTTGCTCGTCCCAAACGACGCAGGCAAGCCAGGCGCAGGCAAACGGCCCGCCGTGCTCGTGCCTTTCTACGAACCGGAGACGAGTATCGGGCGCGGCAAACCGCAGCGGGATTTCGCGCTCCAGCTCACGCGGCGCGGCTTCGTCACGCTCTCGATCGGCTCGCCGGGCGTGGATGCGTGGAATCCCGACACAGGTGGGGCCGCCTGCCAGCCACTCTCGTTCCTGGCCTACGTCGCGGCCAACGGCCACACCGCGCTGGCGGCGCGGTCCGAGGTGGACCCGGCGCGCATTGGCGTGGCGGGGCATTCCTACGGCGGCAAGTGGGCGATGTTCGCCGCTTGCCTTTACGACAAGTTCGCCTGCGGCGCGTGGTCCGATCCCGGCGTGGTCTTCGACGAGAAACGCCCCAACGTGAACTATTGGGAGCAATGGTATCTCGGTCGCGAGCCGGACAAGAAACGCCGGCCCGGGATTCCTTGGAGCGAGAACCCCCGCACCGGTGCCTACAAGCAACTCGTGGAGGCAGGCCATGATTTGCATGAACTCCAGTCGCTGATGGTGCCGCGCCCGTTTCTCGTCTCCGGCGGCGCGGAGGACGGCGCAGAGCGGTGGCGCGCGTTGAACCACGTGGTGGCGGTGAACGCGTTGCTCGGCTTCACGAACCGCGTGGCGATGACCACCCGCGCAGGCCACGACCCGACGCCGGAGTCGAATGCGCAATTGGTGGCTTTCTTCGAGTGTTTCCTCAAACCGTGAGACCCGGTAGCATCGACCCATGCGACTTCTCCTCATCTGTTGTCTGTTTGCGGCTTTCGTTGCTCGCGCCGCCACGCCGGCGCGGCAAACGGCCGTGTCCATCGACGGCGACAAGTTCCTCCTGAACGGCAAACCCACCTACGCGGGCCGCGTCTGGCACGGGCACAACATCGAGGGGTTGCTGCTCAACGCGCGGATGGTGCAGGGCATTTTCGACGACTTGAACGCAGCGACGGTTTCGCGCTGGGCGTACTCGGACACGGGCAAATGGGACGCGGAGCGGAACACGCGCGAATTCATCGCCGCGATGCCCGAGTGGCGGCGGCATGGCTTGCTGGCCTTCACGATCAATCTTCAGGGCGGTTCGCCGCAGGGTTACTCGCGCGAGCAGCCGTGGCACAACTCGGCTATCAACGCGGACGGCACGTTGCGCGCGGATTACATGGCGCGGCTGGGGCGCATACTCGACCGCGCGGATGAACTGGGCATGGCGGTCATCCTCGGTCTGTTTTATTTCGGTCAGGACGAGCGGGTGAAGGATGAGGCGGCGGTGATCCGCGCCGTGGACGCCGCCACGCAATGGCTGCTCGACCGCGGCGACCGCCATGTGCTGGTCGAGGTCAACAACGAGTGCAACGTGCGCTACGACCACGCCATCCTGAAGCCGCAGCGCGTGCATGAATTGATCCTGCGTGTGAAATCGCGCCAGCGCGACGGCCGCCGGCTGCTGGTCAGCACTTCGTTCGGCGGCGGCGCCATTCCGACGACCAATGTCGTGGCGGTCGCCGATTTCCTGCTGCTGCATGGCAACGGCATTGGCGATCCCGCCCGCATCGCCTCGATGATTCGGCAGACGCGCAAGGTGCCGGGGTTCACGCCCAAGCCGCTGGTGTTCAACGAGGACGACCACTTCGACTTCGACAAGCCGGCGAACAACTTCATCGCCGCTGTCGGCAGCCACGCCTCCTGGGGGTATTTCGATTATCGGATGAAGGATGAGAAGTTCGATGACGGATACCAGAGCGTGCCCGTGAACTGGGGCATCAGTTCGGAGCGCAAGCGCGGATTCTTCAAGCTGCTCGCCGAAATGACGGGGGAGGCGAAATGAAACGATGGCACACGTTGTCGCTCGCAACGGCGGGCGCGATTCTCGTCGGCGTCACCGCGCTGTTCACGCCCGGCTGCCTTTGCCTCGGGCCGAAGGTTCCGCGTTCCTGTACGCCAGCGGCCGTGACGGTGAATTATCACGGCTGGCCCAGCGCGCTGCGCCTGACCAATCACTTTGCCGAGGTGATCGTGGTGCCGGAGATCGGGCGGGTGATGAGCTTTCGCCTGCTTGATGGCGGAAACGTGTTCTGGGAGGACTGCTCCCTCGACGGGAGGCGCGGCGATGCACAAGGCGGGGAATGGAAAAACTTCGGCGGTGACAAGACATGGCCTGCGCCGGAATCCGAATGGCGCCGGCAGACCGGAAGCAAGCAATGGATGCCGCCGCCGGCATTCGACGCGTTGTCGGTCGAGGGCGTGGCCGGGAGGGGCGAGGTGACGTTGACGTCGCCGGTCGATCCGTTCTACGGGATACGCACTGTGCGCGTGGTGCGGCTCTGGGGGCAGACGATGAGCATCACCACGACTTACGAAAAGGTCTCGGGCGACCCGGTCAAAACGGGCATCTGGACGATCACGCAATTCAAAGACCCGGTGATGGTCGCGGTGCCGCTG